>DPJP01000149.1 GCA_003542955.1 Armatimonadota bacterium
GGGGACTGCCACTCGTAGCCGGAGCCGCAGTCACCGGCGAAGATGCGGCCGAAGCGCAGCCGCTCGCGCGTAGGCCCACAGCAGCCCCACAGCCGCGGGACGAAGGCGGACGACGCGCCCTTCACTTCTGCCTGTGAGCATCCGTGTGCACCGCGGTAGGTCGCTGTCCCCGATTCAGGCGCCGCGAAGGGGGTCATAGCTTCAGCGTTGAGCATTCTGCACATTCGGCCGCGTACCGGCCCTGCGTATGGAATGGTCAACGGTGAAGCTGTGACCCCGGCCGTCTGTCAAGGGAGCTGGCACCCGTAGCGTCCTGCTGCCTCAGCCGGATGCCACATGCGCTACAACGCAGCGGGTCCCCGGATTCCCCTACAACTCCTGCCTGTCCCCGCTGGCCCACAGCACCACCTGCTGGGTGATCAGGTCGTGCTCATACATCTGCAGAGGCTCCGCCTGCCCGCGGACGACAGCCGCCAGGTGGGCGACATCGGCCACATAGCGCGGAGTGTTCGGTACCTCGATCCCCTGCCAGCCCGCCTGGTACCCGCCCTGCGGCTCATCGAGGTACAGGCGCACCGAGGGCGGCTCCAGCGGCTGGACAATGACCGTCCCCTTCGTGCCACAGACCTCCCAGATGCGCCGCTGTGGCGCGCCCTGCTCCATGGCTGAGGTGTGGATGATGCCGACCGCGCCGTCATACTCGAACACCGCGGTGCAGTTGTCGGCCAGCTTGTCATCCACGGGGCCGTCGTGCTTGAGGGAGGGCATCACGTTCCGGGGCAGACCAAGTGTGGCGACAAGCTGGTCGATCAGATGGCAGGCGAGTTCGAACATCATCCCGCCGGGGTGCCAGTCGAGCCGCGCACGCATCTCGGGCTTGAGCGCGGAGTTGATCTCCCCGTGGACGTAGAACACCTCGCCCAGCCACCCTTCCGTGACCGCTCGCATCGCCAGCGCGAAGCCGGGGTTGTAGCGGAACATGTAGCCCATCTGCACCTGCAGACCCTTCTCGATGGCCAGGCGCAGGAGAGCCTCGAACTGCTTGATGTCGGTGCCCGCGGGCTTATCGAGGTGGATGTGCTTGCCGGCGTGGAGGGCCTCCATACCAAGGGCCATCAGGTCGCGGACGTGGCCCTCGATGGCGATCACTTGCACGCTGTCGTCATCCAGAAGCGCCGACTTGTCGGCCCAGTTGACGTCCTGGTAGTAGGGCAACTGCCTCGAGTACTCGAGGTACTCTGGATTTGGCTCTGCCACGCCGATGAAGTCGTAGTCGGGCCCATCCCTGAAAGCCAGGTACTTGCCACCTGCGTGCGCGTGGACGGTCCCGAGCATCCCGGCCCGTATCTTCTCACTCATGGAGGGTTCACCCCGGGGAGACGGCGTGGCCGCGCGAGTAGTTACGGCGCGGGCTGATGGTATTCGTACTGACTTCCACGCGGTCGGGGATGAATCCTCGGTTGAGCGTTGGCGGCACGCGCACCTACCACCGCTGCGGGCGGTGAAGCAGTGTCGTGACCGCCTCCGTCTCGGTGTCGATGCGGATGACGCGGACGAACCCGGCCTCCCAGTCCCTCTCCAGAGCGATGACATTGCCATCACTCGTCCAGCCGGTGACGTCCACTTTGGCGGAAGTCTGGTACAGCTCCCGGCAGTCGCTGCCATCGGCGGAGGCAACCCAGAGGCAGTAACGGAACCCATGTCGCGTGTCGGCCGGGCTCTGGGTAAGGAGCAGGATGCGGGTGCGGTCTGCTGACATCGCAAGCTGCCTGGCGTTATCGCCGCCCGGCCGGAGGTCCGCAAGGTGCCGGCCGCTGGATGCGTCGATGAGCACCCACCCGGGCCGTCGGCGAGAGTGGCGCGGCCCGCTGCTCGGAATGCGACACCAGACGCGCTCTGAGGAAGCGGTCCAGCCGTCACCGCTCACCACGGCGCCCTCAAGCTCCACACCGCGCGCGGTTGTCAGATCAAGTATAGTCGGCGGCTGAGCCGAATCCGCATCCGCCTCGTACGGGGNNGGGGACGGGCCGAGCAGCAGGTATCGCCCGTCAGGCGATATGCCGCGCACCCGCAGGCGGCCGGGCACTGCCCCGACGGCGTCGGTCCTGCCGGATGGCGCCTGGGTACGCACCACCAGCGTGTCAGCTGCGGCGTTCCAGTCCGGGGCTTTGCGCCGGAGCGCATCGGGCGCGGTGCCTGAAGCGCTGTTCGGCAGGATAGCCCAGTAGAGGGCGCTCTCGTCCGGCGCCCAGCCGCCCGGCAGTCCATGGGCGTAGGGCGCCGGAGGTACGAACTCCTCCCACCGCCCGTCACGCCGGTACATGAATGCGCCGTTATCCACAGCGAGATAGGTGCCTCCCGGGGAGTGGGGCTCGGGGCTCTCCGAGTCCCCCCAGACCCGTAGCGACTGGGGCTCGGGCATGCGCTCGTAGCTCTCGGATGCGATGTCGTAGATCCAGTACGCTTCCCGCTCAAGGCGTCCGTCGAGCAGCTCGCCACCGTAGTGGAGGAGGACTCGTCTGCCCTCCGGTGAGAGGCGCGCGCCGCCCATGGGCCCCCTCGCGATCCGGTTGAGCCTGCCGGTCACAGGATCGAGCAGCCACAGCGCGCCGAAGTGGTACGAACGCCCCCGGGGCGATGTGCTTATGAGAACCGTGCGGCCGGTGTGGTCGATCTCGATCGAGTCGAGATCCCTGAGTGACCCGGACATGGTGACGCTGAAGAAGCCGGTGACGACGACGCAGCCCACGGCGGCGAAGGTGACATACGCCGCGACGGTCCGCTTCAGGCGCAGTGTCCGCTCCGCAATCGGTGTGCGCACATCCCCCCACACCCCTGCGACGGCAGCCAGGACCGCGAAGTCGATCGCGCTCAGCAGCGCGTTCTCCTGCGTGACCCACGGCCACTCCAGGCCCAACTGCGGGCCGTACCGCGCCGCGAGCGGGCCGAGAGTGAGAAGCGCATATCCCAGCAACACCAGAAAGCCCACCACCGGCCCGAGGACGAGTGCCGCCCCGGGCGAACGCACCAGCGCGGAGACTGCCAGCGTGTGGCAGAACAGCAGTATGAGCAGGGCCGCGTGCACCTCCAGGCTCCCGCTCATCGTCGTGTCACGGTACTCACGCCAGAAGCTGATCCCCCCCAGCGCAAGCACGCTCTCAGCGACTGCCAGGAGCGCGACGACGGTAATGGCCGTAAGCGCCGCCGCGACAAGGACCTTGACCGCGGCCACGCGCCCGCGGCTGATCGGCCACGAGTTCAGGTACCTGAGTTGCTCGGGTCGCTCGCGCGCCAACACCGAGGCCCCCGCCGCCGACGCGACGAGGAGTGTGCTCACCCACGCGAACGATACCGAAAAGGGGAAGGGGTTCTCCTTGCCGGAGTTGACGGCGGCGTCGGCGGTTGCCACAACCACCATGGCGAGGAGCATCAGCAGCGCGCCGGGCGCAAGTTCGCGAATCTCCTTCCAGACAAGTGCAATCATCGGCGCATCATCCCAATCAGCGCTTGGCCGACCCACGGCCGCTGTTGCCGCTCGAGCAGTGTGGTGACTGCCCCTGTCCCGGTGTCGATGCGCAGGACGCGGAACGCCCCGGTATCCCGGTCGCTCTCCGTTAGAATCGCGTCACCGTCGTGCGTATGGCCGATGGTCGGCTCGGCGGCGCTGGTCCGGTAGAGCCACCGGCAGCCTCCTCCATCTGCCGACGCCACGTACAGGGAGAGTTCGGATGGGTGGGATCGTCTTTCAGGGGCGCTCAACAGGCATCTGGCCAGCACCAGCATCCGCGTGCGGTCGGGGGACATGCACAGGCGCATACCGGCGTCGCTGGTGGCACGGAGGCTGTTGAGCTTCTCTCCCGTGGCGGCGTCAACCAGGACCCACCCGGGCGGCTGGGGGATCCCTGCTTCATCTCGCCCCCTGGTGCGGCACCACAGGTAGCGGCCCGATGCCGTCCAGCCCTCCTTGTCCGGCACCATGCCGTCAATCTCAACCTGCCTGTGCGTCTCGAGGTCGAGTATGGTCGTTCTCTCGTACGGAGCCTGCGCGCCGGGAGCTGCATTCGACGATCTCCGGGAGGCCAGCGAGAGGTACCTGCCATCGGGTGAGAGCCGGCCGACCCGCCGCCCCCCCTTGAGTGACCAGATTGCTTCGGTCTCGCCTGATGGCGCTGCCGTCCTCAGCACCAGTGTGTCTGCATCAGGCCGCCACTCGGGGATGGCACTCCCGTAGCGCATCGCGTTCCCACGGTCCCACTCCGAGCCGCACAGCTCCCGTGCGGTGATGATCCAGTAGAGCGCAGTCTCGTCAGGTGTCCATCCTGCCGCGATGTAGTGGGAGTACGGGCTGGGCGGGGTGAGCGTGTCCAACCCGCCGGCGTCTCGGTAGAGAAACGCTCTTTCACCTAAGGCGATATACGCGCCGTGGGGCGAACTGAACTTCACGGGTGCGAACGGGTCTCCCCATCTCTGAGGCCGCAGGGGCCGGAGGCGGCCGCCAGGTCCCTCCCGGATGTCATAGACCCAATCCCAGTATAGGATGTGGAACCTGCTCCCGGAGAGGATGCCAAAGCGGAAGAAGACGCGATCGCCCTCCGGTGAGAGCCGTGCGTTGGAGATGGCGCCGCCTGAGATTCGGTCGAGCTTGCCGGTCAGTGGGTCGAGCAGCCACAGGCCGGTGATGGCATCTGGGACGGAGGAATGCCGTGCCGCGACCAGCACGTGGCGCCCGGTGGGGTCGATCTCGGCAGTGGCGCCACTGTCGATGGGGCCGGCGCCGGCGATGGCACAGTACCCGATGGTAGCGATGCCGGCGGCGACGATCAGGCCCGCGTACGCAGCGACCGTACGTTTCAGACGCAGCCCCCGCTCGGCAACGGGCGCCAGAACATACCCCAGCACGCCCGCGGCGGCGGCAATGGCCGCAAGGGCAAGCGCTGTCGGCTCGATCTTGCCCGGAACCGGCCATGGCCACGCCATGCCCAGCCACGGGCCAAAGCGCGGTGCGAGCACCGCGTGGGAAGCGACGAGATACCTGTATAGTACAAACAGGGTTACCACGGGGCCAAGCAGCAGCGCTCCCGCGGGATGACGCACCAATGCTGAGGCCGACAGCGTCAGGCAGAAGAAGAGCATCACGAGGCAGAACACGAACGCTATCCGCCCACTCACCGCGGCGCCAAATCCCTCCCAGAGGTTGATGCCGGCGAGCGCGAGAATGCTCTGAGCGACCGCCAGCATGAGCGCCGTGGTGACTACGGTGAGCCCGGCTGTGACCAGCACCTTGACTGCCGCCACGCGCCCGCGGCTGATCGGCCACGAGTTCAGGTACCTGAGTTGCTCGGGTCGCTCGCGCGCGAACACCGAGGCCCCCGCCGCCGCAGCGACCAGGAGGGGACCGACTAAGACGAACGGAACGCAGAACGGGAAGGAGTTCTCCCTGCCTGACTTGACGGCTGCGCCGGCGGATGCCACGATAACGGTGGCCAAAAGCACCAGCAGCGCGCCGGGCGCAAGTTCGCGAGCCTCCTTCCATGCAAGCGCAATCATGAGGTCCGCGCCCCCTCCACGGGGACGCCGCGCTTCGGTCCCACATACGCGATGAAGATGTCCTCCAGGCTGCAGTCGCTGACCTCGATGTCGGTCACGCCGGCCGCATGCAGTCCGCTCTCCTGCTCCGGGCCGAAGGTGCGATAGATGATCTCGCGGCGTCGGCCGTCGGTATCCTGCCGCAGGATGGCCCCATCTGCGTGTGCGGGTGCGCTGTCGGGGAATGTCGCCAGCACCCGCTTGACCGAGGCCTTCAACTGCTCGAGCGGCTCCTGCACGATCAGCTTGCCCTCGTGGAGGATGCCGATCCAGTCGGCTACGCGCTCGACATCATCGATGATATGGGAGGAGAAGAAGACGGTGGTACCGGCCTCCTGCAGGATGCCGACGATGCTCTCGACGAACTCGCGCCGCACAACGGCATCGAGGCCCTGGGTGGGGTCATCGAGGAGGACGAGCTGTGGGTGCGAGGAGAGCGCCAGCGCCAGGGCGAGCTTGCCCTGCATCCCCCGGGAGAGCTGCCCGACACGCCGCTCCGGCGGCAGCTCGAACCGCCGGATCAGGTGGGCGGCGAGGTCGGGGTCCCAGCGCGGGTGGAGATGCTGACCGAACCAGAGCGTCTCGCGGACCTTCATCCAGTCATACATCTCAACGCGCTCGGGGACGTAGGAGACCACCCGCTTCATGGCGACATCCTGCCTCATCGGGTCGAAACCGAGCACCGAGACGCTGCCCGAGGTCGGCTGCAGAAAGCCCATCAGCATCTGGATGGTGGTAGTCTTGCCGGCGCCGTTGCGGCCGATGTAGCCGTAGACGCAGCCGGCGGGCACCCTCAGGTCCACCTCGTCGACCGCCCGCAGCCTCCCGAACCGCTTGCACAACCCGGTCGTCTGGATGGCGAACTCGCTCATGGCCTCACACCCCGTCATCGTCCGGTCGGGCCGTCCCACCACGCTGTTGCTGCTCTTCCTGTCCCTCCCCATCAAGTGCCCTGACCATCATATCTGCTATCTCAGCCTGACTGAGCCCGGCGTTGCGCGCCGTTCGTATCGCCTCGCGGATCATGCGTCGCACGACCCGGCGGGCCTCCTCCTGCCCCACCTCGCCGGCACTCTCCGAGACGAATGTCCCACTGCCCTGCCGCGAACTCAGCAACCCCTCAGCCTGCATCTCGCGATAGGCGCGAACCACGGTGTTGAAGTTGATGCGCAGCTCGGTGGCCAGGTCGCGGACAGTCGGTAGCTTCTCACCGGGCCGCAGTGCCCCCGTGGCGACGGCCATCCGCATCTGCTCCTTGATCTGCAGATAGAGAGGAGTGCCACTTCTGGGATCCACCGAGATGCGCATTGTACTAGTATATTAGTACAATATGACAATGGCGTCAAGTGCCTTTCGCAGGGCCATTGGACAGAAAGTCATAGTCAAGGAAGGAGGAGCCCCATGTACGTGGCGAATGATGCTGTAGCGCTCCGGGCAGCGAAGGGGTCGGCATCGCTCTGGTCGCGTTGCTCTACCACCCGATGAGGAGGCACTGCCGTGCCAAACACACGTGTCTGCAGACTCCCGTTGGTCGTACTCGGCTTGCTCGCACTCATGTGGGCCATGACGTTGACCGGCTGTCACTCCGGCAGCCATGATGTGGGGCTGTTCGCGCCTGAGGACACCGTCCCGGTGGCAGTCTCGCCCACTCAGGCAGGGCAGTTGCTCGGTGATATGGACGGCAACGGCGAGATCGGGGTTGCCGACGCAATCGCGGTGCTGCGGATTGTTGTCGCGCTTGCCGCCACGTCGCCGTATGCCGATGTCACCCAGGACGGGGCGGTGGGCGTCACCGACGCCATCGAGATACTGCGGGCGGTGGTGGGGCTGACCGACCTGCCGTTCCAGTGGCGAATAGCGACGGTCAGCGGACGGGTCGCGGAGGTCCTGTCCAGGAACGGGCTGCAGGGGATTGAGGTGACCGTCGGCGGGCAGGCAGGGACGACCAATGCCGCCGGCGCCTACAGCATCGGCAATGTACCAGTCGGAAGCCAGGCGATATCGGTCACCGGCGCCAACTACGATATTGCGGGCCGGCTGCCGGCGACGGTGGCCGTGGCCGCCCCGAATACGGCACTGGCGACCATCTACATGGTTGAGGATGAGTACTCGCCGCCCGATGGGCCGGACGAGGACTGAGCAGTCACAGATCGAGGTTTGTGACGCCCGCGGAGCGGTCCGCGGGCGTCTCTGTGTGTGGGGCGAGGCGTCACGCGAATGAGAAGCGCTCTGTGTGGATACGCGCGGGGGGGACTTTCAGGGCCCGCAGGCTGCTCGTAACCAGCGTCATCATCGCAATCGGGCCGCAGAGGAAGACGTGACCCTCGAGGTCCCTTGCACTCAGCAGGCGACCGAGCAACTCGGCGGTAATGAGGCCGCGCTCGCCGTCGAAGTCATCCTGCTCTGAGAGCACATGGTGCACCACGAGGCCGGGTAGACGCTCGGTGAGCCGCTCGAACTCCTCGAGGAACAGGATGTCCGCCTCCGTCTTGTTGCCCCATATCAGCACGATGCGTCGGGGGTCGGAGTGGGCGGCCATGAAGCGGAGCATGCTGAGCATCGGGGTGATGCCGACGCCGCCGGCAAACATGACGATCGGGCCGTCGTCGTGACACCGCACGAGATGACTGAACAGCCCAAACGGCCCCTCGATGGTTGCCGTATCGCCGGGTCTGGTTTCCCCGATGGTGTCGGTGAAGTCGCCGCTCTCCTTGATCGTGATACCGATGCGGCCGTCGGCGGTGGGCGGTGTCGAGATGGTGAAGGGATGCTGCTCGACACGCCCGCCTTCGCGGTGCAGCGTGAGGAAGGTGAACTGGCCGGGAAGGTGGCCGAGGGTTCGAGCGTCGGGCGGGGCGAGCACGAGATTCCAGGTGTCGTGACTGACGCGCCCGACGTCCTCGACAACCCAGCGTCGGGTGCGGACGAGAATCGGTCTGATGAGCTTCGCCCAGACAAAGAGCACGGCGTATGCCGCGATACAGCCGATCCAGAACCATCGGGGCCAGCCCGTTGCGACATCACTGCCGATGGCCAGTGAGTGGATGCTCACCACGCCCACGATCGCGAAGGCGACCCAGTGCGTTCGCCGCCAGGCCTCATAGGGCATGCGCATGAGCCCGCGCCAGAGACTGGTGACAACCACGAGGTAGACGAGGATCGCAGCGGCGAACCCGAGCTTCTCGCCGATGTCGTATGCTGGAGTCGGCGCTTCCGGCCTGCCGCCGGCGGCAAGCAGGACCGGGTGCGCGGTGGCGAGAACGGCAGCGATGACCCCGGCGTACTTGTGGGCTACGAGCAGGCGGTCAAGGCCGAAAACGCGGTCCAGAAGCCTGATGCGGGCACTCAGCACGAACTGCAGCATCAGGAGCATCGCGGCGGCCATGCCCGCGCCTCTGCCCGCGACCAGCAGTGCGGCCCCGGAGGCCCCCATGTGTCCCGCGAGCCGAGGGTAGCCCTGCGTGCCGATGGCGATTGACACGGCGACGAACGCGAGCGCCAGCAGGCTGAGGACAGTGGCAAGCGCGGTCCGGTGTGCGCGGCCCATGGCGTCGGGGGCGATCGGGCCCTCGATGTCAAGCAGTGGTCCGGGCATGCTCAGCTCCTCTCCGCGCCTACACACCAGACCCGAACGGGTAGCGCTGCGATACTCTCACCGGCAGCCGCCCCGTCGGAGCGAACTCCCCGAAGAGAGCATCAACCGCGGCGTCAGTGGACACGTCGCAGTCGCTGTAGGTACACATGCACACGGCCGCGTCAGGCACCTGTGCGGCGATGTACGGGTTGCCCAGGACAAGCAGCGATGTGTGGCGACCGGTCGCCACGAGCTGCGCAGCGAGACCGATCAGGGCTTCATCACCGCGGATGCTCTCCTCATTGTAGCCGCGAACGGACGTCGCGAGCCCCACGATGATGCCGTCGGCGGTCGCGGCCACCGCAAGGGCCTCAGCGGCCTGCGTCAGTGCGTCGAAGCCCTCGGCGGACGGGCAGTAGCGACGCACGGAGCTCAGGAGTCGTTCGTCGCCGCCGGTGGCGACAACAACGACACGCCCGGCGGGCGAGAGCGGGAGACCCTCGGTGCGCAGGAGCGTGACGGCCCGGCGCGCGATCTCGCGGGCGATGGCGCGGTGTTCATCGCAACCGACGACCTGCTCCGCGGCTGCCGGGTCGACGACGGCGCTGTCGAGCAGCCCGGCGAAGCGCTTGGCCTCGAGGATGCGCCCGACGGCGGCGTCGAGCCAGCCCATGGAGATGCGGCCGGTCTCGATGGCCTCAATGATCGCGCGCGTTGGCTCCTCGATCTCCGGCGAGAGCTGGATGTCGCAGCCCGCCTCGAGGGCTCTGACGGCCGCCTCTCCCACGCTGAAGTTGTCAAAGATGGCCTTCATACTCATGCCGTCTGTGGCGATGACTCCCGAGAAACCGAGCTTGTCGCGCATGATGCCCGTCATGACGCTGCGAGAGAGCGTAGCAGGGAGGCCGGGCTCGGGTTCCCAGGCGGGATAATAGACGTGGGCGGTCATGATCAGGTTCATCGCGCCGGCAGGGATGGCGGCTCGGTACGGCGCGAGTTCGACCTCCCACATGTCCTCGGCCGACCTGTCGACGGTGGGCATCCGCAGGTGGGAGTCGCAGGTGGTGGCGCCATGGCCGGGGGCGTGGCAGACACAGGTGAGCCCGCGCTGATCCACAATCGCGCGGCATGTGGCCGTGCCCAGTTCGGAGACCAGCGCCGGGTCATCACCCAGGGCGCGGGTATTGATGATCGGGTTGCTCGGCTCGATGTTGACGTCGACAGTCGGGCAGGAGACCCAGGCAAAGCCGCAGGCGCGGGCCTCAACAGCACAGACGCGACCGAACTCGTATGCCAACTCCGGGGACCGCGTCGCGCCGGTTGCCATGTATGCGGGGAACTCGGTGCCGCGTGGCAGCATGCGGTGGCTGCCCTGCTCCTGCTCGCCGACGAACAGCGCGGGCACGGGGGCGATGGACTGGAGGTGGTTGCACAACTCCGCCACGGCGGCGGGGCTCTCCATGTCGCCCAGTACGCCGTAGAGCGAGCCGACGCGCCCCTCGGCGAGGTCGCGCTCGGCGGTGTCCCAGCCGAAGCGTCCGCAGATGAGTTGGCCGACCTTCTGCTCGAGCGTCATCGTGGTGATCTGCATCACAGGCGTTCTCTCCCGGTCAACAGGATTGCGGGACAAACCGGCCCATGCGGCCGGGGGTACACTTGGGGACGGAGTGTCTGGGCTGTGGCCCGATGGAAGCGGCCGGCGTTCAGGCGCCGTCAAGGACTTCGCGGACTCTCGAAGTGAGCAGGGCCACGGTAAACGGCTTGGCGATGAAATGCGTGCCCGGCTCGAGAATCCCGTGGNNCGGTGTAGCCGGACATGTAGAGGACTCGCAACTCCGGCATCCGGGCCTGCAACCGCGAGTAGAGTTCCTTGCCGTTGGCGCCGGGCATTACGACATCGGTGAGCAGTAGATCGAACCCGCCGTCGTGCGTCTCTGCCAGCGCAAGCGCCTGCTCGGCGCCGTCGCACTCGATGGTCCTGTAGCCGGCGCGTTCAAGCATCTGGCAGGCGAGCATGCGGACCGTCTCGTCGTCCTCGACGACCATGATGGTCTCCGTGCCGTGGCTGATCTCTCCAGCCGACGTGACCTCGACGGGTTCCGCGGAGTCGGTGACGCCGGGCAGATACACCTTGGCCGTGGTGCCCTGGCCCAACTCGCTGTAGAGTGACATGTGCCCGCCATGCTGCCTGACCACACCATACGCGGAGGCCAGACCGAGGCCGGTCCCCGAGCCGGGCTGCTTTGTTGTGTAGAAGGGCTCAAAGGCCCGATCGAGCGTCTCCTTCGTCATTCCCTCGCCGGTA
Source organism: Armatimonadota bacterium (assembly GCA_003542955.1). GTDB lineage: Bacteria > Armatimonadota > Zipacnadia > Zipacnadales > UBA11051 > UBA11051. Next base: position 11,466 of record DPJP01000149.1, read on the forward strand.
TCGGTCACTGCCATCATGACATAGGGGCCGGGCGTCACGTCGGGATGGTCTGCCGCATAGCCCTCGTCGAGGTTGACAGGCGCCGTCTCGATCGTGAGCTTCCCGCCGGTGGGCATGGCATCCTGCGCGTTGACCACAAGGTTCACGATGACCTGCTCGATCTGCGCAGGGTCGGCCATGACCGCGGGGAGGTCGGGGTGGAGCACGGTCCTCGTCTCGATGTCCTCGCGAATTGTGATGCGCAGGACTCCGTCGAGTTCGGTGATGAGGTCGTTGAGGTTGATCGGCTTCATGTCGAGGGCCTGCTTGCGGCCGAATGCGAGCAACTGCCAGGTGAGGTCGCGGGCGCGCTCGGCAGCGGCCTGGACCTGCTGGATGTAGGCGTGAGCGCGGTGGGCGGGGTCAAGAGCCATGAGCGCGAGGTCTGAGAAGCCCATGATGGGTGACAGGATGTTGTTCAGATCGTGAGCAACGCCGCCGGCGAGGCGCCCGATTGCCTCGAGCCTGCCGGCCTGTCGCATGCGCTCCTCGAGTCGCGCGGCTTCCTCCTCGGCCGCCTTCCGCTCCGTGATGTCGGTCATCAACCCCATGGCCCCGATGTAGTCACCGTGGTCGTTGTGCAGCGGCGTCCCGGAGGTGACGACCCACAGATCGCTCCCATCGCGGCGGACGTAGCGCGCCTCATACCTCCCGGCAACACCCTCTCGCCTGCGCCGAAGCGCGTCCTCGAGGACGGGCGTGTAGTCGACATGGATGAAATCGGCGACGGGTCGCCCGGCGACATCCTGTGGCTCGTATCCGAGCATGTCGGCCATCTGGCGGTTCACGAACACGGTGTTGCCCGCTTCGTCGAGTATCCAGATGCCCTCGTTGGCGGTCTCGACGATCCGGCGATACTGCTCCTCACTGCGGCGGAGGGCGTCCTCGGCGGCTCTGTGTTCGGTGATGTCCTCGCCATGCGCGAGCAGGCCTACGAGGGCCCCGTCATCGTCACGCAGGACGGCATTGTGCCAGGCGATTAAGCGGCGCTCGCCGGACTTTGTCAGCACCTGGTTCTCGTGCAGTCTGGTCGGGTCGGACTCGATGGTGGCCAGGATCGCGCCGAGTTGGGCAATGTCGACGCGGATCTCAGGCGGAATACAGGTATCAACCCAACTCCTGCCGAGCAGTTCGCTCTCCTCATAGCCGAGTATCTCACAGGCCTTGCGGTTGACCAGCGTGATGGTCATATCCGGCTTGAGGGCAACAAGCATCGAGTCCATGACATCGAGGTACTGCTGCACGCGGTCACGCTCGCGCTGGATAGCTTTCTGGGCGCGCTTGCGCCCGCTGATGTCACGGACCACCCCGAGCAGCGCGGGCCGACCGGCGTACTGGATTGCGCGGACGCTGCACTCCACATCGATCTGACCACCGTCGGCGGCGATGTGAACGGTCTCAAAGACCGCGGAGCCCTCCCGCTTGACCTGTTCCACGCGTTCGGGTGCCAGTTGCGCATAGTCGGGCCTGTCGATGTCATTGATCGGGCGCCCCTGAAGTTGCGCCCACGAGTACCCGAGCCTCCTGCAGGCCGCGCCGTTCGCGTCGATGATACGCCCATCCGTGTCGAGCACGAAGATGGCGTCGGCGGCGCCCTCAAACAGCGCGCGATAGGTCTCCCTGGATTGACGAAGCCGCTCGCGGTCATCGCGTGAGCGCTCGACCACACGGAGGGCTATCGCGAGCAGGAGCGCGGCCAGTGCCGAGACGGCGAGGTTGAACGCCAGGGCCCTCGTGCCCTGGCTACGCAAGGAGGCGAAGGCGCGGCCCTCGCGGGGGTGGACCGAGGTCTCCCAGCGGCGCTGAAGCACAACACGCTGCTGCTGCGCCCCGAGTTCGGCGAGGAGACCGGAGTGTGAGCGGCCCTGGTCTGTTGGCGAGATGACAGGCCGACCGTCGAGCGTGACCTCGAGACAGGTATCGGTGTCGGGAACGGCGCGGGTAATCTCCGCGGCAAAGTCCTCGAGGCGCAGCCGCCCGGCCACGATGCCGCTGCAGACGGCCCGCGGGTCGTTGTTCTCCAGCGCGGGCACATAGAGCACGATCCCCGGGTCGCCTGACTGCAGAGTGACGACCGGAGAGCACAGCGGCTCATGGCTGCTGAGGACTGCCAGGTGCAACTCCCGTCGGCCCGCCACGGGCTTGCGGTCAGTCCCGACCATCGCGGTGCTGCCGCCGCGGTCCATGCCCACCCTGACGATGCTGTCAGAATCGAGAAAGACGATGCTCTGGTAGCTTCCCTGGCCCTGCATGATGCGAGTGGCCTGCTTCTCGAACTCGGCCTGTCGGCGGTCGGCAGGCCACTCGGCCCAGTGACCGGCAAGCAAGGTGAGATCGTTGATCCGCTCCGCGAGCGCGGTCTCGACGCGCAGGAGTGTCTCGTAGGCCAGTTGGGCGCTCTCCTGACGCGCAAGCTCCACCGCCAGCGATGCGCTCCGTTGAGAGGAGATGAGGTTCGCCCACACCAGCAGAGCGAGCAGAGCGATCGGAAGCAGCCACTTGATCACGCCAATACGTACGCCGAGCATACGTTCCCCCGAGCATGAGCTTTCCGAGGCGGCGGGCACCGGCGCCGGACTGCAGGTAGAGATGGGCCGGCGGAGATGGCAGGGCCTCGCCGGTCGAGCCGTGACTCAGTTTCACCCGTCCGGCCCCGAATTCCTGCACGGTCCGCGGGCCGGCGCGCCCGTCTATGAGCAAGGACGCAAGACTCCGGCGTGATGTTCGAGCAGGATAGGCCCGTGCGCGCGCGGAATAGCAGACTCGAGCCGCGATTGTTCAACTCCGGCCGGAAAGAACCGGCCGCTGCGAAGGGAGCACCACCGTGGAGAGGGTCAAGTGGGGAATCCTTGGGCTGGGCTGGTTTGGCGAGAAGCATGCCGAGGCATTGTCGGGCATCCCGACAGTCGAGTTGCACTCAATGTGCAGGCGAAGCGAGGAGCCGCTGAAGCAGACGGCGGCGGAGTTCGGGGTGCCAAACACCTATACTGACTACAATGAGATGCTGACAGATCCGGAACTGCAGGTGGTCAGTGTCACAACCATGTGGGATCAGCACGTGGCTCCGGCGGTTGCCGCACTCGAGGCCGGCAAGCACGTGTTCCTGGAAAAGCCGATGGCCTCGACTGTCGCCGACTGCCGCACCATAGTCGACGCCGCGAACGCATCGGACCGCTACTTCATGGTCGGCCATATCTGCCGGTTCAACCCGCGCTACGCCGCGGCGAAGCGCGAGATCGAGGCCGGGAACATCGGCGAGGTGGTCTCGGCATACGCACGACGGAACATACCCGCCTTCGTCGGCGCACAGGTGCTGCCGAAGATCGGCCCAATCATCGGCGACGGTGTCCATGACATGGACCTGATCCTCTGGTATACGCGGGCGAAAGTCGTCAGCGCCTACGCGCAGACGCACACATTCAACGACTACGCGAACCCCGACAGCGGCTGGTCGATGTTCCGGCTCGATACCGGGGCAACGGTTGTGCTGGAGAACAACTGGTGCCTGCCCGACGGCACGGCGTTCCAGATCGACGAGCGGATCGAGATCATCGGCACCAAGGGCTCTATTCACGTCCATGAGACGCACCCGAACTTCTCGGTGTGCAAGGATGGGGCGTTCACATCGCCGGATACGACCTACTGGCCCGAGCTGCACGGCATCCGCGCGGGGGCACTGCGCGATGAGCTCAACTACTTCGCCACCTGCGTGCTGCTGGGGCAGAAGCCCTCGGTGATCACGCCCGAGGAGTCAATGGCCGCGGTCGAGGCGTGCCTGGCAGCCGAGGAGGCGGCCCGGACGGGCCAGGTTGTCTACCTGAACAAGTGACTGCGGCAGGATTTCGAGACTGACAGTACAGGGAGGCCCGTGTGGGCCTCCCTGATAGCTTTGTGCGCTGGGCGATGGCGGTCAGGCGTCGGGAGTCTCGGTGTCCTCGGCCATCTGCATCAAGTTGGTGATGATCTCGGTGGTGCGCGGGCTGTTGAAGACCATCCGCAGACCGTCAACAAGCGCGTCCTGATCGGGAGCCGCGAGTTCCTCGTCGCCCCAGCGGATGGTGATCGGGTAGGGCGCCGGCCCGCTGACGAGTTGCAGGAGGCTGTAGCTGTAGTCGTCCAGGTCCGGCACCACCAGCCTGAAGGTGTGCACCATCTGTGCCGAGCTGCGCACGGTGCGGCTGGTCACTGTGGCCGTGACCACACCGCCGGTCCGCTCCCCGAGATACTCCGCCTGCGCCCTCAGCAGCGCCGCCGGCGATGGGACGGGCGTTGACTCGGTGAACTTGACCCTCCAGAGGCTGCCCAACTGCCGTCGCCTCCGCATCTGTCCTCCCCCTTGTTGCCTCTATGCTCTAGCCTGGACGTTGTGGGACGTTCTGGAGGGGCCGCCGAACGCCAGAGCCGGCGCACATGCCCCTAACCCCTCGCCCCTGCAATTCAACCGTTCGTTCGTCCGTTACCCCCCCACCCCCCGGGGACAAGCATCGGGACGGCGCCTGCTGCCGCGGGAAGCCCGACCCCCGGACACGCGACCTCCACGCAACGGCAACTCACCTGTGCGGGCTGTGCACCGTACCTACGGCCCGTTACGGCCCAACAAGCATACCGTGCGGGGGCCGGGCTCGGTGTCATCTCCCGGCTCACCACGGCGGCAGGGCCAGGGTACCACCCTCCATCATCAGTGAACTGCCGTTGATGTAACCCGCGTCATCGCTGAGCAGGAAAGCTGCCGCCTTCGCGACATCCTCGGGCGTGCCCAGCCGGCGCACTGGTATCTTCTTGGCCACATCGGCGAGCAGCTCGTCTTCGGGCATATCCCACCCCGCGCAGGAGGCACGCAGCATCGGCGTGTCGATGGTGCCCGGGCAGATGCCGACCACCCTGATGACGCCCGCGTAGTCAGTCGCCATACAGCGGATGAGCGCCTCCAGAGCCGCCTTCGAGGCGCAGTAGAGCGCGTGCGCGGGGAAGCCGACGAAGGCCGCCACCGAGGTGGTGATCAGCACGGTGCCCTTCCCCTGTACCTGCATCACCGGCACCACGTGCTTGAGCAGCTGGAAGTTGCCCTTCACATTGACACCCATCAGCAGGTTCCAGTCGTCCTCATTGAAGTCGGTGACGGTGCCCTCGCGCCACGCGCCGGCGTTGCTCATCAGGCAGTCGATACAGCCGAAGGTATCCACCGTCTCCTGCACGAGCGCCCTGACGCTGTCTTCATCCGAGATGTCGGCCTCGATGAAGACGGCCTGGTGGCCCGCCGCCTGCAGCTCCGCCTCCATCTGCGCCCCGACGACGCCCTGAATCGAGCTGAAGGCGAGTTTGGCGCCCTGCTGCGCGAAGTAGCGCGCGCAGCCCTCGCCGATGCCCGACGTCCCTCCCGTGAGCAGGATCACTTTGCCCTCAATCGACATGACGCCTCACTCCTTTGTCTGCGCGAAGGGCTTCTTGCCGGCTTCCCACGCCATGAACTCGAAGACCGCGCCGTCCTTGTAGATGAACACCACGGTGAGGCCGGGGAGCGCCTCGAAGGGGCCGAGGATCACGTCCTCGCCCGCGATCTCAGCCTGCAGATCATCGGTCTCGAAAGCCAGGTGGGGCAGCGTCTTGAGCTCCTCGCAGGCGGGTGAATCGGGCTCGTAGCGCAGGAACTCGACTTTGTAGGGGTGATCGTCGGGATCGGTCACCCAGACTTTCGTCGCCTCCACGTACACCTCTCCAGGCTGCTTGTCGTCAGTCGGCAGGCCGACATGGGCAAATGTGCGCATGGCACTCTGGTCCTTTCGGTTGATCTGATAGAGCGCGTCGGGTTCACGCAGCGGGCTCAGCCCCGCGGGTTCTGCTCGCGCCATTGCAGCGCGCGGTCGATCATGGTGAAGATGTCGTTCCGGGGCCGGTAGCCCAGCATCGACTTGGCCTTGGTGGTGTCGATCTCGAACGAGTGGTACCCCGGGCAGGGGATGTCGATGGTCGGCGTGCCCGTCTTCTCCGAGAGGTAGTCACCGGCGACGCGATACTCGAAGGCGGCCGGTGAAGCGATATTGAAGTCTTCGTACAGCGCGGTCGGGTTGCCCAGCATCAGCCCGAACGCCTGCATGACATCGTCAATGTGCACGATGTGGCGGTGGTAAGGGTCTCCGTTGTCATCCACCTGAACCGCGACGCGCTCCTGGCCCTGCTCGACCAGTTGCATGATGTCGTCGGCGACGCGACCGAAGCCATGCCCCGGCTCCGCGGGGTTGACGTTGTCCAGCAGCGAGAAGTGCGACAGCAGGTCATCGTTCTGGAAGACCCATGATGATCTCAATATCGTGATCGGCAGATCGTACTGGATCGCGTACTGCGAGGCCATCGTCTCCTCGATGACCTTGCTGAAGGCATAGTAGCCGGGGTAGGCGGTGAGCGCGTGGCCCTCGTTGATCGGCCACGGCTGCGGGTAGAACCAGATGCCCTGCGCGGCATCGCCGCTGAAGAGGATCATCTGCTTGACGGCGGCGTTGCGGCAGGCCTCGAGCACATTGAACGTGCCGCGGATGCTGACATCGAAGAAGGTCTCGGGGTCCTCTTTCATAGTGGCCAGGCTGACCACCACGTCGGCGTGCTCAACGACCATGCCGACGGCCTCCGGGTCGGTGATGCTGCCGTAGACCGTGTAAGCGTCTTCAACCTTCTCAATCGGCATGCGGTGGACGAGCACCCGGGCGATCACACCGCGCTCATGCACAAGGTCGATGATGCGTTGCCCGAGCTTCCCACTCCCACCGAATATCGCAACCGAGCGGACGTCCATAGCAGGCCTCCGTGGTCAATGGTTCGCGCATCACCTGTTTCGGCGGGGGATGCGCGGGCACCTTCCGAGGGCAGGGGTGAGTGACTGGGGGTGTGGGCTGTGGGAAGCGCCCGAGGGCGAGTGTCCGTCAGGGGGCGCGGGCTGCAGGTGGACTGAGTGGCGCGCGGGAAGGGGGCCTTAGCTTCGTGCGGACCGCCGCGCCCAGTCGGAGCGGCATTGCTGGAGGTCAGGTCATGATGAAGACACAGGTGCTCTGCGCATGTCTGCTGCTGGTCGTCTGCTCGATGGTGTCGGCTCGGCCACAGGTCACTGTGCCCCGGTGCGAGACGGCTCCAACCATTGACGGGACACTTTCAGCCGGCGAATGGGATCATGCCGCCGGCATCGGCTGCTTCACAATCATCGGCGGGAGCCTGGCGCCGGCCCAGCCGCAGATCATGCTCACCTACGGGGCCGAGACGCTCTACGTCGCCGCCAGATTGCCGCTGCCCGAGGGGACCCGACCAAAGACCGCGGCCGAGCACCGCGACGGGCCGGTGTGGAATGACGACACCATCGAGATATTCCTGGACGCGACCGGGCAGCGCGGGAAGTACCACCAGATCGCCGTCAACGCGGCGGGCGTGCAGATGGACGGCATCGGCCAGTCGCAGGCCTGGAACGGCCAATGGACTGCGGCGACGGCAATCGGCGCCACGGAGTGGACGCTCGAGGTGGCTATTGCCTTCTCGGAGCTGGACGCAACGCTGCCGGTCGACGGCCGCACCTGGGCGGCCAACTTCGCATGGGACCGCCAGACGCCCTCGCCGATGATCGCCACCTGGGCCCCGATGGGCGCCTCTCTGCATGACCCGGCGCGATTCGGTGACCTCACGTTCTCCGCGGATGCCCCGCCGGCAGCGCTGTTCGGGCCCTCCCTGGATGCCGACGGGACGCTATCCATGCGGGGTCGCCTGGGCGACGGCCAGAGGGCGGAGCTTCTCCTCAGCGGGGGCAAGGGAGAGCAGTTGGGGGCCGCGCAGGCAACCGGTCCGCAGTCCGAGGTTGTGCTGCTTGTTGCCGTCCCGCGCGACCAGGGGCACATCGCGCCCGGGGAGTACCGAGTTGCTGTCGCGGTGAGAGCGGGAGAGACGGTTGTGATGTCATCGGAGGCGCAGGTGAGTGTCAAGCCGCCGCTGAGTGTCGGGGTGCGCCGCTACTGGCTGGCGGGGGGCCTCGAGGTCGATCTCGATGCACGGAACCTGACGGCGGTCCCTGATGGCCTCGGTGCGGCGGTGCGTTTGGTCGCGCCCGACGGCGCCACCGCCCGCGAGCAGAAGCTCGACACGCTTCCCCCGCACAGGCAGGCGACGGTCGAGATGGATGTCGCGGAACTCGCCCCCGGCACGTATGTCGTCGAGGCGGAGGCCCTCGACAGGGCCGGCAAGCGCCTCTACGTTACCCGCGTCGATGTCGAGAAGCCCGCCCGACCGGCATGGCTCGGCAGCACCGCCGGCATCTCCGATGAGGTGCTGCCGCCGTGGACGCCGCTGAAGGCCACGGGGAACGCGGTCAGCCCGTGGGGTCGCACGTACTCCCTGGGGGCGCTCCCCTTCCCAAGCTCCGTCGTCACTCGCGAGACGGAGGTGCTCAACGGGCCGATTACGCTGGTCGGCAGCGTGGACGGGCAGGCTCTGCAGTGGAGCGGGAGCCCCTGCGCAGTCAGGGAGGCCCGGCCGCATAGAGTCAGCCTCGGGGGCAGGGCACAGGCGGGGGCTCTCACATGCGATGGCACGGTCAGTGTCGANNTGTCGAGTATGACGGCATGATGCGCTCGGATTTCAGTATCATCCCGCGCGGCGAATGCACGGTCGAGTCTCTGGCGCTGGTGGTGCCGATCAAGCGGCAGTACGCGCGCTACCTGTACCACTACCCGGGCAAGTGGGGCAGCGCGTACAACGCGGGTGCGCTCCCGAGGGACGGGTTCCACAGCCCGTTCAGGCCGTTTCTGTGGCTGGGAGACGAGTGGCGTGGGCTGTGCTGGTTCTCGGAATCGGACCGCAACTTCTCCGGCGATGCGGACAATGTCATCAGCATCGACCGCGATGGTGATACGGTGAATATGCGGGTGAACATCATCTCGGAGCCGATGACGGTCTCGACCCCGCTTGATTACACGTTCGGCTTCCAGGCGACACCTGTCAAGCCGATGAAACCGGATGTGTGGGATTACCGGATCAACCACGCGGGCAACTACGGTCTTGAGGACCGCCAACACGTGCCGCCCGCCGGGGTGAAGTACCCGGCCGCGGGGCACCTGAACACGGATGCGGGGACCTTCGAGTGCTGGGTGCGGCCGCGCTTCGACCCGCAGCCCGATATCGCGCGTGACGCCCCCGGCAGGGGACACCTGAACCGCAACCTGCTCGACATAGACCTCGGGAGCGGGGGCCACATCGGCTTCTACTGGAACATCGACGACCGCAGCATGCGGGCCTACTACCGGCAGGGCTCCGCCAGCTACCCGCTGCTGTTGACCTCGCGCTCGAACTGGAAGGAGGGCGAGTGGCACCACGTCGCGCTCACATGGTCTGACGCCACGCGCATCTACCTCGACGGCCAACTCGTGGCGGAAAAGGCCTTCGAGGGTCTGTTGCCGGGGGATGTCGCGAAGGGCGAGATCACGATCGGGAACGCGCCGTGCGAGATGGACCTCGACGAGGTGCGCTTCTCCTCGGTCGCGCGGACGAGCTTTGACTTGACGCGAGCGCCTGAAGCCGATGAGCACACACTCCTGCTGGATCGGCTCGAGGGCTCCGAGCAACAGGACGGCAGGCTGCTGACGCGCCCCGACAGAGGCGCGGCGGGCCGGCTCATCGCAGGTGGCTTCGGGCCGGGCAGGTTCGGCAAGGCGCTTGTAGTCGGCTCCGAGGGCGTCAAGATGAGCTACCTGGGCCACCTGGAGCAGAGCGGGGTGCGAACCATCTGCTTCCACGAGCACTGGACCGACGTGCAGGCCTACCCGTTCACGACCCACGGCGAGAAGCTGCACAGGCTGGTGGATGGGTGCCACGCCCATGGCCTGCAGTTGCTGCTCTATCACGGCTACCTGATGAGTGACATCGCCCCGGAGTGGGCCGAGTACAGCGATGAGTGCCTGGTCGCACCGCGCGGGGGCGAGTATCACCGTTTGCCGGAGCAGCGCTCGTACATAGTATGCTACGGGAGTGCGTGGCAGGACTTCCTGGCCGACGGGCTTGACAAACAGATGACTGAGTTTGATACTGATGGGGTCTACCTGGATGGAACGGCCAATCCCTGGGCATGCCGCAACACGCATCATGGCTGCGGGTACGTGAAGCCCGACGGCAGCATCGGCGCCGTCTACCCGATCTTCGCCACCCGCGAGATGATGAAGCGCATCTACACAATCGTGAAGCAGCACAAGCCCGATGGGCAGGTCAACGTCCACCAGTCGACGTGCATGACGATCCCTACCCTCGCCTTTGCCACAAGCTACTGGGACGGCGAGCAGTTCGGGAGCATCGATCGCGGTCCCAACGCCCTCGACGTACTGCCGCTGGACGCGTTCCGGTGTGAGTTCATGGGGCACAACTGGGGCGTGCCGGCGGAGTTCCTCTGCTACAACCGCCCGTACACACAGCACGAGGCCCTGGCCTTCACCCTGCTGCACGACGTGCTCGTCCGCGGCGCGCTTGATGAGCAGACGGTGCTCTGGCGCGTGATGGATGAGTTCGGCCGTGCGGAGGCCGACTGGCTGCCGTACTGGGAGAACGGCCCGTATGTGGCCACCGACTCGCGTGATGTGAAGGTGAGCATCTACAACCGACCCGGCAAGGGGCTGCTCGCGGTCGTGAGCAACCTGGCCACCGAGCGGCGCACGACGCAGGTGACCTTCGATCTGCAGCATCTGGATCAACCGCGCGAGATGACTGCGACCGGGACCATGAGGCAGTCGCCGCTGGAGTTGCGCGACGGGGCCGTCGAGGTGCCGCTCGGGCCCATGGACTACGAGGTGCTGTGGCTGCGGCCTGCCGGCGGCTGATGGCCGGGCCGGTACAGAGAGCGTCGGCGAGGCCCGCGGAGGTTAAGTTTGAGTTAAGGGCCGTAGCGGGCCCAGCAGCCCGATTCAGGGCGGATGCCGCCCCTGGTAGTCATACTGGAGCATTCGAGACGAACAGGGCCTGTTTAAGCCCTGGTTAAGTGCCCCGCGGCGTCCCCACGTGGACGTGATTCCGCGCTACAATGGGGACGCGCGAACCAGATCAGGTCATGCACCAGCACATCGAACAATCACTCGTATTCGCGGAGCAAGCTCGTGACGGCGTACGCATCTGAACACTCCAGACCCGGGATCGGGCCGTGTGCCCCGGTGGTCGCGAAGGCTGAGGCCGCCGCGGTCCCGAAACGCTACCGGAGCATCTTCATCTCCGACCTCCATCTGGGGACCGTGGGCTCCAAAGCGGGAGCGGTACTGCGGTTCCTGCAGAACCACCGTGCGCAGCAGGTCTACCTCGTCGGAGACATCCTCGATATCTGGATGACCCGCTCATTCTCTGGATGGTCGAGCGAGCAGATGGCCGTGGTGCGCGACCTGCTGGGGCTCGCCGAGAGCGGGGCGCAGGTGCACTACATCCTCGGGAACCACGATTGTGCGCTACGCGCGCTGGCCGGAGCCAGCCTCGCGAACATCACCATCTCCCGCGACTGCATACACGAGACGGCCGACGGCCGGAGGATGCTCGTGACTCACGGGGACCGCTACGATGGTCTTGTGGTCAAGCATGAGTGGGTGGCGCGCACGGCGACAAGGCTCTACCACTTCGTCACCAAGTTCAACCACTCGCTGAACAAGCTGCTGGTGAGGCTGCACCGCAGGCCCGTGGACATCTGCCGGTTCGTGCGGGAGCGGACGAAGTCCATCTCGCTGCACAGATACGAGTTCATCGACGTGCTGACGGAGGAGACGCGAAGGCGCCGGTGTGACGGGGTCATCTGCGGGCACATCCACAGGCCCGAGATCCGCAGTGTCAACGGGGTCGAGTACCACAACACCGGCGACTGGGTGGAGAACAGCACGGCGATTGTCGAGGACTTCGATGGTCGCCTGGAGCTGCTCCACTACCCGGCCATCTGCAGGCCATCCGGGGGACGGTAGGCGACATGCGTATTGCGCTCTTCACCGATACATTCGGGCAGATCAACGGCGTGACACGCACGCTGTACAGGCTCGTGCGCCATCAGCCCAAGGGCGACATCGAGATTGACCTCTATACCTACGGGGATCGCGAGGAGCAGGAGCAGATGGCGACGGGGCGCATCTACCGCTTTGCCCCGGCCCTGCCGATCCACTACTACCCGGACATGCCCTTCGACGGTGCACTTGGCAACTTCCGCGTCCTCAACGCATTCAGGGCAAATCGCTACGACGTCGTGCATGTCGCGACACCGGGTTCGATGGGCATCTGCGGGATAGCGCTGGCCCAGCAGTACCACATCCCGATGATCGGGACGTACCACACGTCACTGCCGGCGTACGTGAGAGCCCGTGCGCGGGTATTCGCCGACCAGCTCTGCTCGTTGACCTGGAGCTACGTGAAGTGGTTCTACGGCAGGTGCAGGCTGGTGCTGGCGCCTTCTGCCTCAATCAAGAGCGAACTCGAGCGCCACCTGCGAGTGCCAATTGGCATCTTCTCGCGAGGGGTGGATACAGAGCTCTTCGCCCCCTCCTACCGGAGACGAAGCGACGGCGAGCCGCCGCGTGTCCTCTATGTCGGGCGCCTGGCGCCGGAGAAGAACATCCAGATGCTTGCACAGGCATTCGGGCAGATTGAGCAGGACGCGGTGCTGCAGATTGTCGGCGAAGGCCCTCTGTATGACTCCCTGCGCAAATCGGGGGATGCGCGGGTGCAGGTGCTTGGCCTCATGCACGGCGAGGAACTGAGCACAACCTACGCATCCGCGGATGTCTTCGCATATCCGTCGCGAACCGATACCTTCGGTAACGCCGTGCTGGAGGCCATGAGTTCAGGCCTGCCGGCAGTCGTTATGGATGAGGGCGGGCCGAAGGAGATTGTCACCGACGGCCATGACGGCTTTGTGGTCAGTGACGCGGAGACGATGCGACAGCGGCTCGCGCAGTTGGTCTCCGACGACGACCTGCGCAGTCACATGGCCCGCAACGCCAGAGCAACCGCGGAGGCGCGGAGCTGGGACGCCGCGTTCGGCCACCTCTTCGAGGCCTACCGGCGCGTCGGCCGCTTCGGCAGGCGAGGATGCAGGACGCAGGGCTGACACCCATGGGCGCTAACCTCAGAGCTCCTGATATGGGCACCAGGAGCGATGTCCGTTTGCCGGGCCCCGGAAGCCCTTGCCGGGCGGCCGGGGTCAGGCATTCAGAATTCAGTTTTGCTC
>DPJP01000270.1 GCA_003542955.1 Armatimonadota bacterium
CGCATCATGGCGGGGCAGGCGTCGCTGGCGGTCCTGCTGGAACACGTCATCGATGTCACGGGCTACTCGGCGGCCATGGGCGCGCAGTTCGGGGGCGCGCGGGCCGTCGCCAACATCCACAAGTTCATCGACCTCGCGCGCGAGTTCGAGCGCGAGGGGGGCTACAGCCTGAGCGAGTTTGTCGGCTACACCACCACGATCTCGGAGTTGGATGACCGCGAGGGTGAAGCGCTGGTCGGCGCCGAGGATGAGCAGTTCGTGCAGCTGCTGACCGTGCACCAGGCGAAGGGCCTGCAGTGGCCGGTGGTCATCATCCCCGACGCGGATCACGTGCCGGGCGACTCCCGTGGGCGGTTGGCTACATCCCGGCGGTACGGCATCAGCCCGAAGCGGATTGACGATTCCGGCGACAGCCACGGCGTGGTCGGCTTCGCGGGCCTCATTCAGAAGCTCGAGAATGCGCGGGCCGAGGCTGAGAGCCGGCGCCTGCTCTATGTTGCGGCCACGCGAGCGGAGGATTATCTTGTGGTATCCGCTTCGCTGCCGGCGCGGGGTGCGAAGCCCAAGTCATCGTGGCTCCAGTGGATCGCCTCGGCCGCTGGTTGGCAACTTCCCGAGCGTCTCGTGTCGCCCATCGATGAACCCGGCTCATGGCGCGTGAACGTCGAGGTTTGCGAGCCCATGGACCTTCCCCCTGCGGGCGCCCATGGCGACAGCCTTGCCGTGATGCATCGCGCTCAACTGATGGCGGGCGACCGNNCCGCATCGGCGATGCGGCCTGCTCTGAGGCTCTCCGCAGACGCGTGCTCCCTGTGAGCCCCAGCCTGCGGTCCGCGGCCGCAATCCCTATCACCGCGCTGGCGCACCTGCGAGAGCATCCCGAGGGGTTCGCAGATGAGTGGGTGCATGACCGATGCGTCATCGATGACCGCTGGGGCCTGTCTCGACTCGACGGCGCGGGGGCGGGCATCGATGTCGGCAACTTCGCGCACCTGGTGCTCGAGATGGTCGGCCGCGAGGGGGCCGAAGGGCTCGACGAGGCCCTCCGGGCCGCGCAACGCTCTCCACAGGCGGCAGGAATACTGGCCCCGCGCCAGATACAGGACGTTACGGACTGGGTCACTGACTACCTGAGCTCGAGCACCTATCGGGACATCGTCGCGTGCTGCGAACGCCTGCGGAGTGAAGCCCCCGTCTCATTCCTCCTCGACGGCGTGGCGATCGAGGGCAAGATCGACGCGCTGGCCCAGATGGCTGACGGCGCGGTGCACGTGCTCGACTACAAGACCGGCCAACCTCGCGCAGGCGCCGGTCTCGGGGCCTACGAGTTCCAGATTGGTCTCTACTGCGAGGCGGTCCGTCGGGGACTGGGCAGGGTTCCCGACTCCGCGACTCTCGTCTACCTCGGGCCCGAGTGTACATGCGTGCCCCTGTCCGCGGACGACTTGATCGATGAAGCCGTGTCCGAGGCTGCGCGCCTGCTCGCGGAGTTGAGCCAGTCCGGGTAGCGGCCCAACTCGTCCGAGCCCCTTGCTGCAACACCAACTGGAGGAGACGCGAATGATGCGCCCAGCAATCTGCACCGGGTTCGACCCTGCCGTACCCTTCGCCGAGTCGGTTGCGATGATAGTGGAAGCCGGCTTCCAGGCCATCGCGATCGGCGCCCGGCCCGAACACTCAGGCTATGATACGGCCGATGGGAGGCGCAGGATCGCGGCGCTGGTTGATGACTGCCGCGTCCGGGTCGATTCCGTCCACGCTCCATTCCCTGAGGGCGACCGTCTCTGCTCTCTGGATGAGGCCGAACGCAGCGAGTCCATTCGCCAGTGCGAGGTGGCCATCGATGCTGCCGAGGAATTGGGTACCGATGTGGTGGTGATCCATCTCAACACGGATGCGGACGCCTCCGTTCGGGAGCGGATGCTCGATCGGGGGTTCGGCAGCATGGCCTCACTCTCGGAGCATGCGCTCGGGCGGGGTGTCAGGCTGGCCCTGGAGAACAGCTGGGGCGAGCCGTATGCGGAGATGCTGCATGCTATCATGGGGGAGTTCGCAGAGGCCCCGGTCGGCTTCTGCTTCGATGCCGGCCACGGCAATGTCGACGGGGTCGGGGTAGGCGACCTGCTCAGGTACGGCGATCGTCTCCTGACNNGTTCACCTGCATGACAATCTCGGCACAGATGCGCACATGCTCCCGTACGAGGGCAACATGGACTGGGGCCGCATCATCGGCGCCCTGCGCGACGTCGGCTACCGCGGCAACCTGCTGCTCGAGGTCGCCACACATGATTCGGAGTTCAAGGACGCCGGCACGTTTCTCTCCCAGGCTCACGGACGCGCTGAGCGGCTGCTGCGCGAATAGGCCGCCGGAGCCTCCGGCTACTCGACTGCGGTGGCAGTGCCCGCCTGCTCGCTCACCATGTAGAACGAACCGGCCACCGTCACATCCACGGTGATGTCTCTGTACTCGGGCACTGTGAGGACAACGCCGACGCGGTCCTCGTGCGGCGAATGCGCGTAGATGAGCCACTCGCGTGTGGGTGCTTCGCCTCGCACCAGCGCCAGTGCGTACACGTTCACCGGCCAGTGCGGCTCCCAGGGGAACTCCTGCGCGTTCACGTTCGCGTCGAGCAGGAACCAGCGGTCCTCGGTCTTGTACTCATCTGGAATCCCGGACTGGTAGGGGTGTGGGTGCGCACGATTGGCTACCAACTCCCCGTGACGCCACCACTCGCTCAGAGTCTCATTGCGGTAGATGCGGTCGACGGCCTCCGCGAGTGCCAGGAAGTAGGGCCCGCCGCCCTCCCAGTCGTCCTGATCCTCCCATGGGAAGGTCCAGCCGCGGTATTCGCGCACCGCACGCGGCCTCAGAAGCCACATGCCGAATTGAGCGTACCCGGCGTAGCGTTCCGGTCCATAGGTCTGTCCCTGCATCCGGTAGAGAGTGCGCGGCGATGGGTACTGCTTCTCGCGCCTGGGGCCATCGTACCCGTCCCAGACGGAGAACTCGACCCAGAAGTCCGCGTTCAGGTCGTGCGCTCTGTCCCTCATGAACACGAGGTTCATGAACTCGATCTGCGGACTCCACATCGTGTCGTCACGGCTGGGGTTCCAGTCATGTGTGTAGTATGACGGACTGCCGCCGTCCCACATGAGCGGATACGGCGTGAGCCGATCGGGAGTGTGCAGCGAGTAGTTGGTCCAGCCGGCCCAACGGCCAATGAACTCCGGCGCGAACGCCCCGTAGCCGACAAAGCGAGCATTGTCTCTCCAGGCCTGCTCCGTCAGCCCCGACCGCATGCCCTCCTGGAGCGCCCGGTATCGCTCGATCCAGCCGTCGCCGACGAGTCTGCGCCTGGTACCGTCATCCTTCCCGGCGCCGTGGACGTCCATGTAGCGCCTCGAGGTCTCTACCTGGGTCCAGGTCAGCTTCGAGTGTTCGTTGTTGGAGAGGAAGATGACCAGCGGCGGGTCGGGATACCAATGCTGTATCTGCTTCATCCAGGCGTTGTCGGTGTAGCTTCTGCCGGCCTCCGTCCACGGCGCAACGGGGCCGAACGGTGAGACCTTCTTGACGATGTTGCCCTCGAGGTCAATAACGTTGGGATTCTGCTCGGGTGGCAGGCTGATGTACGGCTCCTCTGAGAGCACCCGCTCCCACTGACTGGCTATAAACGTGATCGGCAATCGGAGGCGTGCGGCCTGCAGTACTGGTTCCTTGTAGTACTGAAGAAGGAAGTCATCCGGATCAGCGGGAACCTCGCCGTCTCTGGGGGGATGGCTGAACCAGGGCATCAGGTGATGGCCCCGCGAGATCAGTTCCATCTGGTTGGCCGGGCGCCAGCCCGCGGAACTCGGCTGGCGGAAATGGCCGCTTGTCCAACTGGTCATGACCGGCAGCGGGTGTCCGTGCTCGCCGGAGTTGGGGGCGGTCGCCTCCCGCCGCGTCTCAGTTGCGGCCTGTTCCGCGTCACCGGCGGCGGGGATCGCGACTGCAGCCAGCGCCAGCACCGCCAGGAGCGCCGGCAGGCACAACGTCAGGTCGGCTGGAGCAGACACGGTGCCGTCCATGGTGGACTCCTCCTGAGCATTGGGATGCGAGCCCCGTGCAGGGCTCCGCGTCGGCGCCCATTTCGTCGCAAACACCGGCTGCGCCTGCCCTTCCGCTGATTGCCCGACCAATGGGTAGGTGCCGGGCCACATCCGGCGAACTGTCCACTATCAGGCCTTTGCACGCACGCACGGGGGTGCTCATGACATACCGATGCCTGTTCCATTCCGCCTGCACTCGATCTGCCGGTCTNNCTGGTCGCACTCACGGTCTCCGGCTGCCGCCCGAGTACGGTGCCCAATCCGGAGCAGCAACTGGTTGAGTTGAAGGCGACTGCTGCCGCGGCGCATGAGGCTCAACGCTACAATGATGCCTACATCGCGTACAAGCAGGCAGCCGCACTGGCGCCTGACGATTTCGACGTGGCCTACGGTCTGGCAGAGACCAACACACGCCTGCGGAATGAAGTCGAGGCCATCGACTGGG
>DPJP01000389.1 GCA_003542955.1 Armatimonadota bacterium
TCACCCTGATCGAACTGCTGGTGGTTATCGCAATTATCGCGATCCTCGCAGCAATCCTCTTCCCCGTCTTCGCACGCGCAAGGGAGAAGGCCCGCCAGACCAGCTGTCTGAGCAACCTCAAGCAGCTGGGTCTCGGCGCAATGATGTACGCTCAGGACTACGACGGGTTCTTCCCGACGATGTACTGGATCCCGATCGCAGGATATGACAGTGGCGTCAGTCGGGGCGGCCTCACGGTGCTGGATGCCATCAACCCCTACGTGAAGAATGCCCAGATCTTCCGCTGCCCGAGTTCCACGCCAGTCACGTATACCGACACCACCACGAGCGTGCAGCAGATCAGCAACTACATGTTCAGCTGCTATGTGGTCGGCGCCGGTGGCGCAACCAATACTGCTCTAAGGAACAACGTGTTCTCCGGCGCCACCGGCAGAACCGACTACCCCGGGCCGTACACCTTCGATCCGGCGAACGTGCTGCTCATGTCTGAATACCCCGGCACGTACCGCACATGGGTACCCTACTGGGGCACGACCAACCCGACCCCGCACAACGAGGGACAGAATATGGCCTTCGGCGACGGGCACGCGAAGTGGATGTCGCGCAGCCAACTCATCTCAATCACAAGCACTAGCCTTGGGGTGTATCAGTTCACGCCGTAAGACCCCGACGCCACGCCAGCCGGTGGAGCGCAAGCTGCTTCGCCGGGTGCAATCGGAGCCTTGCGCCCCGATTGGCGAGCAAGTAGCCATCGACCAGACACCTCCCGCAGCGATGCGGGAGGTGTTCTTGTCTGCGCCTGTCCACCTGATGCCCAATGCCGGGCGGCCCTGCTATGTCCCATCATACGGACTGGCGGCAAATGACGCACAGGGGCATATTGGGATTGCCATCGGCAAGTGGCGGAGGTCCGGCGTGGGCCTTCGCGAAATGGTCGGGCGAAAGCCAGAGAGCGCGACAGGCGTGGTCTGCCTGGAGCCCACAGAGAGCACGCGCCCACCATGGCCCGAAGCACAGCACTCATGTTCGCATTGATCGTGGCGGCGAGCGCTCACACCGCAGCCGACCACGCGATGGATGGCTCGGAGGTGAAACCGGTGTGGTCAGACTGAATGGCGGGCACTGGCCCGTGATCGGGTCTGCCTGCCTGGCGCTGCTGATAGGCGGGCTGCTTGCAGGCTGCCAACCGCCCCAGATGTCGGTAGAGGAAGAGCAGACACTCCTCAGCCAAGCGCTAGGGCTGCCGCGAAACCAGGTGCACTTCAAGGGCTCCACCCGGTCCTCTCCGCCATCGAATGCACGGATATGGATGCTCTTCGATTCGGCGCGAGATGGGGAACGGATTGGGAGCGTGTTTACGCAGTTCTCCCAGATACTGATCTACACGTCATACTACCTCGGTGGATCGGCGGAGGGCTTCCCATTGCGCTCTGCTCCGGCGCCGCTCACGCGCGAGACGGTGCCGGAGGCAGCGTTGCAGGTCAGTCAACGCCTCTGGCCGCGCGGTGCCGACGCCCCGCCGCCGGAGATCGTTGACGTGAGTGAGAGACGCGCTGACCCCCGCGACGCTGACAGCGCCCTGATCTTCACTGTCAAGCTGGTGTTCCCGGAGGCCACCCGCTATTCCCCCCGAGCGGCTGAGGTGGACTTCGTTGCGGCTTCCGGTGTTTGCATCAGAGCCACTGCCGAATTCGGCAAACAAAAGAGACGCTGACAGGAGCGACGGTGCGCTGCCTCGCCCCGGCGTAGTCGCCCACGGCTTCCCCAAGAGGCGCACACGTCCCGCAGGAAGCGCGCACCTCCCGCACTCCGCGGGAGGTGTTTGTGTGTCTGGGGACGGAGTGGGCGAGGGTGTGGAACTTTTTCACGGGTGAGCAGGAGATTGCGCGAGGGCGGCGAAAGGTGTACACTGGCGGCACTTGTATACCTGTCTGGACAAGTAGCTCACGGAGGGATATCAATGCGAACCCGCACAGGTTTCACCCTGATCGAGTTGCTCGTCGTCATCGCCATCATCGCCATCCTCGCGGCGATACTGTTTCCCGTCTTCGCACGCGCCAAGGAGAAGGCGAAGCAGGCGACCTGTCTGTCAAACCACAAGCAGACACTGCTCGCGTTCGTCATGTACATGGCCGACTACGACAACATGACGATGCAGTACTGGATCCCGGGCCCGCTCAACCAGCGCTACTGCTTCCAGAGGCTGCAGCCATATATGAAGAGCCTCGAGATGATGATGTGCCCGACGCATGACATCTCACGCTTCGGGGCCAATGTGTGGTACGCCGACAACGGTTACACCATGTGGGCGGCCGGCGGCGGTACCGGCATCGGCTACAACCTCGCGCTGGGCGCATGGCCGCCCGAGGGCGGCACGCCCTTCGCCGGCACCAAGTGGGAATCGCCAATCAGCGAGACTGAGATCGACTACCCCGCACAGTGCATCATGATCAGCGACTGCCGCTATGGCGGCAAGTCGTTCTACCCCGATACCGGCACCACGTACATTGCGGCGATCCACAATGACGGCGGCAACGCAGGCTTCTGCGACGGCCACTGCAAGTGGCTCGGGAGTACGGACAGGGCCTTTGTGCGTTCGACCAACAACGACTCCTGGTATCCCAACAACAGCCGCAAGCCGTAACAGGTCTGCCTGCTCGATTCCCTCTGGGGCGCGGGAGTATACCCGCGCCCCTCTCCGGCTGTTCTCCTGCACCCACCTCTGAGCGACCGACGGGGAGTGATCCGTGTGAGAATGCAGCACATCGGTCTTCTGTTGCTGAGTGCGACGATCCTGGGAGTGATCCCGACCATGGCCGGCGCTAAGACATGCCGCACATACTACGATGACGAGCGGCTTGCCGTCATGCACGAGAACCTGGCGAACCACGAGTGGGCGCGCACCTATATGAATAACCTGCTCGAGGGCGATGGCGAGGAGAAGCCCTGGAAGTGGGGCGGACATTGCTTCTCCGTCCGCCTATGGGCGGAGCGTGACCAGGAGTTCTTCTGGAACCTCATGCCTACGACCAGAGTCACGATGATGTACCCCACCGACAGATACGGCATATCGCCGAAACATGGAACCGCCGTCCGCGAGGGTCGCGCATTCTACCACCCATGGAACTACGACCCCTTCAATCATCCATACCGGATTCAGGACCCCGTCGACGGTGAGTGGTACCCCTCGAATGACTTCGCCGCGGGTGACATGACCTCCGGCGAGTACCCCGACGA
>DPJP01000457.1 GCA_003542955.1 Armatimonadota bacterium
TGCCTGACCCCGGCCGCCCGGCCAGGGCTCCCGCGGCGCAGCGAATGGACATCCCGGCCAGCGCCCATATAGGGAGTTCTGAGCTTCCGGCGCAGAGGAGTTCTCGCAATGCAGTTCGACTTCGACCTTGCGCAGTTCATCCCGTTCCGGGACAAGGACGCATGCGCGCGCGTGCGGGCCATCAGGCGGGCGGACATCTGCAACCATCCAAACCCGGACTTCCACATTCGTGTGATCGATGATGCCGACGAGTTCTTCCTGGCCTTCGCGCTGGATATCGTGCAGCGTATGCAGGCTGCGGCGGAGGAAGGGCGGGAGTTCGTGGTCATCCTGCCCTGTGGACCCATGGCGCAGTACGACAAGGCCGTGGAGATCATCAATCAACTGCGCATCCCAATGGGGCATGTCCATACCTTCAACATGGACGAGCTCGCCGACCAGGACGGCAGCAGCGCTCCCGGCGACTGGCCCGGGTCATTTCAGCATGCCATGTGGAGCCGTTTCTTCTCCCGCATCGATACGGAGCTACGCCCCCCGGGCTCGCAGATACACTTCCCGTCATCGGCCAACATCGGCGACTACGGCCGGCGGATCGCCGACCTGGGCGGGGCCGATGTGTGCTACGGCGGCATCGGCTGGTGCGGGCATGTGGCGTTCTGGGAGGCACACCTGGGCGACGAGTTCGCCGACCTGGATGAGTACTGCCGGGCGGGGGCGCGCGTGGTGGAGCTGCACCCGATGACGATCATGCAGACTGCCCTCCACCACGGCGGGGACTGGTCGATGGTGCCTCCGAAGGCGGTGACAATCGGGCCGGCGGAGGTGCTCGGGTGCCGCCTGCGGTCGTTCTGGCTGAACGTGAACCTGGGCGGCGTCAGCTGGCAGCGGTTCATCGGGCGCCTGGTGGCCTTCGGCCCGGTCAACCAGTGGGTGCCCGGCAGCATACTGCAGCTCGGCCGCACCGACTACACGCTCGTCGGCGCGGTGGCGGATGATCTGTAGCCAAGGCAGTGGCAGACACGACGCCGCGGATTGAGGACACACACGCCGGCTTTCACCACCTCGACGGGGCGTCTACCTCACGATGTCCAGGCTGACCTCGCACGGGATGGTGTAGGTATCCCCCGGATTGACCACGTACGTGTAGCCTGCGGTGTAGTCGGCCGCGTCCTTGAAGCCATTGATGACCGTGATATCTCCCGTCGAGATACCCTCCGGTGTCACCCACGCAATCTCGAAGCTCGTGTCGAGCGGCAGATCGTTGTGGAAGTGGATCGCCCGGCCCGCGAGTGGCGCGCCCGGCGGTAGCGGCGGGTCGAGCTGGATGCGGTTGTCGTGCGGGTCGGAGACGTCGACGGAAATCACGGTGCCGGTGTATGCGGCGCGCTCCGGGACGATCTCGATGTGCCCGTACCTGAACACACTGGCTTCGGCAAGCCGGACCATCGCGGGCCGACCGTGCCTGAGCCGCAGCAGCGCGAAGCGACCTGTGAACTCGATGCTCTCATCCACTGTGACCGGTGTGGGCTCCTCGCAACTGATGATGATGTCAGTCGTGCCGTCAGCCATGGTGACGGCGACGGCTGCCACGGAGTTCTCATCACCCAGATGGACCGCCTCGAGCCGCTCGACGCTGCTGATGAACGGGACGGGATCGTAGGGCTCGAGCACCGTGACGAACTGGCTTTCCATGTTCTCGCCCAGGCGGCTCTGGATCAGCTTGCGCAGGCTCTTGGGGTTGCCGGGCTTGTTCGGCGGCGGCTGGGCACTGGCCAGCGCCACTTCATCACACGGCGTGAGCGCATGCAGGCGCAGATGCGGCTCGCGGCCGGGCTTGATGCGGCCACGGANNACGGAGGTCCTCCGCCTGCCAGTCGACGGTGAAGACGGAGTCAATCGGGCCTTCGCCGCGGTCAACATCCCAGAGGTAGCTGAATCCGCTGTTGTAGAGGAAGTCACTGCGCTTGCCGTCGATGTCGAGCTGATCGAGCTTGATGTCAGGGCCTGCAAACGTGCCGGTGGCCTGCCGCTGCACTCTCACACCCTCGATGACGGCAGTCTGCGACGGGCCCTGGTAGAGGAGACGGTGGTTGGCGCCACCCCGCGCCCGGAAGATATCCAGGACGTAGCTGTTGGTCTCTGAGACGTCAATGAGTGCCACGGTGCGCCGGTAGGTGTCGCCGGCGGAGTTCGACTGTGGTGAGGAGACATCCATCACGCGCACGGGCGGCTGCACGCTGAAGAGCGTCAGCTTGCCGCCGGGGCTGCGCGGGAGCCCGGTGTCGCCGACAAGCACGGTATTGTGGCTGATGGTGTTCGATTCCCATGCGTACTGCTTGGGGCGGCCCTCGCAGTACTCGGGGTAGCCGAAATCAGGCAGCATGTCGATATTGTGAGCGTAGAGCCCGATGTTGAGGCTGTCGCGGTGCGCGTGCCCGAGCCCGTAGCCATAGTGGATCCAGGCCGCGCGGCCCTTCTCGGGCTGCTCAGTGTCGGTCTGCAGGACGGCCTGCCCGTAGCGGCCGAGGAAGTCTGACTGGATGCGGAATGGACTCTCCTGCGCAATGGCGGCAATCTGAGCCGCGAGCGCCTCCGGGTCCTGCTCGAAGATGCTGCTCGGGGTCCGCAGCTGTGTCGCATCGCCCCGGGCATAGTGCCAGGCCAGCGCGGCCAGGCGCGGGTCGCCGTAGAGCTGATATCCGAGGCAGAAGCGGTCCGCACTGCCTGCGCGGCTCCATATCCCCGTGCTGCCGCTGTCGCCGATACAGGGCATCACCGCGTCCAGGCAGTTGACGCGGGCCTCGATGAGGAAAGCCTGCTTGAGCTTGGGGAACTCCGCGATGATGTCGTGGTTGGTGTATGGCGTGTAGCGTGCGAGCGTTGTTGCGACATCGATGAGGCTGCGCGTCCAGATGAGCCCGTACCCGCCGACCTCGCCGCCCATCCCGTCGCGGTCGAGGCCCTCAGTCAGCACCCAGTGGATCGAGTCCTTCTTCCGGGCGAACTCCCCGGGGTAGTTGGGGTCGAAGAGCCAGTCGAGCCACTCGTCGGTGATGCCGGGGCGGTCGAGGGCGATTGCGGCCGTCACCACCGTCCCCTGGTGCATGCCGGTGTTCCCGAAGATGCGACCGTCGCGGGTGCCCGCGAGCAGCTCGAGCAGGAAGTTGTCTTCGATGTGCCGGCAAATGTCGGCGATTGAGATCTTCTGTGCGAGGGTGTGGCTCTCGGCCTGTCCCGAGACGAACGCGAGCAGAGCATCGTCGCCCTGGATGCCATCATAGATGCGGTCATAGGCGCGAGCCATCGTCTCTACGGCGCCGCATTCCCAGATACACCCCTCGATGCGCCCCCTCTTGCTGCTGCCGTCGGAGTGTTTGAAGCCCTGAGCGGCCAGTGGGGCCCAGTCCATCTCCGGGTAGACGTCTGCCACGCGGTCCAGCAGCACGGCAGCCTTGTGCGCGTAGAGCGGGTCGTCGGTGAGCGCATAGGCCCAGGAGAGCTGATCGAGCGCGCGGTAGATGTTGCGCCACAGGCCCCACTGGCAGTAGTAGGCGACTGGCAGGCGCTTGTTGCCCTGCTCGTCGACCATGCCGTAGCCGTCATCAACGTACACATTGTGGAGCGGGTCATTGGGGTCTGGGTGCTCGGCGTTGAACAGCAACGACCGGTCACCCAGTTCGCGGCGGAAGTAGCCGTGCTCATCCAGCGCGGTCTCGTAGAAGGACCCGAAATCGTTCTTCGGGAACTCCGCATGGCAATTGGGGCAGATGATCTTCCAGGGCTTGCCGAGCGGGTCGGTGAGAAAGCCCCACCGGCCGTACGGCTTGTAGCCCATCCCGCAGTTGGCGCAGCCGATGTCTTTGGTGGCGTCGAAGTTGTTGCTGTAGATATCGCGGGGAAGCTCCTGGGATGGTACGAGCTTCCAGAGCTGCTCATCGGTGAGCTTGCCCCACTTGTCGGCAGCGGCAATCGCGGACTTCTGCGCCTGGGCGGCCCAGGCGTACTCGCGGGCGTTCTCGACGGCGCTGCGGCGCATCTGGGCGGTGATCAGGCGGCTGCACTCCTTGGCGGCGGCCGGAAGGCCCATGGTGATAAGTACGGAGATGATGGCGGACACAAGCATGGATTTGTGCATGGAGACCCCCCGAGGCTGTAGGGTGTGAGTGCGAGCCAGTTCGCGGCGCGGGCTCGGTATCCCTGCTGATTGCGGATCGTGTCAGCGTGCGCTGTGCTGCCACTCGGCTCACAGCAAGGCACAGCCGGGGTGCGGGCCGGTGTTCGCCCTTGCGGCGGG
>DPJP01000464.1 GCA_003542955.1 Armatimonadota bacterium
GCGGAGGCACGCCACGCCCCTCTCTCTACCGTCTTCTCTGGCGGCGGGGCCACGGGCCGTATCGCCGGTGTCCGCGACGCGTTGTCATGGCCGCCGCTGAGGGTACCGCCCGGCGGGTGCGAACAAGTCGCGGCCGCGGACGGACGGCCCCCCGACCATCTCGGCAGTTGCGGTGTGTACGCGGGAGGGTATACGAGGGTCGGTGAGCCCGCAAGCGCGTAGTCTCCGGTTCGGCCGGGGAGTATCCCGGCACGGTGTAGTCATCGGTGGCCGGGGCCCGCTTGGCCTGCGTGGCTTCAGGAAGGCCAGTAGCAGCGCCATCCTCGTCAACGGGCGCGTGATGGTGATGGCCGCCGATATTCTGCCACTGGGGTCTGAAGGTGACGATGGTAACGATGTCGCGCCCCAGCTTCACCAGGCCGACGATGACCACGAAGAACTCCAGCCGCCCGAGGAACATGCCGAGTATCTCAGTCCACAACACCAGCGGAGGTGCGTGGTAGTTGGTGATTCCAACCGACAGCCCCACACCCCCCAGCGCGGAGGCGAACTCGAACAGCGCATCGCCGAACTCAAAGCCATGCCCGGCAATGACCGCCGCGCCCATGACGAGGGCGGCGACGTAGATATAGACGTAGTTGGCGATCTCGGCGATATGCGCGTCGCTGACGTAGAGGCGTGTGCCGCCCTGCCAGATGTAGTCTTCGACGACTGCCGCACGGGGGAGGAATGCTCGCCGAACGCTCCACACGACGGACTTGAAGAGCACATAGACGCGGTACTGCTTCAGTCCCCCGGCTGTCGACCCGCTGCCGCCCCCGGTGACCATCAGTGCGGTGAGGATCAAGAGCCCCAGCCCGCCCCAATGCCCATAGGTGGTGACCGTGGCTCCGGTGCCGCTGAGTGCGGAGACGGGCTCGAAGACTGCGGCGCGCGCCGCCCGTCCGGCGGTTGCGTAGACCGGGTAGCACACGAACAGGAATAGCACGAGCGCGCACATCGGCAGCAACACAGCCTGCAGGTGCAGTTCACCATTGCGGAGGACCGCACGAAGCTTGCCGGTCACGAGCGCGTAGACGGTCAGGAAGTTGATGTTGCCCAGTATCATCAGCGCGATCGCCACAGCCTCGATTCTCACCGAGTTGAAGTGGCCGATGCTATCGGGGTAAGTCGAGAAGCCGCCGGTGGCGATGGAGGTGAAGGTGTGGTTGATCGAGTCGAACAGGTTCATCCCCGCGACCCAGAAGGCCACGATGCCGATCACGGCATAGCCGCCGTAGAGAGCCATGACGAGCTTGACGGACGCGCGGATGTTGGGCACGAGCTGATCTCTACGGCCCTCGGCGGCGGAGAGGCCGCTGCCCGTCGGACCCGCCAGCGAGGCAATCATGATGATCGCGAGCCCCGCCCCTCCCGCCACCTGCAGGATGCTACGCCAGAGCAGGGTCAGTTCCGAGCATGTTGTCACATCGGTGACTGTCAGCCCGGTCGTGCTCCAGCCGCTGACGGCCTCGAACAGCGCCTGGCTGAAGCCATGCCCCTCGACGAGCATGAAGGGAACGGCATGCCCGAGACAGGTCAGAATCCAGCTCAGGGCGATGATAGCGCTGGCCTCCTGCAGATCCAGGCCTTCATCATCGCCACGTGGCGCGAGTGACTTCCACATGAGCAGCCCAAAGGCGGTCATCGCCAGGGCGGGCAGCGCGAAGCCGGGCGCCACACGCCACTGCTCCCGGAAGCCGACGAGAGCCAGGAGCGGCAGGAGCATCAAGAGCCCACCAACCGTCACGAGCATCCCCGTGTTGGAGACGATGGTCCGCAGGCGTCGGGCCAGGCGCAACTTGCCGCGGACATTGCGGACTATTGCCCGTTCGTGCTGCCAGTAATGCACCTGAGCACCTCGGCGTGATTCTCGGGCAGTGAGATCAGGATAACGCGGTCGTGGTCGCGGACGACGGTGGAACCGCGAGGGATGATAGCTCGGCCGCCACGCAGAACACACACGATCAGCGAGTTCTCGGGCAGCTCAACCTCCGCCAGCGGCCGGCCGATGATCGGTGAGCCCTCCACGACGATGACGTCTGTCACCACGGCCTGCCCCTCGCCAACGGGGAACAACTCGTGGATCAACTCGAAGGCGACGCGCTGCTCGATAATGCTCGAGAGCACCCTGGTAGTCGACACCGCCGTCACGCCCAGCCTCTGGAACACCTGTTCATGATCCGGGTCGCTTACCAGCGCGAGTGTCTGAGGCACATCGAAGCTCAGTGCCGCAAGCTGACAGATGACGAGGTTATCCTCATCGTTGGGAGTAACGGCGACGACGACGTCGGCCTGCTCGACACCCGCGCCTTCGAGCACGTTCGGGTCACTGCCGTCCCCGTAGACGACCGTGGCGTCCAGCCGACGGGCAAGCATCGTGCACTCGTCGCGATCACGGTTGACCAGCGTCACGCCGTGACCCTTGGCGATGAACGACCTGCACACGAAGTAGGTGAGCTTGCCGCCCCCGACCACAAGAATGTTCATTGACCGAGTCCACTCCTGAGTGTCGTCATGGTGTGCTGCACCATGCTCTGGAGAATCTCATCACCGACCAGCGAGGCCGGGCAGACGGTATCCAGCCCCAATTGCTCGTAGGTAGCGCGCCGGTCCGGCTCCTCGATTCGCACGACCACGCGCGGGACATTGAGCAGCTTCCGCGCCACCTGCCCCACCATGACGTTGATGTTCTCGTTGTTGGTGGTGACGATGACCATGTCGGCCTGATCGATGTTGGCCTGGCTGAGGACGGCAAACTCGGAGGCATCGCCCTCGACCCGAAAGCCGCTGTAGTCGGGCGAGAGCGCGTCGAATGCCTCCGGGTGGGCGTCGACCACCACGACATGGTGGCCCTGCCGGCTGAGGCGGTTGGCAAGATACGACCCAAGCCGCCCACAGCCGACAATGACGATGAAGAGCGACTTCGTAGCAGGCATTGGCATCTCCACAAATCGAGAACCTGGACGGTCGGCGGAGTACATCGGCGCGACGATGCGCATTATACAAGAAACGGCGCCTGCTGTGCAGGAAGAGGGCTCGCGCGCGTCCCCCCCTCGCCCCGGGAGGCCGCGTGTCTCGGCGCGGCTTCAGTACGCCGGGCGCCCCGCCTGGCGGCCGTTAAGGAGGCCGCGCCTCCGCGCGCGGCATGCCATTCTTACGTTCTGGAGGGGCTGTCCGTTGGGACGCCGCGCCCTTTGCGGTCCCGCGGCTGCGGGAAGACCAGCATGGCCGTTGCCTTCCCCACACCCCACTCCCCACATGCCACGCCCCTGCCGTCACCCGCCCCTCATCAATTCCGGGGACACCATGCCAATTACACAAAAACGCCGCAACTGGCGCCTATCTCCCTCGTATTCGCCATGGACTTCGCGCCGCCGACACTACGACAACTGGTGGAAAAGTGAAAAAGTGGAGAAGTGAAGAAACCCCGGAGGTGGGGGACAGCAGGGGTGTGGGATGTGGGGT
>DPJP01000220.1 GCA_003542955.1 Armatimonadota bacterium
CAATTCCGGGGACACCATACTTGTTGCGCACGAAGGCCACGATCTGCGCCTGTCCGGGGCCGGCGGCCCTGCGCGAGAGGCTCAAGCGCGGGCGGTGGTCAGAAGGTCCGAGGCCCAGACGGCGTGCCGCCCATACTTGTGGCTTNNTTGTAGCCTTGCTGGGCAATAGCTATGGCGCCCTAGGGAATCTGGAACTCCCTATGGTGGATCCGAAGTCGCAGGCTACGCCTTCAGCTTCTCCACGACGTACTTCTCCGGGTCCTGAATGATGTCATCGTATTCGGCCCGGTGTATCCGCTTGGACTCGAAGTCAATCTTGACGTCCTGCAGGAACTTGGCGAAGTCGGGGTTCTGCTCGCAGAGCTTGTTTATGGTCTCCCAGTCGAGATCACCTCTGACACGAGCCGGGTAGATGATGGATGAGCCGCCAAGATCGACGGGGTCGAGATGCAGGATGCCGATCCCGAAGGACGAGGCCAGCCGATCCAGCTCGGTGAGCAGTTCGTCGTCCTGCACGACCTGAGCTGCAACGAGGTAACCTTCGTGGGCCCACGACGAGTTGGAGACCGCCTGGAAGTACGCTTCCCTGTAGTTGGCTTTCGTCAGCGACCTCTTGATCTCGAACGAGAACAGGCGGAGCGAGTTGTTGTCGGACAATCGGTTGAACTCGATGACGTCTGGGGTCCAGTCATCAAGCGGCAGGTAGAACCCGACCATGTCGGGGTAGACCCACTCGCTGTAGCCCGGCTTCTGCGACTTCTGGTGGCGAATCGTCTTCGAGTAGATGGACCGGCCTCGGTTGAAGGCCGGGTTGGCGTAGCAATGGTAGGTCAGCAGCGGGTGTAGGTCCCGTTCCAGGTAGTGCGGGGCCTTGTCAGGCTTCTTGGCCTCCTCGGCCTCGATCCGCAGGGCAGCGTCCTGGGGCAACTCAGCCTTCCTCTCGGCAAGGAAGAACCTCATGGGCCTCTTGCCCACGCCCACGAACCGCGAGTCTGGGGTCTCCCGGATATCTACGTAGAGACGCGACCCCAGGCTGGCCCACGGTGTCTTGCCTGAGGTCTTGAGCTTCGCGGTCAGGCTGGCATTGCTCGCTGTGTCCCAGATCTCCTGGTAAGTCAGGGGCTTGTCCGACTCCTTCAGCACCTCGTACGCTAGGTCGAGGAACGAGTAGGCCATCGCTACGCCCTCCGTTTTCTGGTAGGTACTCCCGGGCCACCACAACCATCACTGATTCCTGATTCCGGGGACACCGTACTTATTGCACAGAAAAGCCACAATAATGCGAATGCCGCAGTTCCGCAGACGCCCTACCCATTCCGCAATCCACCCACATTCACTCCGCCGCACTACGCCCTCAGCGGCCCGCCTCTACTCCCCCGCCAGCCAACTCACCACGCCCATGAAGGCCTGCTTCTCCTGGCCGCTGAGCTGTGCGCGGTAGCCGTGGTAGGGTCCGACGAAAGCCGCGCGGCCCTGCCCCACCTCGCCCAGCACGTAGACGGGATCACCGAACAGGTTATTGATGACCGTGACGCCGCCGGCGCCCGGCTTGAAGATCATGTGGTCGCGGAATTCCGTGTCAAACTGCGTGCCGACGGCCAGCCCGGCCAGCGCCGGATGCTCAAGCACGGCCTTGAGTTGCGTATCCACGACATGGCGCTCCGCCTCGACATTATGCTTCGGGATGCCGCGCTCGGCGACCTCGGGGAAGGGGCTATCCATGAACCACGCCGTATCGTGGGCGAGCATCACGCCGCCGCCGTTTTCGACATACTGCCGCAGCGTCTGCACAAACGGGGAATCGAACGTCTGCGCCACGTTGTAGTTCTGCAGGATGATCGCGTCGAAGTTGGCCAGGTACTCCGGGCTCAGGCCCATCAGCTCGTGGACCTCGAAGCGGCCGTCGGCGGCGATCATCTCCCGCATCAGAGTGCGGTTGTCGAAGACGCCGACCTGCGGCTTGTCGGTCTGCTTCTCAAAGGCCGCCGCATCGCCGGGATCGACCGTCTCGCGCTGCCGGAATGCCCAGCGGCACTCAGTGCCTTTGACGATCTGACGGTTGGCGCGGCTAAACCATCGGAAGTACTCGGGATGGGTCGTCTCGTAGGTGGGACCCTCGTAGAATATCCAGTAGCCGTCTGTCACACATGCGCTCATGGCGGCGTTGCGGCCGGAAAACTCCGGGTCGGCGCCGCGTACGACCGGGTCCAGGCCGCCCGCGTACATGAACGGCACACCTTTACTGCGCGCCACCTTCATGTTGCTCAGCAGGATGTCGCGATTGGTCTCGAGCGCCTCCTTATGGGGCACCAGTCCGGCGGGGCGGCCGTAGATCGAGGGGTCCGCCCAGATCACCGGCGCGGCTTCCGTCCCCCACTCGAGGAACGCTGCCTCGGTCATGAGCAGCGTCCCCGGCGCGGGATAGACGCAGAACTGGAAGGTCGGGTTGATGGCGTCGACAGCCTCGCGCAGGGCCCGGCACCGCTCCCGCCAGCCGTTGATCTGGAAGTCTCCGAAGGCGTCCAGGAGGTGATTCTCGCGCAGCCACCGGGACCGCTCCGCGAACGATAGCTCCGGGAGCTGCTGCCCGATAGCCTCCGCGAATTCGCCCATGATCTTGTCATCGAAAGACAGGTCGTAGCAGTTGCCCCGGCTTTCGGGCGAGTAGTTCTCGTAGTCGAGGAACACGCCGATGAGCGCCGGGTGCTCGACGCTGATCCTGGCGTAGTCCAGGATGAGCGATGTCATCCAGTCCCACAACTCGTCGGAGTTGGGGCTGGCCAGCTCCTGCTCGGTGCCGTCCGACCAGACCATCCTGCACTCGCCCTTGGCGATCATCGTGCCACGCATCCAGGTCATGTGGAAGATGCCGTTGTCGGCGGCGAGGTCGGCGATGCGGCGCACCTCATCCATATTGTCATTGCCCAGGCGAGGGGACACCACGTTGAACCCGGCCTCGGCAATCTCCGCGACGTGGTCCTCGGTCATGACCCACTTGTTGCTGGCCATGAGGACTTTGTCCACGAGGATGCGGAGCTTCTCAGTCTTCCCGAGCGCGGCGCGGTCGGCGGAGTGGGCGGCACAGCAGATCACGAGCGCGGCAAGCAGCGCACACAGCAAGCGGGTCAGTCGCATGATCGGGCCTCCATCGTGAAGATATGCTTGATGGTGGTTCGCCCGGTGGTGCCTGTGTTCCTGCCCGGCGGGGCAACCACGCCATGTCGGAGAGAACGCCACGCGAGCCGCCATCCTGTTCCTTCTCGTCGCGTGAGACTGAATATGTCGCGAACAGGGCGAGTCGCGACGGGCATCGGGAGACTCCGACTGGTATTCAGCTACAGCGCGGGGAAGTTGGCGACCACAGCGGCAACGGCAGAGAGCCGCATCACCGACCGCGTGACTACCCTCTGTGTCGGCCGAAGCCTCACGCCATATCGATGAGCCTGCGGAGGTTCTCATGCCCTGAAGCTATGCCCGTCAAGACATCCTCCATCCCCTCGAACTCAATTGCGAGGGCCCCGTCGTAGCCTGCCTGCTTCAGCGCACGGATGCACGGCAGCAGGGCGACATCGCCGTGGCCGATGATCGCGCCGCGCCAGAAGTTGCCGCCGCGCGAGACGTTCCAGCCTCTTCCCGGGAACAGCCCCGTGCCCGCCTTGAGGTGGAAGTCCTTCGCGTGGCAGTGGAACGCGTAGGGCGCCAGCCTGCCTACCGCAACTGAGTTGTCCTCATCCACGCAGACGAAATTGCCGATGTCGATGAGCACCCCGAAGTTGGAGTGGTTTACTGCAGTCACGAGCTTCTCGACGCGCAGGCTGTCCTGGCAGAAGCGGCCGTGGTTCTCCACCATCGTCTTGACCCCGCTTTCGGCCGCGTACTCCGTGATCTCCAGGCAGGCATCCCTCAAGAGCGGCAGCGCGATGTCGAAGCTCTTCAGCCCGGCGTGATCAGCGGGGAAGCCGTAGCTGGCATCGTGGCGCATGACCGGCACGCCGAGGACCGCGGCCAGGTCGACGGCGACCTTGATCCGCTCGACCTCCCTCGCCACATCTCCGTCAGGGCACTTGAGGAAGTCAGCCGCCACTGTGTAGCAGCAGAGTTCAATGCCGACGCGTTCCGCCTCCTCACGCAACCCCTCGGCAAGTCTGTGCGGCGCCTCGCAATCCGGCGCCTGACGCCAGATGTCCAGCAACTCGATGCAGTCGAAGCCCTGCTCACGCGCCATGGCGATGGTGTCCTTCATGGACAGCTCGTTGGCCTTTGTCAGACGCTCGTATGAGAATGAACTCACGCCGATCTTCATCATGCACTCCTCGCGATGCAGCCGTGTGCGCTCAGGAGCAGGTCCCGCCTGTCCGTCCCGGCCGGGCGCTCGTGGACGACCGAACCTGCGTCCGTCGTCGCGTCCTGCCTTCCGAGCCGATACCCTGTCGGGCCGGCCTGGCCCGTTCACACAGGCAGATGGAAGGATAGCCGAAGCGACTTCGGAATGGCACTCTACGCCAATAGACCACGGTTTCGACATGTCGCCGGGGTATGAGAGGACGTCTTGGTCAACTCGATCCGGGAATCCTCCATGGCAGGCGGTGCGATTCGGGGACACCACGCTCATCCCGGAATCCGTCCGCGAGTTCCGCGCGGCAGGAGGA
>DPJP01000082.1:0-2516 GCA_003542955.1 Armatimonadota bacterium
CGCTACCACGGCATGGCGCCGCTCGTATCGCTGCTGGCCGATCAGAAGATCGTCGAGCCCGTGGCATTCTTCCAGAACGAGGTCTTCGAGGCCGCCATGCTCTGGTGCCGCACCGAGGGGCACCTGCCCGCTCCTGAGACCGCACACGCCATCAAGGGCGCCATCGACGAGGCGCTCAAGTGCAA
The DNA here is from genome assembly GCA_003542955.1 of Armatimonadota bacterium. Classification (GTDB taxonomy): domain Bacteria; phylum Armatimonadota; class Zipacnadia; order Zipacnadales; family UBA11051; genus UBA11051. Next base: position 186 of record DPJP01000082.1, read on the forward strand.
GCAGACCGGCGAGGAGAAGTGCATCGTCATCGGCTACAGCGGCCATGGGCACTTCGACCTGGGCGCGTATGACGGCTACCTGTCAGGCTCGCTGCCCGACTATGAGCCCGATCAGCAGTCGATCGACGATGCGGTGAGCACACTGCCGGATGTCGCCGACCCGTTCTAGCCGTTGCCCGTCTGCACAACCGAGGCCACGTGTGAGCGGCCCCCCGATGCCTTGATGTCGGGGGGCCGCTGCCATCTCACGGAAACAACACCCCGCGGCTCAAGCATCCACAGGCTCAATGCGCGCCAGTTCCTCGGCCGCGCGCAGCACGGAGCCCACGTCCCAGAGCCGTCGAGCACGCTTGAGTCGCCCCGCCCACTCCTTCGAGCCGCTGTCCTCACACGCCTGGATCAGCCCGCCGAAGGCCATCTCGACGGCGACATCCTGGTAGTAGCGGCGCGCCTCGGTGCTCGCGCGCAGGCGGTCGATGTAGGCGAACTCACGCTCGGTCGCGTGCTCGTAGAAGTCCATCGGTCCCGTCGGGATGCCGATGCGGAGAGCCTCGGCCGTTGTGGCCAGTTGCTCGAGCAGCAGGGCCGTCTGCTCGACATGCCGGCAAAGCTCATTGGGCCAGAACTCCGCAATCTCGGCGTAGTCGAACGTGAGAATAGCGTCGGTAGCGTCCGTGCCGCTGAGCCCGTAGCGTGTCGGGCCGGCGATGGTTCGCATCGGTGGCCCACCGGTATAGCCGACCTCGCGCCGGTCGAAGAAGCCGTCACCGTTGGTGTCTGAGTACTCGATACGCATGTCGTAGATGCCGTCGTAGTCATAGTCGACCTGGAGTGTGCCGACCTCCGCGCCGAACAGGTGTATGCGCCCGTCCGCCGGCCAGTAGTAGACCCGCATGCGCCCCGAGTAGTCCGCATCCAGCTCGAACCGCTTGTTGGGCACGCCGCAGGGAGGGCCGCCCTCCTGCGGAAAGCCACGGTACGCGGAGTTCAGGATGCCCTCCCAGCGCTCCTCCCCCCCATCGCGTTCCGCGACGTTGTGATCGTTCTCGTCCCATACGAGCAGCGCCCGTGCCCAGTCGAGTCTCCGCACGGTCTCGCGGGCCTTGTCCCAGGCCAGGAACGGCCCCGCAGTATCACCGCTGCGATGCGTGAAACTGGTCCAGGCGTCCTCGGGCGCCTCCGGACGCCCCAGGCAGGTGATTCCCACATCGTAGTCGTAGAGCTTGCCCTCCGTCACATCGTTGTCCGCGTTGATGCTGTAACGCGCCGAGTGCAGCGTGGTCCCCGTCGCCGTCAGGCGCACAGTCTCCTCCGGGTAGGGGTCATCGTCGCGGTTGTAGAAGCAGAAAGGCGCCTCGAATGTAGCGACCCAGGCATCGTCCGCGGGATTGCGTCGGAACATGACGAAGTAGCCATCCCCGGCGAAGTCGGATTCCCACTGGCATTCGCTCTGCCAGTAGCCGTAGTTGTGGAGCTTCCACAGGCTCAGGGGACCGTCGTCGAGGTCGACTATCAGGACCATGAATGGCCGTCGCCCCCACGTGCTGTAGACCGTGTAGGTCTGGACCATGACGTCGGCATCGCCGTCGCCGTCGGTATCGGTGTAGTCAATGGTCCGGTCGAAGCGTCCGTCACGCATACCGGAGACGGCGAGGCAGTCGTTGACCCCGTCCGGCCCGGTTGCATCGGGGAGCATGCTACCGTCGTCATCGATGGCGGCGAGTATCGTGTTGCCGTCGCGGTAGAAGAGCGCGGCGGTCTTGTCATCCAGTACACGATGGATGCATCCGTCGCTGGGCAACTGCATGATCTGCTTCAGCAACGCGGGATCGTCGAGGGCGCGCTGGGCCGGCTCGATTCCGAGCAGGCGCGGGCGCAGGCTATCGCGGACGATGTGAGCCCGCGCAAATGCCTGCCCCAGCGGGCCGGTGTGCGCGCCTGCGGGGAGCCGGTAGGCGCCGACCTCGACGATGTGGTAGCTCCCTGTCGCCACACTCGTGGACGTGAAGTCCAGCCGCAGGTGCGAGGCGACGGTGGGCTCGAAGGTGTGCAGACGCCATCCGGAGATGGGCGCCGTCGTCTGGTCCGCCACCTCGGTCCAGTTCTCACCATCGGTCGAGAGACTGACGCGATAGGCGTAGGTCTGCATGTAAACGTCGGAGAGGACGATCTCAACGGCATTGATCTCGGCAGGCTCGGCGAAGGTGATCACAGTCGGCGTATGCAGGTAGGCCCAGGCGTAGCCGTGGCTGGGCCCGTAGTCCGCGGCATCGCCGTCGATGACGCAGTTTGTGCGCCCACGGCTGCCGGAGGCGTTGATCGGGCCGCTGA
>DPJP01000082.1:2522-2768 GCA_003542955.1 Armatimonadota bacterium
CCGCCGCCGATGCGTGATCGACGGGCGCCTGACAGGCCCCGAGCGAGATGCTCAGGGCAAGCGCAACCAGCACGCCGGGCGCCGCACTGACGCGGCGCAACCGGGTCGTGCGTGCGAGCGATACGACCATCTGCGTGCACCTCTTCATGCGACATCATCCGTCAACGACGGGCAATCCCCTATACATGCAACACCCGGGCTGCGTACACCTGCTGATGCGCGGCCGATGGAACGGCTGGGGTCAGG
>DPJP01000434.1:0-904 GCA_003542955.1 Armatimonadota bacterium
TCACCGGAAAGCGGTGATGACAAATAAGATATCATAACCACATGCCAATCGCGCTCTACACGTGCCCCGTGCGTAAAATCCGCATAGGATACCTCGGCCCACCACCCCCTGTGCGTAGAATACGTACAGCCCTGTCCGTATCAGACTCACAGCCCCGTCCGTACAACCACAACCACCCCCGTGCGCAAAATCCGCACATATCTATATGTAGTAATAAAGAAAGCCAAGACAATCTAGAAAACACAACACACACGCCTGTTGCTCTTTCTGACTTCACACCACCAACCACACCCCACCGAGCCCCAACTGCACACCTCATGCGAACAACTCTCCTCATCACCGCGCTCCTGACTCTTCTTGCGGCCACAGTCAGCGCCCAGAACGAGCAACCGATTCGCGTCATCCTCGATACCGGCTTCGAGGACGCTCTCGCCCCCTTCACACCCCACTCGGGCTCCCCATCCATCAGTACGGAGCAGGCGCATACCGGCCCGCACTCACTGCGCATCGAGCGCGCGGGCGGGGTCATCCTGCCCCCAGTCGACTACGCGCCCCGCAAGCGCTTCCGCCTCGAGTTCTGGATGAAGACCGTGGACGTGCAGCGCGGAGCAAACCCCTGGAACCGTGCCGGCGCCCAGGTCGTCGTGNNGGCCAGACCGACGGTACCACCGACTGGACTCATCACGAGACGATCATCTCCTATGACCTCAAGGAGATACCAGACTCGTTCCAGGTCATCCTCCACATCTGGAGCGCCTCCGCCGGTGTCGCCTACTTCGATGATGTCCGCCTGGTGGAACTCCCGCCCATGGAGGCCGACCCGCGCTTCCCGCATCGCGATGAGATCGCCGACCACCCGCCGCGCGTATGGCCCATGCCGCCGGTCACCGACGGCCCCGATGAC
>DPJP01000434.1:924-2121 GCA_003542955.1 Armatimonadota bacterium
CACCGGCCGGCCTGCCGGCCGAGATACAGCTCATCGCCCACGAGCAGCCCGCCGTCGGGGAGATGTCATTCAAAGCGACGATAGGGGAGAGCAGTCTCGACGCCGCCTCGATGCGGCCTGCACTCAACGGATATGACGCCCTGCGCGGGTGGATGAACCGACGCCGCGCGGTGCTCGTCGCCAATGGCGGCGATGTGAACACTCTGCCCAGGCTCGAGGTGTTCACCGAGCAGTTCAAGGCGTCTCCGATCGTAGCGGTCTTCGTCCGACTGTGGCTGCCCAATGACATCTCGGTCGCCGACGCCACCCTGCAGTTCGCTCTGCCACCAGACCTGAATCAGGCCCTGTGGTTCGACGCCAGCGCGCCTCGGCGGACGCCGGCCGCACAGATGCTTGCACGCCTGGATGAGAGCACCACCAAGCCGCTGCTGGCACTGCATACGGCGGGCGATGATCGCGGTGTCATCATCTACCATCCCCTGCCCCCCGAGGNNGCGCTGGCATGTCGATGACTACGTGCCCACCCTCCTGCCCGTCGAGGTGAGCGCGACTCAGGGCCTGACATACCGCTTTTCGGCGGCCGACACGAACGCCCGCGCGCACTGCCATTCCCTTGACCTCACGCTCTTCATCCACCCGTACGCCGGCACGGCCGAGGAGGGTCTCGCTCCCTTCGCCGAGTACAAGGCGCGGCTGCTCAGCGATGAACTCCCCTTCGGCGACACGATGCCCGACGGCTACTGGACGTGGCCGGTCCCGCAGAGCCATCGCGGCCTGCGCATCGCCCGCTACCATCCCTGGGAGGCCTTCGCGAGTGCGGATGCCGGCGCCGAAACCTTCACCTACGGTCACTCCGGCGGCTTCGGCTGGNNGGTGGGTGAGCATCCCACAGAAGCAGATGCGCTTTTCCCCGGTCAGCACCAACCCCTGGTGGCGCGACTCGTGCATGCGGATGCTCGCCTTCCACATCATGCGTCGGGATGAGAGCGGCACTCCACCCCACTTGAACATGTACCGCGAGTGGGCTCGGGGGCTCGAGAACCTCGATGACTTCTACCGCCGCCATTTCTGCCAGGATATCGAGTTCAGGGTGGGGGAGTGGCGACAGCTTCTGACTGAGGCGGACTACCTCTCTGACGATGAGCGCCGCGACATCTACTCGGAGCTTCAGCACATCCGGGCGATATTCGACCCCGA
>DPJP01000434.1:2185-2415 GCA_003542955.1 Armatimonadota bacterium
ATGGACCTCGACGGTTCCCGGTGGCGGCTACTGGTATGCGTACATGAACATCCCGCGCTACGACATGATCGACGGCCCGGGCTATGTGCTCAACACCCAGATGACGAGTGTGGGCAATGTGGGCGAACTGATGCTGCTCTCGCGTGATATGGGCGAGCAGGCCGACTTCGCCGCATGGCGGGAGCTGTTTGAACGCGGCGTGGATGGTCTCTTGTGGGCGCTTGGTGATG
>DPJP01000434.1:2498-2653 GCA_003542955.1 Armatimonadota bacterium
ACGCGGCGAGCGATTGGCTGCCGCGGGTGATGCGCATCGCCCGCGAGATCGACGCCTATCGCCTCGATGAGCTGATCCCGTACCATGAGCGGCTACTGGCGGCGGGCTTCATGGAGGAGCATCCGCGCGAGCGGCAGATCGGCCGCGAGGCGCTC
>DPJP01000257.1 GCA_003542955.1 Armatimonadota bacterium
CGGGGCCTGGAGGTCGATGACCGGCCCGTGCTCATCGACTTTGTCGTCGTCAAGGAGGAGAACGTCTACCCGTTCATCCCCGCAGGCAAGAGCGTCAAGGAGATCATGCTGGAGCAGCCGAAGAAGGACTAGTAGCCCACGGCCGACGGGCGGAGACGGGTGCGCCCCACCATTGACGGGTGAGAGGTGAATGAAATGACGCACACACTATCGGCTCTGGTCAAGAACCGTCCGCGAGTGTTGGCCCGCGTGGCAGGCCTGTTTGCGCGGCGGGATTTCAATATAGAAAGCCTGGCCGTCAGCACAACGCAGGACCCGACAATGTCGCGGATGACCATCGCCGTCGACGCGTCGGACACGCCGTTGGAGCAGGTCCGCAAGCAGCTCGAGAAGCTCCATGATGTCGTCGAGGTCATCGATCACACCAACGATGCCATCGTCGAGCGCGAGTTGTGCATGATGAAGATAGAGGTCGAGCCGAGCCAGCGGACCGAGGTGAGCACGCTCGCGGACATCTTCCGCGGCGACATCATCGACATCGGCAACGGCACGCTCATCGTCCAGTGCATCGGAGACTCGGAGAAGATCAACGCCTTCATCGAGAACTTCGCTTCCTATGGCATCGTCGAACTCGTGAGAACCGGCAAAGTCGTGCTCGCGCGCGGGGTCCAGCGGACGTAGTGGCACGAGCAGTCGCACCAACCCATGTGTCTGGGGGGCGGCAGCCACCTTCGCCGCCCCCAGGCAACGACCACATCGCCCGCTGCGCACCTGAAAGGGGAGTAACCGCCATGCGTTGGGTTCACTTTTTGGCAGTTGCGGTAGCAGCCGTGGCGGGGGTCGTCGGGACTTCGGCCCACGCCGACACGCCGGTCAGCTATGACAGGGTCGACCTGTCGAAGCCTCGCTTCCTGAATCTGGCCATGGACGCGCCGCTGTTTGCGTCCGTCGAGGTCAGGAACATCGACGCCGACCGATGCTCCTTCACCGGCGGCACACTCGACTACAGCACCTTCGCCGAACTCAAGCTCGAGAACGACAAGCTCTACAAGCCGTCGCTCCGGTACTTCGCAATCGAGTACCCGATGCTGTACTACGGCACCATCAGGTACGGCAAGCTCGAGAGCGTCGACATCAGCGACACGACGCTCTACAACTGCGATCTGGATGACATCAAGTACGAATACGGCGACATTGACGACCTGCAGCTCTCGCGCTGCACGGGCCGCAACTGGCAGGTGAACAACACTGAGCTGCGCAATCTGCGGACCTATTACCTGAGCGCGCGCAACGCGCGGTGGGAGCGGAGCGACTTCTACAGCGGTTACTTCTACTATGCCGACCTCTCCGGGTCGGAGTTCTCGGGGTGCGACTTCGAGCGGAGCAAGCTGTCGGGCTGCGACCTGTCGGGCGTTGAGATCAGCAACTGCCGAATCAGCGGGCTGCGGATCAACGGTGTGGACATCGAGGAGCTGTTGCGTCAGGCGGGTCGCTAGCAGTAGAGTGGACATGGCGCCAGGGCGGCGCAGGTCGCCCATGACCGGAGCAATGAACCGTGGAGCCTCAGTACACTGAGATTGTCGACATCGAGGCGGTCGACCGAGTGCTTCTGCTCATCGGCGTGGCTATGCCGGTGCTCGGTGCGCTGCTCGGTCTGCTGCTGGGAGCGTTCCGTGGGAGGCCGGGTCTGCAGGCCGTCCGAGGGCTCACGATCGGCCTCGCGGGGCCTGTGGTGCTGGGGCTCTGGCGCTTCTACCGCTTCATGATCCGCCTCGACCCGGAGACGGGGTATGTCGGGCTGCATCGGATGTCCGTGTACATCCTCAACATAGTGCTATTCGCCGTCGTTGGAGCCCTGCTGGGGGTGCTGTATGCCCGGCTGGCCGCCAGGCTCTGGCCGCCGAGGCCCCATGCCCCCCGGGAAGAGAGCCCTGAGGAAACTGGTAGTCCAAACATGCAAGGAGGAGTCTGAATGGCTGTCACAATCTACTACGACAATGATGCCGATCTGGGTGTGCTCGAGGGCAAGAAGATTGCCATCATCGGCTACGGGATCCAGGGCTCGGCGCAGTCGATGTGCCTGCGCGATTCGGGGCTCGATGTCATTGTCTCGGAGATCCCCGCATCGCCCAACTACGAGAAGGCCAAGGCCGACGGCTGGGACGTCTACGACGATGCCGGCGCCGCCGCACGTGATGCAGACCTGATCCAGATTCTCACGCAGGATCACGTCCAGAAGGCCGTCTACAACAACCTGATCGCGCCGAACCTCAGTGAGGGCAACGCGCTGATCTTCTCCCACGGGTTCAACATCCACTACGGGCAGATCGTCCCGCCGCCGTTCGTTGACGTGTTCATGGTCGCCCCCAAGGGCCCCGGCGCACTCGTGCGCGAGTGCTACATCTCCGACACCGGCGTGCCCTCGCTGCTGGCCATCTACCAGGATGCCACCGGCAAGGCCAAGGACTACGGGCTGGCCTACGCCAAGGCGATCAAGGCCACGAAGGCCGGTCTGATCGAGACCACCTTCGCCGAAGAGACCATCACGGACCTGTTCGGCGAGCAGGTCGTGCTGTGCGGCGGCGTTGCCGAGCTGATCACGGCAGGCTTCGACACGCTCGTCGAGGCCGGCTACGCGCCGGAGATGGCCTACTTCGAGGTGCTGCATGAGCTGAAGCTCATCATGGACCTGGTCTACAACAAGGGCATCATCGGCATGCGCCGGGGCGTCTCGGATACGGCCACCTACGGCGACCTGAGCCGCGGGCCGCGCATCATCACCGATGAGACGCGCGCGGAGATGAAGAAGATCCTCACCGAGGTCGAGGACGGCTCCTTCGCCAGGGAGTGGATTCTGGAGAATCAGGCGGGCCGGCCGGTGTACAACGCGCTGCTCGCCAGGGGCGCCGAGCACCAGATCGAGAAAGTCGGCAAGCAGCTTCGCGCCATGATGCCGTGGCTCAAGGACGACTGAGCGGGCACCGCTCAAGCAGTAGATATGTGAGGGGGGCACATCATGCAGATGTGCCCCTCTCTTTGTTTCAGATGATCACTGCTCCGGAGCCGGAGGCGGGCCGGGCGGCGGGGGGATGGGTTTGTCGGGCACGGCCGACTCGTCCGCCAGCCCGAAGTTGTCCCGGTAGGCCAGAACATACGTGATCTGCGCCAGCGGGAATGCCACGAAGTAGCCCAACCCGCATGTGAGCAGGGTGATCAGGCTCGCCAGCAGCCCGACCAGGAAGACCAACACGGTGAAGCCGAACCAGTTCCTGCCGGCCATCTGGTAGCTCTCCGAGATGGCATCCCAGAAGCCCCTCTTCCGGTCAATGATCAGCGGGTAGGTGAAAAGCAGCAGCCCCTGCACGATCAGGGCGCCGACGAAGCAGGCCAACGCGCCGAGACCCGCAAACACCCCCACAAGCAGCGAGGCCACGAAGGCCTCCACGAAGACGTCGAAGCCCTTGCCGAGGCCGTTGAGGTTCAGTGGCCGGTCGGGGGCGCGCAGCTTGTCGATGATCATGAGGTAGTAGCCGCACAGCAGCGGCCCCCAGACGAGCATCCCGATGCCGCTGCCGCTGACCGCGCTGAAGATCAGCGCCACGAGCGCATGCATCCAGAAGTCCTCTTTGACCAGGCCCCAGGCCTCCGATATCCAGTCCCCCGTGCGGACAACCATTGGGTATCTCCTCTCGGCAGTTGAGGCCATCAAGTCTCGGGGTGCTCGGCCTTCCACTGACCCACGTAGCCGTGCGCGGCGAAGGCGGCGATGGCGGCGTCGCCGACGGCGGTGGCGATCTGGCGCAATGGCGTGTTGCGGATGTCACCGCAGGCGAAGATGCCCGGCTTACTCGTGCGCATCAGCGAGTCGGTGACGATGAAGCCCTCTTCGAGCTGCAATGTGTCCGCCAACCACTCGGTCTTGGCGATGTGACCGACTGCGATGAAGATGCCGTTGACCTCGATGCTGTTGGGCTCGTGCGTGTGCGGATTCTCCAACTCGAGGCGCTCAACGAGCCCGCCGGGGCCCTGAATGGCCGTCACGACCGTGTTCCAGAGCACCTCGACGTTGGGCTTTGAGAGCAGGCGCTCCTGGAGGTAGCTGTCGGCACGGAGGGCATCCCGGCGATGAATGACATAGACCTTCTCGGCGATCTCGGAGAGGTAGAGCGCCTCCTCGATGGCGCTGTTGCCCCCGCCGACCACGGCCACGGTCTGCCCGCGGTAGAAGAAGCCGTCACACGTCGCGCAGTATGAGACGCCCTTGCCGCGGAGTTCCTTCTCTCCGGGCACCATCAGGCTGCGCGGGAATGCGCCGGTCGCGATGATGATGGAGATCGTCTCGAGCGGCTCCTTGTTGGTGGCGATGAGCCAGTGGCCGTCATCGCCGGCAGTAAGGGCCGTCGCCTCCGCGGTGATGAACTCAACGCCCACATTCTTCGCCTGCTGGTGCACGCGCATCGCCAGCTCCGGCCCCTTGATTCCCTCGGGGAAGCCGGGGTAGTTCTCGATTGTCGTCGCCGTTGTCGCCTGTCCGCCCGGCGCCAGCATCTCGATGAGCGCGGCATCCAGGCCGTAGCGCGTGGCATACATTGCGGCGGTGCATCCTGCCACGCCGCCGCCGATGATCAGTGTGTCGCGAACGTGCATCCCTCACCAGTCCCAATCGTTGTTGCACCCGCTTGACTCCGGGGTGCGAGATGACATACCTTTGCATGTACGAACGTGTACTCAAGTTGGTTGCGCGCCCGGAGGGAACATAATGACCAAACGCGCCCCGTGTGTCTGCGTACTAATTCTATCGCTGGCCACTGTTGCCCTGCTTCACCTGACCGGCTGCCCGTCAAAGCAGCAGACGGCGCCCCCTGACGACATTCGTCCCGAGGAACTCATACGCAACGCCCAGCCATCCTCACCGACGAACAGGATTACGGCCTATGTGAACGTGTCGTCCGGCTGTCAGACCCCTACCGTCAATGCCCTCAAGAAGGCGTCCGAGGAATATGCGGGCAAGCTCGAGATCGAGATTGTCGATTTCGGGGACGGCGGGGAGGGCACTGCCCGCTGGAAGAGCAGCGGTCTGGAGTGCATGGCCATCGTCTTCGGCGCCGATACGGGCGTCGCATGGGACCAGGCGGGCCAGCGGAAGGCTGTCGAGTTCCTGATGCCGCCGGGCTTCAACTGGATGATGGAGGACCTCGAGCAGGCCCTCGCCGCCGCCGCGGACGGTCGGCTGGAGAAGGCGACGGAGGAGGAACTCGCCGGCCAGGCCCCGCCGGAGGCGGTTGCGCTCAAGGCAAAGGCGGAGGGTGACGACAAGACGGCCCGCGTGATCATCGCCGGGATGCCGGCGGTTGAGATAACGGCTCCGGCGGGCGATCTCAGTCCCATCAAGCGTGCCGAGGCAGCCGCGAAGGCTCTCAACGACTGGTCCTCTCAGCCCTACAAGCCGGCGCAGGTACGCACCTCGAAGACACCTGATGGAGCTGCCATTGCCGTCAAGGACCAGACGGTGCTTGTCGTCACGCAGGCCGACGCCGATGCCGCCGGCGTGTCGGTCGAGGAACTGGCCGAGCAGTGGCATGCCGGCATACGGTCGGCGGTGGTCAACGCGAACGTGGCCGGCGACGAGACGAAGAGCAGCTGCTCGGGATGAAACCAGGGCGGGCGGCGGTCCGTGTATTGCTGCTCTGCGGCGTCGCGCTTGCGGTGGTCGGCGCGCTCGCGGATGAGCAGCCGGCCGTCGCAGGGCCCCCGCACGAGGGTGAGGTCGTTCGCCGCCTCGCCGAGGTCGTCGAGCAGGTCGAGGGGCTGAATCTGGCCGCGCCTCCGACTGTGACCTACGCGGGCACGCCGGCGGTCGAGTTGCTGCCCGGCGCGGACCTGCTGTCGGCGTACGGGTATCTCTGGACAGTCTCCGCCTGCTTCGAGCATCCGCCCGCGCGCGGCATCTGCTGCCATGTGCACCGCTTCGAGAGCGCGATGGAGGCGTTCGGCCCATTCTCACTGCTCAAGGAGCCCTTGGCCCAGGATGCGGTCGCCATCCCGACGATGGCCTACTGGGTAGGCGGGCAGCTCCACGTCTGGCGCGGGGAGTACTACGTCCAGATTGTTCCCGTGCTCCCCGGCGCCCCGGATACCGAACCTCCTGCCTCTGCCGCTGCCTCTGCCGCGGGCGCCGCCGACGCGCGCGCCACGATCGGGCTGATTGCGGAAGCGTTCCTCGGCGTCCTGCCCGTGCCGACGCGGCTGCCCACGCTGCTATCAGTCGT
>DPJP01000230.1:0-13809 GCA_003542955.1 Armatimonadota bacterium
TCCCGCAGGCGCGGGACTACCCGTACATCCGGGCAGCGAGCGAGGTCGGCCCATGCACGTAACGCTGTATCATGTCTGGGGTCGATGTCCGCGGGCCGACCTCGTGACGCTGCCCATACGTCGGGGCAGCGTCCACTCGTGCGGCCCCTCCCCGAGGATACAGCAATGTTGCCTCGTGAGGCCCCTCGCCGAGGATGTGGCGGAGGGCGGCACCGTGGGCCGACCTCGCTCACGCGTCCCTGAACGACGGGACGCATTCGCTCGTGCGGCCCCTCCCCGGGATACAGCGCCACTGCCTCCCGCAGCCCCTCCCCGGGGGTACAGCACCATTGCTTCGTACAGCCCCTCCCCAAGGATACGGCAGGTCGGTGGCTATGCGTACTTCTTATCCAGTGCGTACATCAGAAGCGACAGCGCGAGAGCCCCGGTGCCGACCAGGAGGATGTACATCGTCGAGATCGTCCTTTCCGTCGCCGTCTGTCGAAGTGGTCTCGCCATCGACGGCGCGACCGACCTTGCGCCCGCCACCGCCGACCGCGTGCTCCCGTCATCGGCCGAGGCCAGAAGCTCAAGCCTCCGGCCCTCCGTCAGGTCCAACACCCGGAGCGTTGCACCCGAATTCGTCTGTGTGACGGCACAGAACTGCATCTGCCCCGCCAAGAAGATGAACTCGCTTTCCTCGAACCAACTGCAGCCCTGAGGCGTTCGGGGCAACTCCGCCAACTCCGCCTCGGTGAACAGATCGCGCAGTGCGTAGCCGGCGATGACCTCCCCCGCCGCCCCCAGAACCACCAGAACATCGCCAACTCCGGGCGGGCCGCACACACCGCACAGGACAACCCGGCTGCCGTCGTCAGTCACATACGCATGCCGTGGGGCACACGGGACGCCCTCGACCCGCTGGGGAAAATCGCGTATCCACACGGTGCGGGTAGTCTGCCCCGTGTCGCGTGTCAGAGCCAGGCCCGTGGCAACGTCGACATGCAAGGTCCACTCGCCGTTGTGTGACCGATACGCCGTCGCGGGCCGGACCTCTCCCGCGAACGCCCATCCTGCTGCCAGGGCGCCCGCCAGCACACACACCGCAACGCTCAAGGCAATGAGCGTCCTCAGCATCGCATCCACACCCCCTGTCATGCCGCCGCAGGGGGGCAGGGCAGGTGCTGTGGGTCGGACTACATCCGGTGCGGATCAGTCCGAAGCCGGGGCGTCGGCATCTGCCTTGACTGCGGCGGCTATCATATCCGCAATGTCGTCGAGGCTCCGAAGCTCCGGCAGGTCGGTGCGGGTGGTGTAGATGTGCGTCGCATAGGCGTCGAACTGGTCGTCGATGGCGCCGTCGCCGGAGACCTCCACGGTGCGGTCTTCAGACAGCACATTCATTATACCACGAATACCCTTTGCTCGAACATAGCCCTTGCATGGTTTCTCGGTCATGTTGCAGGCGATCACGTAGATGTGCCCGTCATAGCTGATTGCGCGAGTGTGGATGATGCCGTCCTCGGGCTCGCACATCGTCTCCCCGCCGACATCCTCGCCCTCGAGCAGCACTGGCATGAGAATCTGCATCTCCCGGGACAGCCCCTCGAGCAGGCCGACGCGCAGCTCCGGGAACTTTTGGGCGTACGCCCACGCGTAGTAGACGATGCCGTCGGCGCCGTGGACGAGCGCCATGTAGGTCATGGTGCGCTCCTCGAGATACGTTGGGGCGCGCTCGACTTTGCTGCGCTCGGGGTCGTCGCCACCGTAGGAGAATGCCTGCGGGGCCACCCACAGGAGCTTGTCGGTCTCGGGCCCGAGGCCCTTCCAGATGTCTGAGATGGCGATTGCGACCTTGTTCATCGGCACGTGAGGCCCCTTGCCCACGCCGAAGCCGGGGTAAGGGTCGATCCAGAGTATCTCGCCGGCATCGGCGAGGCCGACGACGCCGCGGGCGCCGTTATCCAGTGGGATGGTCGGGTGGTAGGGATCGGCCTGCGCGATGATACCGGAGAGGCGGATGATCTCAGAGCGCCACTCCGCCCCGCGCGGCTCATCACACATGTACCAGCCAAACAACGCGGGATGATCCTTGTACTTGTTCACAACATCGAGAATCTCGGCGATCTCGTCGTCGGTGAAGAGGGGGGTGTCGTTGTAGCCGTAGAAGCCGGTTTTGCCGGGATATGGGTACATGACCACCTGCAGGCCGGCGGCATGGGCTTCATCGAGCCATGCAGTGAGCTTGTCATCGCGGTGGGCGTAGCGGGCGACGTAGGTATGGATGATGTTGAAGCCGGCGGCCGGGAGGCGCTCATCGACTCCGGAGCCCATGAAGCCCCAGGCGAAGAAGGGCTTGCCGTCGACCAGGACACGCCGCTGCCGGTCAATGCAGACCTCATGCTCCGCGGGCGCGAGCTTCTTGACCGTGCGGCGGGCNNAGGGCGGATGCCAGGACCGTGCCATCGCGCGTGGCGGTGGCTTCGATGGTGTAGTCACCGTACGGCAGCGATGCCGCGTCGAAGGCGAAGCCTGTCGAGATGTCGTCGGCGACGGGCAGCGGCTGTGCGCCGGCCTCGACGGCACCGGTCTCTGACAGCAGCCGGACGTCGATTGTCGCCCCGGCCGCCCTGGCCTCGTCTATCCTCAGGGTGGCGACACCCTCGATCCGGTCGACCGGGCAGGTGCTGAAGATGGCATCCCGATACCAGGGGGTGATGAGGGATATCTCGAGCGGGGCGAGGTCGAGGCGCATGGTCGACGCCGCGTAGTGGACCAGGCGCCCGGTCAGGTAGTCGTAGAGGCCGATCTCGGCCCGGTAGGTCCCCGCTCCCGGCAGCGACGCAGGCAACTGGACGGTGAAGTCGCCCGGTGGGAAGTCCCCGGGGATGCCGAGAACGACTTCGCCGCCGGCGCCCGCGAGCCGTGCCTCGGCAATGAGGGGGGCAACGCCACCTGTGGAGTTGGTGAGGGTGAACTCGAGCGTGCCCTGCAGAGCGTTGTTCTCGTGCCCCGTGAAGCGGGGCCCCGAGAGCGTCGGTGGATGGGTAGCGAGCATGAAGGGCCGGTAGACGGCATCCATGCCGGTGAGCCTGCCGAACTTGTCGGGGCGGTGGAAGCCATGGCCGGTCGAGACCCACGCGGACAGCTCGGCGGGGTCGGTCTTCTTCTCCCTGGCGACGTTGAATGCCCACGTGGAGTTGGCTTCGGCGTCGATACGGAGGCCGGCGAAGGGGACCTTGATCTCGGCGGTCCAGTTCCAGGCATTGACCTGTGTGGCCGCCTCGGCCGCCGACTCGAAGCTGCTATCCTGTGACAGCCCGCCCTGCACGACCCATGCGTCGTAGGTTGCTCCGGCCGGGTTGACGACGATGTGGGCGTACTCCTGGCGGTTGTCGGTCGGGTCGATGAACAGCTCGACGCAGTCGTTGGCCCAGAGGGAATCGTCATGGCCGGTGAAGTTCATCCTGATCTGGTCGCGGTTGGGCTCGGTGCAGGCGATGAAGACGTAGAGGTTGGCGGCATCGCGCACCGCGGCGAAGCGGGTGGCGGTTTGTGCGGGCTCGCCGGTCTTCGGGTGCGAGAAGCCCTCGGCGACCGCGGCGCCCTGCCAGCAGTCGTCGAGCATGCGGCCGTCGAGAGTCGGCGGGGTCGCGATGGTGCGGACGTGGTACTCGGGCGGCTGGGCGAGCACGATTGCGGGCAGGAGCAGAACGACTGCGGCAGTGACGAGGCGCGCGTGCTGAGCCATGGGTCAGAGGCCTTTCACGGATTTCGGGCGACTGGGCGGGGGCGGGAGTACGACAGCCTGTGTGGGTACTTCGTCGCCGGAGGCGGGGAATCCTCCACTTATCCACACGATGCACGCCCTGTCCACAGCATCTCCTCACACCATGTGGATAACCACCGGCGAGCAGCAGGCAAGCCGACCGAGGCCGGCGAACTAGCCCCCGGTGAGCGGGTTTTCCACAGACGGGCTGTGAGTATCAGCCAGGAGGCGTGGACAATGTGGACGAGCGGCTGTGGGTGGTGTGGACAACCAGGCCGGCCGCGGGCGGGAGCCGGATGGCGGCATGTACTCGCCACGCTGCTGGTTCTGGCGGTGGGGCTGCCCGCGACGGCGCAGCAGATCAGAATCACGCAACTGAGCGTGACCCAGACCNNTTCGAGGTCCGGGGGACGGTCCGCGGCAGCGGGCTCAACCCCAGGGATCAGGTCGTGGAGGAGGACGCATTCAGCGTCATCGCCGAGATCAAGCTCGGGCCCGGCGCGGTCTACCCGGAGCTTGCTGACGGAATGTACCTGTGTCCACTGCCGGCGGGAGCGAAGTCGGCGTACACCAGGGGCGGCGAGACGCTCACACTCGAGCAGGTGAGCGGGACGAACATCCGGTCCGTGCCCGTGGGCGGCGGGCACTTCCGTACACCGACGGTCTGGCAGGTCTATGGCGGAGTGCAGGACTGGGCCGCCAACGCACCGGCGAGTGTGGAGATGGCGTTCGAGGGCGCCATCCCGCTCGAGTACGCGGGGAAGCAGTACCGCATCCGTGCGGCGCTGGACCACCGATGGGGCGGCCCGAATGCGTGGTGGCCGGCATGCTCGCTGCACCACCATGTGGGCGCGGAGAGCGTGCTGGGGGGCGCCGCGCCGCGGGTCGAGAGGCCTGACGCCGGGCAGACCGAGCAGACCCCGGCGACCGGGCAGCCCGCGGGCGCCGGGACCGCCGGCATAGTGACGGGCGGAACGGCGCAGATACCACTGCTCACTGACCGCTACGTCGCCCGCGCCGCCATCTGCGAGGGCGCAGATGCGCTTGACCTGCCCATCCTGAGGACCGACTTCCCCGCCGGCACGGCGCGCGTCGGCCTCTACATGGAGTGGGACGACGCTCCCGCGGGCACACAGGTGCGGGTCGAGTGGCGCCGCGACGGCACGCCTGTGCATGCTTCGAGCTTCGCGGCCGAGGGCACGCGGAGTGTGATGAGTTCTCTGCAGGCGGCGCAGGGCAGTGCGCTGCGGCCGGGTGCCTATGAAGCCGTCATAACTCGTGACGGCGTCGGGGTGGTGACGCTCCCCTTCACCGTGTCGGCGGCACAGGGGGGTGCTGGGGCGGCACAGAGCGGCTCGCTGCCGCCGCTGTTGGCAGATCAGTTTGTGAAGCGGGCAGCCATCTACCGCGAGCTGGATGCCCAACGGCTGCCAATCCTGCAGAGCGACTTCCCGGCCGGGGTCGTGCAGGTGGGCATCTACATGGAGTGGGAGGATATGCCGGCGCGGACGCCACTGCGCATCCAGTGGCGTCGGGAGGGTATACCGTTGTACGAGACGCGGATGGTCGCCGAGGGCACGCGGACCGTAACCAACTCGCTCCGCGCGGGAGAGGGTAGCACACTGGCCTCCGGCCATTACCAGGCCGTCGTCTTCCGGGATGACACACCCGTAACCACACTGGGCTTCACCGTTGGGGTGACGCAATGAGCGATGCAGGGCAGGTCAACGCGATGCTGGAGGGCATGTCTGTCGAGGAGAAGGTCGGGCAGCTCATCTGCGGGCGCGGCCCCGACTGGGAGCACATGGAGCAGATGTGCCTAGAGGGCAAGTACGGGGCGATGATGGTCTCCCTCAAGCACCTGGGGAGCAATCGCGAGGCGGCGGAGTACATCAATCATCTGCAGTCGATCTCCCCCATCCCGATCATCTTCTGCGGGGGCGCCTCGCACGGCACGGACCAGTTCATCCCCGCGGGCGTCACCTTCCCGGATCACATGGCCGTAGGCGCGGCGCGCTCAGCGGAGTTAGCCTACCTGTATGGGGATGTGGTCACACGGGAACAGCGGGCGCTCGGGATGACGTGGATCGGCGCGCCGAACCTGGATGTGAACACTGAGCCGGCGAACCCGATCATCAACACGCGGGCCTTCTCCGACCGGCCCGAACTCGTCATCGAGATTGCGCTCGAGATGTCGCGGGCGATTGTGGACAATCACTGCCTGACGTGCGGGATGCACTATCCCGGCCATGGCGCGACCGCCGAGGACTCGCACCTGGTGACCCCGGTCGTGGACCGGACGGAGCAGGAGCTGCGCGCGATTGACCTGGCGACCTTCCGGGCGGGCGTCGAGGCGGGCGTGATCAACTGCATCTGCCCCGCGCACATCGTGTATCCGGCACTGGACCCCGACAACATGGCGACCTTCTCGCGACGCATCCTGGTCGACCTGCTGCGGGGGGAGTTCGGCTATGACGGGTTGCTGATGAGCGACAGCCTGCTGATGGATGCGGTTAAGGAGCGGTACTCGGTGGAGGAGGCCGCCGTCGAGGTCATCCGGGCCGGGCAGGACTTCATCCTGCTCAACTGCGACTACCCGACCGAGGTGACGTTCGACGCGGTGGTCGAGGCTGTGCGCACTGGGTACCTGCCGATGGAGCAGATTGACGCGTGCGTCGCACGCATCCTGCGATTCAAGCAGTGGTGCGGGCTGCTGGACAGGCCTCGCGTGGATGTGAGCGCGGTCGAGGCGCTGGTCTCGACAGAGGCGACACGGGAGGTGGCGCGGAAGGTAGCGCGGGCCTCGATCACCTGCCTCGAAGACGCAGGCCTGCCAATCCCGATCCGGGAGGGTGAGGGCCTGCTCGTGATCGCGCATACCGATGCCGTGGCGGAGGGGCGGGAGATCGGCTCGTTCTGGGGGCCGGTCCATCCGGTGCTGGGCGAGCAGGTCAGCCGCCGCCACCCGGACACGGAGATGCTCGTGCTGGACCGCAGGCCGGATGCTGGGCAGGTTCAGGCGGCGGTGAGCGCCGGCAGGGAGGCCGCCGCCGTGGTAGTCGGCCTGCTGACGCGGGTGGTCAGTCGCGACCCGCGCAGCTTCCTTGTTGATGAGGCCTACATCGGGCTCATCGAGCAACTTGCAGAGATNNCGCGGCCGACCTGCCGCCGGTGCGGGGCCTGCTGCTCACCTACAGCGACTGCATCTATTCGGTCGAGGCGGCGGTCGAGGCGTTGTTTGGCGAGATACCGACGCCGGGCAGGCTTCCGGTGAGCGTCTCGGAGCGGTATCCGTATGGTGCGGGGAAGTAGTGAGGGGAAGGGCATGCGGTGGGCGGCCTCACCCCCCCGGCCCNNGGGAGGAGGGGGGTGAACGGCGCACGGCACTCCCGGATGGGTGAGGACGCTGCCGGGTTGGCATCCCCTGATCTCTGGGGGTGGGATGGTGCGCCATGTTGACTGCTCCCGGAACCGTGATCGCAGAGCCACTCAGTCTCGCGCCCAGGCCCGCGGGGCGACGCAATCATGTATATCGAGGAAGGACAACCACACGATGAGACAGGCAGTCATTGTCACAGTCACTCTGACGCTCTGCGCCGCTGTGTTCGCGCAGACGGGCACGTTCACGATGCAGAAAGGCCAGTTTCCCTGGCATGACCGCGTCGGGCAGTGGACGCTCGACACCATCCCGGACAAGTACATCTCGGACAAGCNNAAGCCGCTGCCACAGCAGGCGTGCGGGCCGCGCACGCTGGTGCTGCCGACCGAGGGGCAGAAGCAGGTGGTCTTCGCCGCGCTCGCCAAGGAGGTCGACAAGTTCGTCGCCGATTATGAGGTGACCGACACCGGCGACAAGCTGACCATCCGCAGCGGCGGCAACACGCTCGAGTATGCCATCCTGATCTACAAGAACCCGCCAAAGACGAGCACCTTCACGTTCTCGAGCGCCGGAGTGATCCTGGTGGCGCTGGAGGGCGAGTACACCGCGCCACCGACAACCGGAGCCCCAACGCAGCAACCGGCCGCGAACGAGTACACTCCGGCCGAGGGGGCCGCGCCGTGGCATGACCGCGTGGGCAAGTGGGTCATCGCCGATGTGCCCGCGCAGCTGGTCGGCGGCAAGCCCGTGCCGCAGCAGGGCTGTGGCGCGCGCACGCTGGAGGTGCCTGCCAAGCTGAGCGCGGTTACCATGGCAATCAGCGACGGAACACTCGCGGAAATGCTCGCGGCCTATCCGAGCCTGTCTGACACGGGGCTGGACCTGACGGTCCAGAGCCCCGGTGGAGCAGGCAAGCTGCCCTACTCGGTCGTCATCTACAAGAACCCGCCGCCGCACACCGACTTCAGCAGCATCACCAAGGGCGGCATCGTGCTGCTCTCGCTCGGAGAGCCGGGCGCGAGTGCGCCGCCCACGCAACCGCGGACAGGAGGTCAGAAGGTGCTGGANNGGAACAGGAGCAGGAGTTCGTCGCGCAGGAGTGGCCGTTCAACCCCGGCGAGCGCAAGGTCAAGATGTGGGTCGTCGAGCCGCCGGCGGGTATCGACGGGAATACGGGCCTGATGCTGGTGCTGCACAACTGGGGCGGCGTCTACAACTCTCCCGAGTACATCAAGTGGTGCAACACGTTCGCGGAGCGCTTCAATGTCGTGGCCGCGAGCGTCAACTACCTCCAGAGCGGCAGCGAGTGGAAGGACTACCCGGACAGGCCCTACGACCACGGCTACCTGCAGGCGATGGATTGCATCGGGGCGCTCTACCACATCTACAGCCAACTGAAGGAGAAGGGCATCGAGTTCAACGAGCACCGGGTCTACTCGATGGGCGGCTCGGGCGGGGGCAACGTCACGCAGATGGTGATGAAGCTGGCCCCACACACCTTCGCCTGCGGGGTGGACATCTGCGGCATGCCGGGTCTGACCGACGGCATCGCCTACGGAACCGGCGAGTACGGCAGCCACCTGAATGCCGGCTACTCGCAGGATCCGGCAAGCCCGAAGTACCTGACAAAGGACATGCAGGAGATTCGCGACTTCGGCAATCTCGAGCACTGCCGGCTGCTGAAGGCGGCCAACCCCAACCTCAAGATCGTCATCTGCCACGGTGTCGATGACAGGAGCTGCCCCGTGGTGCACAAGATCGCCCAGTTTCGGAGCATGATCGACGCGGGCCTGGATGTGGATGGTCACTTCTTCACCGAGTGGCATGTGGACGGGAGCGTGGTGACCTCGACGGGGCACCCGGTGGGCGACCGCGAGCAGGTTGTCATCAAGTACGCCGACGCGTACATGAAGGAGGACGGCAAGTTCGCGCGTGCGACCGCCGGCGCGAGCGACTTCACGCGCAAGGCCAACTTCGAGTACCCGACGACCAACGGCAAGTATGTCATCGACTACAGCGCCTACCCGAGGATCGAGTTTGTGCCGAAGGAAGGCTGAGGGGCGCTCTGGCGGAAGGGGTATTTCATGGCGCGCAGTTGGGTCATACCACTGGCGCTGGTCTGCCTGCTGGCGAGTGTCGCACGGGGGCAGGAGCGGATGATCATAGAGCACCGTGAGACCGTCGCGCCGGATGTGACGGAGTACGAGTTCGAGGTGCCGGCATTCTCGATCGAGCACCAGGTACGCCTGAGCCTGGAGGTGCGGATCGATGCGCCCCAGATGGCGGGATCAAACCCCTGGCTGATCGTGACGGTCAACGGTCACACGCTGACCAAGCCCGATCTGCTCAATAAGACCGATGAGTTCAGAACGCGCGGGGGCACCGACCTGACATGGTCACACTACAGCCGCTGGCGGGTGCTCTACTCGCCGGACTTCGAGGCGGCCATCAAGCAGATCGACAGTCCGTACGCCGCCCCTGATGCGGACCCGTACCGCTTCGTGTGGGACATCACCGATTATGTCCAACCGGGACGGAACAAGCTGACGCTCGAGCATCTGAAGATACTGCCGAAGCCCTCGACAATGGTCATGCGCAACGTCAAGGTTGAGGTTGGCAGACCGATCTCGCCACCCGCGGCGGAAGAGGTGGCTCCGAAGCCGACGGGGCCGCTACCGACATACGTGGCCCGCGGCGTGCAGCCGGTGGCGATGGCGGCGAGACTGTCCGCCGGTGGTGCTATCCATCTGGACCTCGATGGCGGGCACAACTTCGACATCGTCACCAGCACGAGCCTGCCTGGCGGGCAGTGGCATGAGACGGCCGCCGCGGAGGGCGGCGAGGAGCTTACGGCCGCTGGTCAGGTGGCTCAGACGGGATGGACTGCGGGGAACGCACGCGTCGAGCGTCGGGTGACGCTGCATCCGGACCATCTCAAGGTTGATGACACCGTCACCAATATGTCCGATGACCTCATCGGAGTGATGCTGCGGCACCAGGGGACTTCGGCGTCGGGAGTCGCGGAGTCGGCACTGCTGTCGGGCAGGGAACTGGTCGGTGGCAGCGGGAGCGCCTACAACGCCCGCAACCCGTCAGCCTACTCGCAGTGGTCCGACATCGGCCTGGGGCTGGTGGCGGAGGACGACATCTTCCGAATCCACCTGAGGGCGTTCGCGGAGCCCGAGGGCCCGGGGCTTGCCGACGAGCGCCTGGGCCTGGAGGCCGGCGCTTCAGTGACGCTCGAGTGGAGCATCTACCCGGTGCCCGGCGGCGACTACTGGGACTTCGTCAATGCGGTACGGCGCACCTGGGACGTCAACTTTACCATCCCCGGGCAGTTCTACTTCTTCTATCCGCGCGCGAAGGACCATACCCCTGAGAGCTACGCGCAGTGGCTGCGTAGTCGCGACATCGACATCGTCTGCGGCGGCATCGCCAAGTATGCCGACGGCAAGTACGCCCATGGGACCGGCATCCTGTTCGCCCCGGAGTTCGTCGCAGCGGAGGCCGAGGCGGTCGCGAAGATCAAGCAGGGCGCGCCGGAGGTGACCGTAATGGCCTACTTCCACGGCCAGTTGTGCACGGAGCCGGAGGCAGAGACCAAGTACGCGGACTCAGTGCTGCTCGACGCCAACGGCGAGCACCTGAGCTATCCGTACAGCTACCGCATACCACTGTATCTGCCGACGCTTGAGAACTCCTACGGGAAGGCGCTGCCGCGCTTCGTCGACTGCCTTTTTGGCGACATCGGGGTGGATGGCATCTACTGGGATGAGATGACCTACAGCGTGCTGCAGTGGGCGCCTCACGGCCCGTGGGACGGCTACAGCGTCGCCATCGACCCCAATACGCACGCCGTGACGGGCAGGATGTGTTCGGTCACGCTGCTCATGCAGCCGCTGCACCTTGAGCTGGTGAGCCGGATGCGCGAGGGCGGCCGCTTCATGATGGCCAACGGCCAGGCCGCTACCCGTACGATGACGGAGCAGAAGATCGTCCGCTTTGTTGAGACCGGGACCTACCAGGCGGTCAGGGATACGCACCTCGGCTGCCCGATCGGGCTGGGCAACCACCACGAAGAGAAGACGCAGGCCGACGCGGCGCTGACCGTCAGGCGCATTCTCGAGCAGGGGGCGGTGACATACGGCCACTACTACATCCGCGAGCCCGTCGAGTGGAACTACACCTCTGTGATGTGGCCGATCACTCCCTCCGAACTGCACGAAGGCGTGGTGCTGGGCGAGGAGCGCATTCACACTGCCAGGTCGGGCCGCTTCGGCTTCCCGGACGGCGCCGCCGCGGAGGTGTATGTGGTCGACGGCGAAGGTGCGCGGGTAACTGACGCGGATGTCGTGGAGGTGGCTGAGAACGGGCGGAGGCTGTACGAGGTCCGTATGCCGGGCGACCATTTCGCGGTGCTGGTGAAGAGGTGAAAAGCGGGGCACTGGTCGGAACCATCAGAGGAGACCGCAAGCACCCCTGCATCAGGAAAGCCGCAGGCTTTCCAGCCCGCAGGGATGACCATCCGAGAGTGCGACAGGCGCGCTCGCGCGGGCACGGGCCCTTGCGCCCGGCGCGCTGGAAAGCGTGCCGCTCCTTAGATGTGGGTGCCGCTGCTCAGATGTCCGTAGCGGCTGTCAGAAGCGAGTGCGGGCTGTGGCGCGCAGTCACGGGCCGTTGCGCCCGGCACGCTGGGAAGCGTGCCGCTGCTCAGATGTGCGGGGTGACGCTCAGATGTGTGCGCGGCAACGGGGCGAGCCCTCAGGAGGGCTCAAGCGGCCATGCGGTCCTCGCGCGAGGGCACGTACTTGCCCTTCGGGGCGAATGCGCTCACGCGCGGACTCGAGTGGACGACGGTGCGTAGAGCTTCCAGGCGATAGAGCCGGCCCAGCAGCTCGACTACGAGTTCGTCACGCCTTGCGAATCGGTCTTTGCCTGAGACTGGTATCTCCACTTTCACCACCTCCGATTGCCCTATCGGCAATTTCGGGGCCAGATTGAGTGGGCGGGTTGCCACCCGCCGCGCGCATTCTGTGAAACTTCTGCGGCTTGTGAAGCCGAAGTCGCACCGAGGGCCGACAAGCCCGCTGTGCGCCGGGCCGGACGCCATAGACATTTTACATGCATGGGAGCACACATTCTTCTCGGCAGAGCGCATCCGGCGTAGCGGACAGCGGCAGGCGAGACGGACCGGCGTCGAGAGAGGAGTGGTCGCGATGGATCGGAGCTGGATGATCGTCGTGGCGGTGGTGTTGCTGGCCGCCAGTCCCAACAATGCAGCAGAGGGCCGGTGCGTGTCGTCTCTGCTGACGGCCACTGAGAGCGCATGTGCTACCCAGTATTCCTCCGAGACAGCGGGCAGCGGAAGCGACTTTTCGGGCCCTGAAGGGGCGTTCTTCGGCGTTTTCATGCTCGGGATGATGCTGTTCTACTTCGGTATCTTCGCGTTCGCAATGCTCGCATGGGTGCTGGCAGTTCTGGCCCTGTGGGATTGCGCGAGGCGCGATTTCCCCGACCCGAACTCGCGCGCCGGGTGGGCGATCGTGATCATGCTCACACACTGGATCGGGGCGCTGGTCTACTACATCGTCATCTACCGGGCCGACGATCCGCCATATCAGCCACGGCCCTGGGCCGATGCGCGGACGCGCCCGAGCGTGCTGGAGGGCGCTACGGCGCCACGCCGAAGAGACGCCGAGAAGGGCACGGGGAATGCGGATGAGTCTGGAGCCGACACAGAGCAGGAGTGAGCCGTTGCCCGTGGTTGACGAGTTCAGGGCCCGCTGTGGCCTGGGCGTTTACCTGGCGGTGACCTTCGGCCTCGCCTGGCTGATCGAACTGGGCCCCGTGCGGATGATGGGGCTCAAGTCGGGGGCGGCCGTGGTACTGCTGATGGTAGGAGTGATGTTCTGCCCCACTATCGGGGCGCTTGCCGCCCGGTGGTACGAGCGCGGTGGTTATACAGATGCCGGGTTGCGCTGGGGTAACGGCTGGTACCACCTGCTCGCATGGCTGGGGCCGTTCCTGGTTGCGCTGCTCGCGACCATCCTGACGGTGCTTCTGGGCGCCGGCACACTCGACCTGACCGGTCACGGGATGCTGGAGAAGCTGCCGGAGGCGCAACAGGCAGCCGCGCGCGCCCAGCTTCAAGCCGTCGGGCCATGGTTTCCCCTGCTGGTCATTGTCGGCGCGCTGACGCAGGGGATGATCATCACCTCGGTCGCGACCTTCGGCGAGGAGTTCGGTTGGCGGGGCTACCTGCAGCCGCGGCTGGAGCACCTGGGACCCGTGAGGTCGCTGGTCGTAGTCGGGCTCATCTGGGGAATCTGGCATGTGCCGGTGATCGCCCAGGGCCACAACTACCCCGGTTACCCGGTGCTCGGTAGTGTGGCCATGGTCATCTTCTGTGTGCTACTCTCGATCATCTTCGGCTGGCTCTTCCGGGCCTCGGGGAGCGTGCTGGCGCCGACGCTGGCCCACGCTTCTCTCAACTCCCCTGCCGCGAGCCTGATCGTGTTTGCCCCGGATGCCAACCCGCTGGTCGGGCATATCATCGGTGTGATCGGGATGGCGCTGCTGGCTGCGGTGTGTGTGTGGCTGTGGCGCTCAGGTAGCCTGACGGCAAACCGCGCCACGGCAGAGGCGCTAACATAAGCGTTTGGCGGGGCGTTTGGTCGTTGTG
>DPJP01000230.1:13896-14024 GCA_003542955.1 Armatimonadota bacterium
TAGCGGCCCGGAGGACGCCCCGCAGACCGTGCACGAGCGCGTCGGAGACATGGGCGTGTATAGGCTGCGTGGGCCGGTCTCCGTCGCGCGCAAACGGCTCCGCGCGCCCTCGGCCGGCCTTTATGAAA
>DPJP01000187.1:0-9511 GCA_003542955.1 Armatimonadota bacterium
GCGGGCTCATCGACCCCATACTCCGACGGCAACTCGTCGGGCCGTGCCGTCTCGGAGTGGGGAGCATCCGGCTGCTCAGGCGCGATCGCGTCGGGGTCGATCGGCTGAGGGGTTGTGAGATTGAGGTCGTCGCTTCCGGACCCATCGCGTACCATCGGCATTCCTCTGTTTCTGGTATGTCTACACCAGTTGGACTTGACGGTATTCACCGCATGTATTCGCCGCCGGACGGGCGGCAACCTGCGGGGCTGTGCCGAAGTCTCTGGATGGATGCGGGGCGGTACGTCTGGGGTCACGTCTTGAAAATTNNACGTGACCCCAGCGTCTCTCAATCTGGCAACCCTGAGACTTCGGTACAGCCCCCAACCTGCCGGCCGAATGGTGGAGGAGTGCACGGCGCCAACCGCGAAGGACTGTGGCAATCCCGTCGCGCCGACGCACTGAAGGGTGCCGCGATTTCACATCCGCGAGGAATATCGATGGAACAGGACACGAGACCGAGCGACTTCCACCGCCCCACACCGCGTGAGAGCTACTCGCCGCGCAGCTTCTCCGTCTGCCGGGACGCCGGCGGGCGCCCATGGGCGGCCTGGCACGCGACCGAGGACGGCCGCGAGTGCATCCGCGTGCTTGCGTCTGATGCGGGCGGGCGCAGCGAAGCCCTGACCGCTCCGGGCCTGCACTTTGAGCCGGACCTGGCTGCCGACCCGGCCGGGGGCGTCTGGTGTGCCTGGTCGCAGCGCGATGGCGCCTGCTGGCGCGTTGTGGCACGGCATCGAGATGGGGAGTGGGGGCCTGAGGTCTGGATGCCCGCGGGCGAGGATGAGTTTGCCTTTCATGTCGCCGCTGAGTGCGATGGGCGTGGACGCCTCTGGGTGGCCTACACCGCGTGGAGCCACGGGCGGGAGCCGCGAGTGCGTATACGCAGGCTCGAGGACGGCGAGTGGTCGGATGAGATCTGTTTCGATGTCGGATGCCGGCAGATGCGCCCGGTGCTGGCCGCGGGCCGTGATGGGGCGGTATGGGTCGCATTCGCCGCATACGCGAACGGAGGCTTCCGTGTCGTCACCGCTGCGCCGGCGGCAGACGCGGCAGGCCGATTGCCGGTTGAGGTGCCGGTTGACCCCATCGAGGGCCGGCAGCAGTTGTTCCCCGATCTGTGTATCGGCGCCGACGGCATGCCGTGGCTGGCCTGGGTCACCTGCACCGATGTCGTCCGTGACGGGGTCGTCGGCCGACAGGCAACTCTCGACGTCGCCCGCCGTGGTCCCGAGGGTTGGCGGCCGGCCGGTGGTCCGCGGAGCTCCACCGTCGCCCACCTGGATTGGGGCATGCTGCCGGTGGAGACCTACTGGGGCTACAACGGGCTGCGGTATCGTCCCCAACTGTGTGCGCACCCGCACGACATGTGGGTGTTCTGGGAGAGGCACCGCAGCGAGACCTCGATACCCGAGAACGTGGCCAACGGGCAGTTCTGCGGGTGCCGGCATGACGGCAGTGGGTGGGGCCCGCCCCAACTGGTTCACAACGGCGGTTCATGCTTCACCATCGGGGGGCTCCGGCGGCTCGAGGGGGAGACGATCGAGTGAGGNNCGCCCGCCGATCTCCGGCGACGAGCCGTGTGACATCACATTTCTGTCAACCAGGCGAAGCCGGCTGACGGCCCTGGCCGAGTATCGAGCCGACGTGTGGAGCGACTGGCAGCCGGTCAACCTGCCGGGGGCGATCACCGGGCCACCGCCGCCCTCGACCATCTCAGCCCCCTCGGGCGACTACGAGCTGATCTGGGGCGATCTGCACTGCCACTCCTACTACTCGCCCGACGCGGAGGGGGAGCCACTCGAACTGCTCCTGTACGCGCGCGACCGCGGCGGGCTCGACTTCTGTTGCATCATCGACAACGACTACTACCCGCATATCGTGCTGAGTGATAGTGCGCTGGACTACCTGTATGCCGTTGCGCAGAGCTTCGATGAGAGCAATATGGCAGCCTTCTGGGGATACGAGTACACGTATCACGAGCCGCACGAGGGAGGACGCCCCAAGAACCACCGGGCAGTGGTCTGCTATGAGCGCGACCAGCCACTCGCCCGCCGGACCGACGCGAGCGGCGCGGAGGCCCGGGCGTTCGTCCGTACCATGCGTGGCTCCGCGACGCTCTGGCACCCACACCATGAGGAGTGGGCCCTGTGGGGGTGCGAGGAGGAAGAGAACGCCGAGGTCGTCGCGGGCTGGGGCGACTACATGCAGTGGACTGACGTCTGTCAGCGGCACCTGGCCGCCGGTCACCGCTTCGGCTTGACAGGGGCCAGCGACAACCACCGCATCTGCCCCGGCATGGGCGGCGCCGTCACGGGGCTCTTCGTGCGGAGCCGAAGCCGCGAGCATGTTGTCGAGGCGCTCAAGGCGCGGCGCTGTTTCGCCACCACCGGCTGCAGGCTACTGCTGGACTTCCGTGTTGATGATCACCTGCAGGGCGAGGTGGTGGAGGTCTCCGGAACTCCGCGGCTGCGCCTGAGCGTTCGCAGTGCAACGGAGATAGAGCACGTCCGTGTGCTGCGTAACGAGCAGCCCATCGCCTGCTTCAGCGTCGACACCGGGGAGATCGACTGGTACCATGCCGATGAGACCGCGGAGCCGGGCGAGCACGTGTACCGCGCCGAAGTCCGACTGCGGCGGGAGGTCAAGCAGTTCCCACACAATATCGCCCAGGCGGCCGGAGCGATGGCCTACTCGAGCCCGATATGGGTGACTGTCGGCGGCGGATAGGCGTGGAGCCGGAGTGGACGCCTGTCTGAACTCGCCCGCGGGGAGTGAATGGAGATGGAGAACAGACACGAGTGGTGGAGCAACGTGGCCACCGAGTACGATGACGAGATGGCGCGGATCGACGGGATCATTGGCGATGCTGATGGGCTTGGGGAGCAGGCTGCACGGCTGAGGACACTCATCGGCACGCTCGATCTGTGTCAGCACCGGAGTGCTCACCGCGTTGAGTGTATCATCGAGGTCATCGGGGCCGTCGACCCCGAGACGGGGACGGTGGACTCGACGACGCCCGCTCCCTGTGATGGTCGCTCCCGGAGGCAGGCCCTTGCGCAGGTCTGCGAGTTGTGGGTCAAGCAGACGCCACTCGCACAGGCGCAGGCCGCCCAGCCTGGTTACGCGGATGATGTGGCCGAGATATACGCGCGTCTTGGCGAGTTCAGCCCGCTGAAGGCGTGGCAGGTTGAGCGGCTACAGCTCAAGATCGCCGACTACGGCTTCAGCGATGTCGTTCAGAGCTATGCCGAGGGTGGAACGCCGGCCGAAAGCGCGGAAGGCCCGTGCCGCTGGGAGCTTGAGAACCGGCTCCTCGAGGCCTTCACCGCGATCGGCGGGGGTGCTGGTGTGGCTCAGGATGACGTGCAATGCCGTCTGCGGTACGGGCATGTGCGAGAGCAGATGCTGGATACCGCCGCGGCGCTGGACGCCTTCGCATGGCAGCAGCCGGCCGGTGCAGGGTGGGTCCATGCCGCGCTCGGTGTCTACAGCCCCCTGAAGGCCTGGCTGGCGGCGTCGCTGGCCAGGACCATACGGTCCCAGTTGGCCTGAGCATCCTCGCCGGCGCGGCCTGCGCGCTGAGACTGCGGTCGTAGACCGCGCGGTCGCGTCCGACAGCGCGCGAATCCGCAGCGGCACTTGGCCCTATTGCTCGTGCACGGCTTCGATGAGGGCCTCGATGTTCTCGGCGGGCACGTCGCCGGGGATTGCATGTGCCGGGGCCAGGATGTAGCCTCCGTCGCGCCCGATCTCCTCCATCAGCCTGTGAGCCTGCTCCTTGACCTCCCGCGGAGTGCCGTAGGGCAGAAGCTGCTGGGTGCTCACACCGCCGAAGAACGAGAGGTCGCGCCCGTACTCGCGCTTGGCCCAGAAGACGTCGATGACCTCCGGCTGGAAGGGGTTGAAGACGTCCACGCCGATCTCGATCAGGTCGGGGAATATCTCCTTGACGTCGCCGCATGAGTGGATGACGACGTGCTTGCCGGCGGAGTGAACTGCCGCGTACATGCGCGCGAGCCGAGGCTTTATGAACTGCCGCCAGAGCCGCGGCCCCATCAGCATCCCCTGCTGTTGCCCCCAGTCGTCGCCGAACATGACTCCGTCGACGGGGTACTGCGTCCCGCGGCGGATCAGCCCCAGGTTGAACTCCACGATGGCGTCCAGCAGCTCCTCGACGAAGCGGGGGTGGTCGATAAAGTCCACCATCAGCCGGGGCATTCCCCGCATCGTCCAGGCTCTCTCAAACAGCGAGAAGCCGACATGCACGACGACGAATCTGTCCGAGGCGGCGTCGACTGCATCGCCAAAATGCTCCCAGCGCCGTTCGTCATCCGGATCCGGCCAGACGTACTCACCCAGTGACGGCTCCGGGAAGACCGCGCCGTCAGGGTTGCCGATGTCCTTGTCGATGGTGCGATTCCAGATGACACCGAACTGGTCGCGCCACATGTCCGTCGCCAGCTCGACCCAGGCATCGGGCGCAACTGGGTCCACACCGGCGATGTGGCAGCCGAGCCTGGTGGCAAAGGCCGGATCCGATGTGTAGTCAACCATCCTGCGGTGCGCGGGGACGGTGAAGTCGAAGTGCCAGGGGCACTTGTCCGGCTGCTTGTGCGATATGGCGGTCCTGACGCGCTCTCGTGCCGTCATCGGGTCCCTCCCGCTCCCTGCTATCGGCTCCGTGCACTCCCGGCGGTGCATTATAGCGCAGTCGCAGGTTCGCCGCCACCGGAGGAACCACGCTACCGCGTGACGAAGTGAGGGGCAGGACCAATGTGAGGACGCGGTGCCTGTGGACGTAGCATGGGCCGAAGCGCAACTGCGCGTGCGTGAGCAGATGGACGAGTGGTGGACCCGTGGGGTGAGCGACTACGGGGAACGCCCCTGGGGCGGCGGACATGACTACGGCACCTTCGCCGCGTCCTGGATTGAGCACCTGCGGCTGACGGGCAACCCACACCTGCGGGAGTTTCTCATACGCCTGCGGGGATCATCTCTGCAATGGGCGCCCGGCGCCTTCACTCACGGCTACTGGCCCAGGCAGGAGGCCCATCACGGCCCTGAGCACTTCATCATCTTCCTGGCACGGATGTGGCGGATGGACCCCGCCGACGCCGAGATCGCCGCGGCCCTCGACGACGCCGCCGAGCACACAGGCAACTGGGCGCACGGGGTCCCACACTGGTATGACTACAACAGGAGCCGCTTTATCTCCTGGTCCCTGGGGACCGAGGTCGTCGGAGAGGAAGCGCGCTTCGCGTACCAGAGTCCCGAGCACTTCAAGGTGCTGCAGATGGCACTGGTTGCGCACCTTGCTACGGGCAACAGGCGGTACCTGGACCTGGCAAGCGGATACGCGGACTTCTGGGCGGGGCACATCCTCGAGGGCGCCATTCCGGCGGTGCTGTTTCCACTGACCGATCCAGAGCAGATCGCGCGGCGCTATGGCGAGCGTCTCAGCGGCGAGCGCCGATTGGCGCGGCCCGACGTTCTCGAGCGCCATGTTGCGGCCTGGAGCATCGACACCTTCCTCGACCTGTTTGAGTTGGTGGGGGAGAGGCGCTATCTCGATGTTGCGAGGGTCATGCTCGAGGGGCTCGTACGGCATGTGGGCGACCCCTATGCCGACCCGGTGGCGCCGCTGTTTTCGCGCTACCGGCGGCTTTCGGGAGATCGGGGCTTCGATGCCGCACTGCTCCTGGCGATTCCCGCGTCGCACGCGCGGCAGGATCCGGCACGATCCAACACCATGGTCTTTGACGACGGCCCCGCGCCGCACCCGATGGGCCTGGGACGCCGCAGGGACGCGCCGCGCTGGGGCTACCGTGATCCGGACGGCGGTCTANNTTCGAGGAGACGGGGCCCTCGCCCGCGGCGCTGATGCTCCGCTTCGAGTTGACTGGTGACGAGGCGGCAGCGACGCGCGCGTTCGAGCTTGCCGCGGCCCGGATGGGACTTGCGCTCGGCGCCGGCCTCGGGCACGGGTGGAACCACGGATGCGCGGGCAACACGGTGAGCGCGGTCGCCTTCGGCCACGGTCGCATGCCGGGGGCCGGTGCCGTGATGGCGACGCTCTACCCCGCGACGGTCGGGGCTTCACGCTTCTGCTCGACGGAGCGTCACTGGCTCTCGTACGAACTCGACGACGGCACCGCGGGGCTGCCGGAGGCCTGTGCCGCGCTACTGCGCGTTGAGTTGACCGGAGACGCGTCGCTGCTGCTGGTCAACAAGTCCGACAGCAGGATCGGGTTGCAGATACGTCCGGGTGGTCCGGAGGTGAAACTCCGCGCGCCCGGGGTCAACGGTGAAGGGCTCCCGCAGCAGCGTGATGACAGCTTCAGGCTGCTGCTCGAGCGCGAGGAGCAGGCCTGCATCGAGATGCACCTCGCGCGCCGGGGCCAACAGCCGGGGATGGAGGGATGAGCCGGTGTCAGATGAGCACGCCTCGGGGCATTCACCAACCGGCCTGAGCCCGGCCACACTCGTCCATACCGGCTCGAAGCTCGTCGAGCAGGTCACGATTGATGTGCTCGACTACGATGAGGCTGGCTTCGACCACTACCAGACGACGCGCGCTGATGAGCTGGCCGGGGTCCCGACCGATCCGCGGGTGACCTGGATACGCGTCAAGGGTCTGCATGATGTCGAGACCATCTCCGTCGCCGGAGAGCAACTCGGCATCCACCCGCTGCTGCTCGAGGACATCCTCGACTGCCGCCAGCGCCCGAAGCTCGAGGAGTACCCCCACCACCTGGCAATCATCATCAAGTGGTTCGACTGGGAGGCAGATGCCGGGGAGCTTACGACAAGGCAGGTGAGTGTGATGCTGGGTGACGGCTACGTGGTCACGTTCGAGGAAGAGCCGTGCCCGGCCTTCGAGCAGGTGTTCAGGCGCATCGTCTCCGGGGCGGGCCGCATCCGGCGGATGGAGGCCGACTACCTCACCTACGCACTCATCGACGCCGTCGTCGATTCATACTTCACTGTGCTCGATGATCTCGACGATCGTCTCGAGCGGCTCGAGGACGAAGTACTCGTCGAGACTGCTCCGGACATCAGCGCCGAGATACAGTCGATGCGCCGGGCGCTGATCTTCCTCGGCGGGCTGTTGCGCCCGATCCGCGGCGCGGTCGAGGCGTTCCACCGCTGCGACACCACCCTGGTCTCCGATGGCATGCCGGCCTACACGCGCGATCTGCGCGACCACATGTACTATGTGGTCGACGCCGCCCAGACGCTGCGAGAGACCGTAGCAGTGCTCACCGACATGCACCTGGCCGCGATGGCCAATCGCACCAACGAGGTCATGCGCGTGCTGACAATCATCGCCACGATCTTCATCCCACTTACGTTCATCGCCGGCATCTACGGGATGAACTTCGAACACATGCCCGAACTGCCCCTGCCGTGGGCTTACCCGGTGGTGCTCGGTGTGATGGCGGTCGTCGCGACGGCGATGCTGGCCTACTTCCGCCGCAAGCGCTGGTTGTAGGAGTCCGCAGGCCCACGCGCACAAACGACGGCGGGAGCCCATCATGGGCTCCCGCATTGCGTGCACGTCAGAAGACGACGCTTTCGGTCGTAACGAGGTCAGATGCGTCGAGACGCGCTTCTATCCTCCCGCGTCGGCGGCCGGCGCCGGCTCTTCTTTCGGGGGATAGGCGAGGTTGTTGACCGGTGTCACCCACGGCAGTTCCCGCATCAGTGACGCCATCCATTCCGCTGCCAGTTCATCGGCCGTGCATCCCGCAGCCGCGGCATCGTTTGGGTAGACTGTGATCAGGCGGTACGGGCCAATGCAGATGGTGGGCTTGCCGCGGACGTTGACGATGCTGAATGCCGAAGGCCGCACGCGAACGTTGGATATGATCTCGGTGAGCCGCATGTAGACGATCCGCTCGCGTTCGGCGATGGTGAACCCCGCGGCGTTTGTGGTGATGCTGAACATCTCGTGGCTGCCGATGCCTATGTCGGCCCTTTCGAGCGCCGGGCCGCGCGTGGCCGGCTTGTCGGCGAGATCGCCACTGACGACAATCGAGCACGGCGACGGCGTGGCTACATCAGCCGCGAATGCGACACAGACGGTGAGAACGAGCGCCGCGGCGAGAACTGCGGTGGTTGTAGCTCCGAGTGACGAGGGTGTGCGTATGTTCACGATAGGCCCTCCATCCATTGGTGACGCTACGATCATTGTATCAGCCACGATACAGTATTTCAACCGGGTCTTGCGCCGAAACGTCTTTCTCTGGCGTTGTACTGCTCGACAGCGCCGACGAGTGCCTCGGCATCGAAGTCCGGCCAGTAGATAGGCAGTACCACGAACTCGGCATAGGCGATTTCCCACAGCAGGAAGTTGCTGATGCGCATCTCGCCGCTGGTCCGGATGAGCAGGTCGGGATCGGGGATCTCCGGCCGATAGAGATACTCGCGGAAGCTCTCCTCGGAGATGTCCTCCGCTCTGAGCGTACCGGCGGCGGTATCGGCGGCGATGCGGGCCACCGCGTCGATGATCTCCGCGCGTCCTCCGTAGTTGATGCACACGTTCAGCGTCAGCGCGCTGTGCCCGCTGGTTGCCTCCTCGGCCTCCGCGAATGCCGCCTGCAGAGACGCCGGCAGCTCCGACAGCCGGCCTGATGCGACGACGTGGATGTTGAGTTGCTGCATTTCCGCGAGTTCCTGCTTGACTGCCATCTCCATCAACTGCATGAGGCCGCTGACCTCATTGCTCGAGCGGCTCCAGTTCTCCGTCGAGAAGGCATATACAGAGACGTACTCAACGCCGATATCGCGTGCGGTGCGAACGAGCCGCCTGGTTGCGCGACTGCCCTCCGCATGCCCCTGCAGGTGAGGCACGCCGCGCTCCTCGGCCCACCGGCCGTTGCCGTCCATGATGACGGCCACATGCCGCGGTATCTTCAGGCCCTCGAGACGACTGAGCAACTCATCGGGTACGGACATGTCAGTACCTCAGCTCTGTGTGTCCGGTCGAATGATGATGCACGTCGGCGGCGGCAGCTCGGGCGCCTCCGCCCACCACAGGTGGCTCGGTCGGCGGAGGGCAAACAGGTGCGCCTCGCAGCCGCAGTCGGAGCAGCCGAAGCCCGCTACGGAGCGGCCCATCGCGGCCAACTGCCCCGCGATCGCGCACTCCATCCCCGGCTTCCAATCCCATACTATTGCGCGTGCGGGTCGAACGTGTTGGGTCAGGTAGTCGATGTGCCACCGAGCCGTCTTCTCGGCCGCGAAGTGCCTCGCCAGACGTTGAGGCAGGCCCTTTTTCGCGCTGCCGACATACAGATACGTGCCCGAATGGACCTTCACCGGGCCCAGAGCGCCCACCTGCAGATGCCTCGCGCGCGCCGGCCGCATCTCCAGAACATAGACACCCGCCGGCGGCGCCTCTGAGAGCGTTGCCTGCGCGACGGGCTCGACGGGCCGGGCGATGAAGTCGGCGACCGTCAGGTGGAGC
>DPJP01000187.1:9528-11887 GCA_003542955.1 Armatimonadota bacterium
GAGGACCTGCCGCACCACGCGAGGCTGGTCATAGCGGCAGGTCCGGTTCTCCGGCGAGATGTCAGTGACCGCGAACGCCACCCGGGCATCCTCGAGCAGCGCCGATGCCTCATCAAGAGTGAGTAGCACGCAGTCGGGGCGCAGGCTCATACCTCCATGATCTCTTCGGTCCTCGCCTCGGCGGCCTCGTCGATCTTGCGGACATACTTGTCGGTGAGGTCCTGGACCTCCTGCTTGCCCCTGCGGACCTCGTCCTCGGAGAGGCTCTCCTTCTTCTCCATGGCGTCGATGGAGGAGTTCGTGTCGCGGCGGACGTTGCGGATCGCGATGCGGCCGTCCTCGGCCATCTTGTGTACGAGCTTGGTCAGCTCGCCGCGTCGCTCCTCCGTTAGTGCCGGTATTGCCAGGCGAATGATCGTCCCGTCACTGTTGGGTGTGAGGTTGAGGTCGGAGGTCAGGATGGCCTTCTCAATGGCCGAGATGACCGACTTGTCCCATGGCTGGATGACAATCAGGCGGCTCTCGGGGATCGAGATAGTCGCCAACTGGTTGATCGGCATCTCCTGGCCATAGTAGTCGACGCGAACTCTGTCTAGCAGTGCGGGTGTGGCGCGGCCTGTGCGGACGGTCGAGAAGTCTGCTGCGACGGCCTCGACCGTGCGCTTCATCTTGTCCTCGGTGTGCTTGATGAGCTTGTCCACTGTGCACCCTCCTCTGGACGCCGCGCGCGATCTGGACCACTAGAGGTGAAGCGGGTCCGCGGCGACGCGATGTCAACAAGTGGCCTTCGGGTCCGCGCGGCCGAACGGGTGCGTGCCGCTCAGCCGCTCACCAGTGTCCCGACGGGTTCGCCATGCAGGACGCGCTTGAGGTTGTCCTGCTCGTTCACATTGAAGACGACGATGGGCAGGTCGTTGTCCATGCTCAGAGTGATGGCGGTCGTATCCATAACGCGCAGCCGACGCGCGATCGCATCCTGGTAGGCAATGGTGTCGTAGCGCACTGCATCGGGGAACAGCGTCGGGTCCTTGTCGTAGACGCCGTCGACCTTGGTGCCCTTGAGGATCACCTCAGCGGCGATCTCGATGGCCCGCAGCACGGCTGCGGTATCGGTTGTGAAGAACGGGTTCCCGCTGCCGGCGGCGAAGATGACGACGCGCCCCTTCTCGAGGTGACGAATGGCGCGTCGCCGGATGAAGGGCTCGGCGACCTGGCGCATCTCGATGGCCGTCTGGGTGCGCGTCTCGAGCCCCTCGGCCTCGAGCACATCCTGCAGGCAGAGCGCGTTGATGACCGTTGCCACCATCCCGGCGTAGTCGGCGGAGGCTCGGTCCATGCCCTGCTCGGCGGCGGTGCGTCCGCGCCAGATGTTGCCGCCGCCGACGACAACGGCGAGCTCGACGCCCTCCGAGACGACGTCGGTGATCTCCGCTCCCAGCCGACGAACGCGTTCCCAGTCAATCGTCTGGCCGTCGCCGCCGAAGACCTCGCCGCTGAGCTTCAGCATGGCCCGCTTCCAGCGCAGTTGCCCCGATGGCTGCTCGGTCACTCCAGTTCCTCCCCCACCTGGTAGCGCGCAAAGCGACGGACGGTGACCGGCTCGCCGATCTTGCCCACCAGTTCGCTCTGCAGCTGCTCGATGGTGATGCTGTCATCCCTGACATAGGGCTGGTTGAGCAGACAGACCTGCGAGTAGAACTTCTTCAGCCGGCCCGTGACCATCTTCTCGATGATACTGTCCGGCTTCCCCTCGGCTCGGGCCTGCTCGAAGAGCACTGTCTTCTCGCGGTCGAGGGCGGCTTGTGGAACCTCCGTCTCGCGCACCCACTTCGGCTGCATCGCCGCGACCTGCATCGAGATGTTGTGGGCGAACTGGGCGAACTCATCCGACATTGCCGCGCTGGGGGACTCGCAGGCAACCTCCATGAGCACCCCGATCTGGTCGCCGCCGTGGATGTAGCAGACCACCTGGCCGGCCGAGTCGAGCCCATAGCGCACGAAGCGGCGCACGATGAAGCGTTCGCCGATCTTGCCGGTGATCTCATTGAGCGCCTCCTCGACCGTGATTGACTCGTTGAGTATCCACGGCGTGGAGAGCAGTTCCTCGACTGATGTGACATCGGCGGTACCGAGCACCTGGCGTGCGATGCCGTCGGCGAAGGCNNGAAGTCGGTCTCGGAGTTGATCTCCACCAGCGCGCCGGCGCTCTTGTCGTCGGCGATGCAGGCAACGACCCTGCCCTCGGTTGCGCCCTTGGTTTCGCGCTTGGCGGCAACCTCGACGCCCTTCTTGCGGAGCAGGTCGACGGCGTCCTCGATGCTGCCACTGGTCTCTTCAAGCGCCTTCTTGCAGTCCATCA
>DPJP01000187.1:11900-23883 GCA_003542955.1 Armatimonadota bacterium
CCTGAGCTTCACTACGTCCTTGCTGGAGAATGACATGCAAAAGCCTCCGTACATGAGCTTTCTAGTGTGCTGCGAACCGATCCGGCATGCGACGGCGCAGACATGAATATCGCGGCCGCCCAGTATGCGCGGGCCGCCCCGTAGTCCTCCATTCGCCCCCACTGCCGCGGTACCGGCCGGTATCAGTTGTCCGCGTCAGAGTCCGTCCCGTTGTCGACATGGTTGTCAACAACGGCCTCGATGAACGAGTCCTCGGGCGCAAGGCGCGCGGCTCTTGGCGGCTCGGCGCTTCCGTCCTCGTCGTTGCCGTCGGAGCGCGTTCTCTGGTACTCGGCCTGCCCGTCAAGCACACCATCGGCCATCTTGCCGGTGAGCAACCGTATGGCACGGATTGCGTCATCATTGGCGGGGATGATGTAATCGATGCCCGTCGGGTCGCAGTTGGTGTCCACCAGCGCCACGATGGGTATCCCGAGCTTGCGCGCCTCGCGGGCGGCGATCTGCTCGCGGTTGAGGTCGATCAGCAGAATCGCGCCGGGCGTGTCCTGCATGTTCCGGATGCCGCCGAGGCTGTGCTGGAGCTTGTCGCGCTCGCGGGAGAGCATGAGCGCTTCCTTCTTCGTCAGCACGTCCCACTCGCCGGCAGCCTCCTGCCGGTCAAGCTCGTTCAGATGGCGAACCCGCTGCTTGATCGTCCCGAAGTTCGTCAGCATTCCACCGAGCCATCGCTTGCTTACGTAGGGCATTCCACAGCGCTCTGCGGCTGCCTCGACCGACTCCGCGCCCTGGCGCTTGGTGCACACGAACAGCACGTTCTTGCCCTTCGCGGCCGTCTGTCGGATGAACTCGTAGGCTTCCTCGATGAGGCGGAGCGTCTGGTGAAGGTCGATGATGTAGATGCCGTTGCGCTCGTGGTAGATGTACGGGCGCATCTTGGGGTTCCAGCGGCGCGTCTGATGCCCGAAGTGGACGCCTGCCTCGAGCAGTTCCTTCATGGTGACAACTGCCAATTGAAGCACCTCCCTGCCGACACACGGCAGCAGCGCCACTCAGATACCCGTGTGGCGCTTGTTACAGCAGATTGTGTGA
Organism: Armatimonadota bacterium; assembly: GCA_003542955.1. Taxonomy (GTDB): domain Bacteria; phylum Armatimonadota; class Zipacnadia; order Zipacnadales; family UBA11051; genus UBA11051. The sequence continues at coordinate 12,990 of DPJP01000187.1, forward strand.
AGTGTCAATTTAGCACACGCACGCCGACACCGTCAAATCAATCTCAGCCCGCCACGCTTCCTCGCCGGGGTGGTGCACACCGGTTTCGCAGTCGGTCTGTATCCCCTCACCAATCGAGGACAACCTTCACCGCATCCGGCGAGGTACGCGCCAACTCGAGCGCCGTGGCGAACTGATCCGCCGGCAGCCGGTGGGAGATCAGCCGCCCAAGCGGCAGTGCTTCACTCGCCGTCAGCCTGACGGCCTGCGCCCAGGCTCCGGCGCCGGTGTTGCTGCCGATGATCTCCAGTTCGCGATGGAGCAGGTAGTTCCAGAAAAAGCCCGCCCGCTCGGGGCCGTAGTCGCCCAGAACCACAAGCCGCCCGCCGGGGGCAGCCGCCTGCAGCGCCGTGTTGATGCCCGACGCCGACCCCGACGCCTCGACGACTAAGGGATAGCCATCGTCGATGTCGCCGGTTTCATGGTAGTTGAGCGTCGTCGCGGCGCCAAGCTCGCGGCCGAGCGCCAGTCTCGTGTCGCGTCCCCCCAGAAGCGTCACCCGGCCCACTCCCGCGCGTCCAAGCAGCATCACCGCGATGAGCCCGATCGGCCCGTCACCAATGACCATGGCGTGCGTCGGGGTACGCTCGCGCACTCGCGCGCGTCCCATCGCCCTCAGGCACACCGCGAGCGGCTCAATCAGTGCCGCGGTCGCGGGGGCGAAGCCGTCGGGCAGCAGGTGCACGTTAGCGGCCTCGGTGAGCAGGTACTCGCCATAGCCTCCGGGATGCTCAAAGCCGACCTCGCCGCCGTCGGCGAGCACGTTCTCCGCCACGCACCGCTTGCCGAGCAGTGCTCCGCGAACGCCTTCACCAACGGCATCTACCTCCCCCGACCATTCGTGCCCTGGGACCGACGGGAAGCCGGTCCGCTCCCATCCATCGATCATCTGCAGATCAGTGGCGCAGATGCCGACGGCGAGCGTCCGCACCCGAACCTGCCCCGGCGCCGGCTCAGGCATCGGCATCTCGAGCCACTGCAGCGTGCCCGGCCCGGTGTTGACTATGGCCCTCATGGGTGGACCATCACCTTGTTGCGTTCGGGGGAGGCCATGGCCTCCATCGCCGCGTGTATCTTGCTGAGGGGGAAGTGGTGGCTGACAATCCTCTCCGGGTTCACGAGGCCGCGTTCCATCAGGCGGATGGCGTTCTGCATGGCCAGCGGATTGGTGCCGAAGCTCGCATCCATGCGCGCCTCCATGAAGTGTGCTTCGCCACCGTCGAGTTCGAACTTCTCGTGGGTCGTGATGCCGAACACGTTCCACTTTGTCCCGCGCCTGCGCAGGCTGAGCATCAGCTCGACCGCCGCTATGGGCCCGGCCGCCTCGACCACCAGGTCCGGCCCGTTGGGCATGATCTCGTAGACGCGCTGCTTCGCGTCCTCCGCCGACGGGTCTACCACGTTCGTGGCGCCAAGCTCGAGTGCGTTGCCGCGGGCGTAGGCGCTGGGGTCGATGGCGATGAGCCGACCGGCCCCCGCCGCCCTCGCGACCATCATGCACAGCAGCCCGATGCCGCCGACGCCTATGATGACGACATCATCGCCGAGCTTCATCTCGCTGTAGTGGATGACGCCCTTCCAGGCGCCGGAGAGCGGCTCGGTGAGCGCCCCGGCGTCGAAGGAGACACCGGGCGGCTTGTGGTAGAGGCACTCGCCGCGGGTGAGCATGTACTCGGCGAAGGCGCCGGGCAGGATGCGCCTGGGGCCATCGCCGCCCATGGTGAAGGCGTTTTCGCAGTAGTGGGTATTGCCGACACGGCAGTGGTGGCATACTCCGCAGAAGCCGGAGGGTGAGATGATGACCTCATCGCCCTCGTGCCAGTGCTCGACCCCGGCGCCCACCGCGGCAACGATACCGGACGCCTCATGGCCGGCGATGTAGGGGAAGTCGACATTGCGCCGGATGCCCTTCACGGCCTTGTAGTCCGTGGCGCAGATGCCGCAGGAGACGATCTTGACCACGATGTCGCCCGTGCCGGGCTCGGGCACTGGGATGTCACACAACTCGAGCTGGTTGAAGTCATGCAGGACGGCGACGAGCATGAGGATGCTCCTCCCGATGTGCAGGCCGTTGCTGCCTGCCGCTGGGTAGCGTGTTGGTTGCACAGAGACTTCATCGGCGGCGCAGCGCCAACCTGCAGGGGCATGGTACTCCCTGCGCGGCCTGCTGCTCCATGCAGGAATGCGTGCCGCTCCCGGTGTACTCTACACCGGGAGTGCGCACCGGATGGCGACTCGTTGCACCTACGGAGTGACTGCGATGAAGTTCGAGCTTCTCTGCATTGCCCTCGTTTTCGTGTTTGCCCTGCGTGGTGCGCCCGCTGATGACACTGCGCCGCTCACGCTCTCAGGCTGGGGTATCGACAGCAAGGACCCGGACACATTCTGCGCCGAGGCCGCGGCAGTCGGCTTCGACACACTGATCACCTGGTCCACCGACCCCGTCTACCTGGCGAAGGCGGTCGAGGCGGGGCAGAAGCATGGTATCGGAATCTACTCGAGCCTCGCGCCGATGGGCGGTCTCGCGAGCTTCTGGAAGAAGACCTACCCGGATCGGCCGGTGCCCTGGCAGGTGATGACCGAGGCGCAGAACGCCGCGTGCAGCTTCATCATGGCCGGAGAGAACGCCTACATCATCCCCTACCAGTTCGGTGGGGAGCCGGTGATGACCAATGAGGTGCTGGGGAACCAGATCATCTGCATGAGCGACCCCGACGCTCTCGCGCTGCTCGAGGCTCAGACTGACGCGATCGTGGCGGTTGCCGGGCTCGAGGGGCTGGCATTCGACGGGTTTGGCTACCAGAACTACCATCGCTGCCACTGTGAGCGCTGCGAAAGGCTGCTCGAGGAGTACATGAAGGCACATGCCGACATGTCGGCTGCCGATGCGGAAATCGAGTGCTTCCGGGATATGCTGGTTGGCTACGTCAACCATCTGGCCGCCTACGCGCGCGCGAAGCGGCCCGATATCCGGACCAGCATCCACATCTGGCCGGTATTCGCCCCCGAGCCGCTCTATGGGAATCGGCTGGATATCGACTACTGCGGGCAGACGGCCGCATGGTACATGCTCTGGCCGCAGGAGAAGATTGCCGAATACAGCCGCATCATTGCGGGCGATGCCAACAAGTACTTCCCGCGCCAGCAGGGGGTGGGCATGATCGGCTACTATGACAAGCCGGGGAAGTTCCCGGTGAAGGATGCCGAACGCGTGGATATGGAGCTGCGCACCATGGTTGAGAACGGCTGCCGCGCCATTCAGGTTTGCGGCGCCGCCGATGTCATCAAGAATCCCGAGATTGCCGTGGTGTTCGGCAGGTACTTCAAGTGAGCGAGGTGACGATGCCATGCGAGCACGACCGCATCATCTGATCGACATCATCACCCAGTACGGCGCCGGGCAGCCCTTCCAGCCTTCCGCGTACGGGCATGCGGTCCACACCGTAGCCGCCGAGGTCATCGCCAACCCTGATGTCGAGGTCGAGTTCGGGATCGGCGCCGACGACATCTGCGCGCCGTGCATCCATCTCGTTGATGGACGCTGCGATGACGTGATCGCATTCTTCGACCCGCCCTCATCCAAGCACGACTACAACGATGCGCTGGATGAGAAGCTGCTGGCCTTCCTGGGGATGGCCGAGGGCGAGGTCATGACATTCCGGCGCTACCTGGCGGTGCTCCGCTCTCACATGGACGGCCTGCCGGATCTGTGCGCCTGGCCCGGCCAGGACGCCGACGAGCGCCGGAAGAACCTCGAAGCGGGGCTCAGCAAGCTGGGGGCCTGACGGGGCCGGTCATGCCTGTCTCGATACCCAACTGCACCAGTTATCCCTGCGCGCCTGGCTGATCGGCTTCGGGGCCTTGCGGCGACTTCTTGCGTAGCCACGGGAGCAGCCCGGCAAGCCGCGTCGGGCGATCGAGGACGAGCGTCACGGCCGAGACGAGATAGAGCAGCGAGAAGAGCGGGTGCATCATATCGGCGTGCAGACCAAACAGGGACTCGCCGGGGAGTGCCTTGACCGCCACCGGTGAGAGCAACTGCCCGATGAAGAGCACAAACAGCAGGATCGCCTGTCCGGCCGTGAGCCTGAGCGTGGCCAGCATGATGACCGCCAGCAGCGACTGCGCGGCAGTCAGGAGTATCTCATGGAGCTGGACGTGGTCCAGCGGCAGTGGGAAGGCCAACTGGCCGCTGGAGAGTGCGAACACCCCGGGGATCATACCGACAAGCAGCGTCCACTGATTGAGCTTGGCCGATAGCAGGCTGCCCAGCGCCAGGCCCGCCCTGCCGCGCAGCGCGAACATGATGGCTACGACGAACTCGGGGGCTTCGGAGGCAAGTGGGGCGAGCCACTGAACCAGCAGGAACTGGTTGATCCCGAACATCTCCCCGGTGCCCACAAGCCCCTCACAGAAGTGCTCGGCGTTCGCGACAATCGCCACACCCGCGAACACGAACATGCCGATGGTCGTCGCCCTGCGCTTCACGGTTGGGTATGCGGCGATGCACGCAGCGGGGCCGTCGAGTTCGCACTCAGTGCAACCCCGGCATGCCGCGATCCACAGGTACCATCCGTAGATGGCGAGTAGGACGATGCCGTCGTACCACTCGAGGCTTCCCTTGATAGGAATGAGGAATGCGTAGGCTGACGCCATCGCCAGGAAGCGGATCTCGAGGCTGCGGTCTTTCTCCATCGTCACGGGGCGGCGGGTCTTCCACCAGAAGATTGCGACTACGGCAGCCCAGGCCACGCCGATGATGAGCCGGTTTGCGCCCGTCATGTTTGCGATGGCGAAGTGGGAGTAGTCGCTGCTCGGGTCCTTACCCGCCTGCCACGTGAAGTACATGTCTACCACGTACTCCGGCAGTACGGCGATGAGCGCGACGGCAGCCAGTGCGAGGGCCTGGGATATGTCCGTCTGGGCGGCATCACAGGCCCAGAGCAGGATGAAGCCTGCGCCGAGGATTGCGGCTCCCGCCAACAGCGCGGCCATTGGCGGGGAGAGTTCCGCGTGCGTGAACACCGCGAAAATGCCGGGCAGGGTGACAAGCGCTGCGAAGAGGACAGGGAGCATTGGGTGACGACCGTTCATCTGAAGCCTCCGGATGTGAAACCAGGCCTTAGCCATACGCATCGAGTGCGTGCAGCCAAAGGTCTGACACCCGGGGCAAGCCGGTCGAGAGACCAGAAGGAGACCTTCGAGGTGTTGGCCCTCCCGTAGCGGCGCAGGCCGCCATGCTACTCCCCTTTGGCGAACGGAATGAGTATACCCCCGTTTGTGCTCGATGGTCAATATCGCGGCAGCCACGACCCATGCCGGAGCCGCCGTGGATTGCGCCCGGTTCCCTGTCGGTGCAATCACATGGCCGGTTCGTTGGTCAGGCAGAGCTTCTGGATGACGGCCGCACACCCCGCCGGCCAGGTGAGCGTCACCTCGTGTTCTCCGGCAGTGAGGGCTGTCGCGCCGGGCAGGTGTAGCCACTCGTGGTTCGTCGAGGCGCTGACTGCGAGTTCCCCTGCGTCGCGCCCATCAATGGCAACCTCGACCCGCGCATCGGCTCCGCGCCCCATCCCGCGTGCGAACAGCCGATAGGTGTCATCAAGCGGCACGTTGATGCTGAAGACAGCCCGACCCGTCTTCTGCTCCGGGGCGGAGATCGTCTGCCAGGTCGTGGTGAACTCGTCGGGCTGGAGTGCGAGCCCGCCGGTGAGACGCGCCTGCGCGGCATCGCCCGTAGGATAGACGTAGGTGTCGCGCTCCGGAAGCTCGGCCGGCACGATGGCGATGTCATCGAGGTACATCAGCACGTTCTCCTGCGGCTCGCGGGTGCCGGTGCTGACGGCGATGTACAGCGCATCGTAGTAGTCCGGGACCTCGAACTCGCATGAGAGCCGCTGCCACTCTCCGATGCGGCTGAGGTCGTATGCATTGGTGCTGACCGAATCGCGCGTGGCGCCCTTTGAGCGGAATGCGATGCGGGGCTTCGGCGCCGGGATACCCTCGCCCAGTCTGTCGACGCGCAGCCACATCTGCGCGCGGTAGCGCCGTCCCGGCTCGAGCCACACGATCTCCCAAGGCGCCCCACAGGCGTACCAGGTCACGAGGTACTCGCCCTGCCCGGCGATCTTCCCGCTCGCTTTCGCGCAGGCGGCGCCGGTGTGAGATAGCTCGGTTGTGATCTCATAGGCCAGCTCCGGCCTGGTGCGCCAGCCGTCGCCTGTCTGCTCGAAGTCGGGGTTGGGCACCAGCGCGGGGACCGGGCGGCGCGCCGGGCTCAGTGCCGCGGCCAGCATCGCCCGTGAGTACTCGCCAAAGCCGATGCCCTCGAAGCGCGATATCTCCGCAATCGCTTCAGGGGCGGATGCAATCGGCAGCCCATACATAACCTGATTGCCCGCGCCCCCGCCCTGGAACGCCGCAAGCCCGCGCGCAAAGGCCTTGCGCATGATCTCCATCATCCGGCGGTCACCCGAGTAGTTGGCCGCAAACGCCTGCCCGTTGGCCGTCACCATGGTCAGGATCGGGCTGGTACCCGTCTTCGGGCAACTGGTGTAGTGGAATGCGCCCTCCTGCTCATCCCACATGGTGTCGATGGTGAAGCGGGCGATCTTGACGATGCGTTCGGCCACCTCTTCGTCGCCGGTCGCCAGGTAGAGGTACTTAAGCGCGGTCATCAGCACCCCGGCCATGAAGCCGGCCTCGCCGGAGTGCTTCTCCTCGCAGTCGCAGTGGCCGCCGCTGAGCGGGTGTACCCACAGGCCGTAGCGCTCGTCTCCGAGTTCCTTGACCACCTCGTACATCAGCCGCATGCCGTTGAGATAGTACTCGTCACCGGTGGCGAAGTAGCTCGACATTGCGATGATGCCCATCCAGCCGGGCACACGCGCATTCCCGTACCGGAAGTTCACCGTGTTGGGGCCCGAGCCCCAGTCGGCGAGTTGCTGTGCCGCGCGCCGCACCTGCTCATCACCCGTCAGCAGGGAGTACTCCCAGTTGCCCTGGGCCCACATGTGGCCCTCGTTCTCACAGTAACCGCAGGCGTAGATTGACATATCGAGGTGATTGAGCGGGTAGTAGCCGCCCGTGTGGCCCATACAGTGGACCCACGCCTGGCCGACGCGCCGGGGGCCGCCGGCTCCACACTTCTGCCCGGCCGCATGATGAACCACATCGACATCGGCATTGTGACGTGCGGCCCGCTCCGCGGCGATGAAGAAGCGTCTGTCGCCCGTGCGGAAGTACTGGCTCAGCAGCCCGTGCTGGGTGTCATACTCGATGTTGCGCCAACTGTAGGGCCGGCCGCCCGGGGTGTCGCCGTAGTTCATCAGCCCGTACCAGTGGTTCTGCTCCACTGCGTCAAAGTACTCGTCGACGCCCTGGTGCAGCAGCTCGTCATAGAGCGCGAATTCCTCGGGCTGCTTTGCGGCGATCTCGAGCAGCGCACCCGAGCCGGTGTACCAACTCCCCGGCGCCGACACGACCAGCGGGGCGTTGACCCGCGCGAGCAGTTGCGCCGGCGTTGCGGCATCGCCTGGGCCCATCAGCAGCTCGTGACGCTTCTGGAAGCCTGAGCGGAATGTGTAGACGCCGTCGCGGATGTAGTAGTAGTGCACCCATTCATTCGGCTGATTCGCGTAGCGGTCCGCCGGCGTGATGGTGGGGTAGAGGCCGACCGTGAGACCCTCGGCGGGCGCTGAAAGCGACTTCGGCCAGTTCTGCCAGAAGTCGCGCACTGCGATGCTGAAGCCTCCGCGTGTGAGCAGGCCGGGGCAGCGACCACCCTCCGCTTCCCCGAGCAGACAAGCGGTATCTGAGTGCTGGAACAGGCGCTGCCCGTCGGGAAGCTCTGATAGCGAGCCCCCCTCGACCGCAACCTGCGCTGCCCCCTCGCCGCCTGCCGCGGCGGGCGAGAAGACCAGGTCGAGCGAGGCAAATGGCTTCATCTCGTCGCCATACTGCATGTCTGGGCTGACGATGTCATGCTTGAGAATGTGGTCTACGCGCACGAAGGGGTCGCCGGCATGGCAGAAGTAGCGCAGCTCGAAGCCGTAGTAGGGCTCACCCGTGGCGGTGACATGGTGGCCGCTGACCCTGATGACGACCCGCTCGCGCGTATCCTCCTCGACCTCCACGGCCTCGACAACTCCGGTGAGCTTCTCGCCCTCGACCGTCGTCAGCACGCTGACAGGCGTCCGGGTAATGCGCCTGACGTCTGTTTGCAGTGTCCCTACCCCGTCCGTTGTCCCGATTGCGAAGCGTGCAGGCCCCATATCTACAAGGAGACGCTCTGCCTCGCGGGTGAGCATCGAGTGTGGCTGCTTGCCGACTTCCCCTTGAACCTGTGTCCCTATGGCCAGTTGAAGGCTCTCCGTCTCATTGGCGCCGACCTTCACGCATCCGCTCACCAGCAGCCACTTGATGCTGCCGTCGGGCCACCGCAGCAGCGCCCTCCCTGAGGTAGATATATGTGTGTCGCCATCGACCAGCGCGGCCATGTCGCTGCTGCCGATGGCGCCTTCGGGCAGCGGAATACCGAATGAGACCGGCTCCTCGCGGTCGACGCCCTCAGTCTCAGTCACCGTCAGGGGAATGGCCTGCCGCTCGACGTTGCCCCGGGGGAACTGGGCAGGCGGCGCGACGCGTGTCACCTCCGTCTGCGCCCGGCGTCCATCGGTGTCAGAGACGGTGACCCGCACGAACACAGGCGCATCAAGGCTCAAGCCGGGGAGGTCGAAGCGGTGGTTGCGCATGGGCTCATCGGGTTTGACGTCCCAGAGCGCGAGCGGAGACGCGGTGTCTGGGCATGACTCATCCGCGCCCCACTGCAGTGTCGGCACGGCGGGCACGCTGGTGGTGAAGCGTACCTGACATGTCCAGCCGTTGTTTTCCTCGCTCCGTACGGCCTTCGTGGACAGGTTCTCAATCAGGAGGTGCCTGGGGGCGGCCTCCTGCGCGAGACTGATGCCGCAGGCGAACAGGGAAAGCGCAATCAGGGCGGTGAGCAGTCGCATGGCGACGCCTCCACGAATGACAATGTGTGGCACAGCTGCAGAGTTCTCGCAGAGTGGGGGAAAGCCCTGCCGCCTCAGCCTCCGCCCCCGTCATCTATCGGGAAGCCCACGCCTCGAAGGGCATCCAGCCCCGCTTCCGCCTCGTCAGCCTGCAGCAGAATGTAGTCGGCGGAGAACGTGGACACAACGAGGATGTTCAGCCCCGCCTCCGCGATCGCCCCGCACACCGTCGCCAGGAAGCCTACGCCCTCGAACGGTGTCGCCACGCTGACCTCTGTCAGCCGGTAGCCGCGGCGGATATCGAGCGCGTCAAGCTCGCCGATCTGCTCCTCCCGAGCAATCACCGTCGTCTCGGATTGGTCCGTCGCAACCATGAAGTGGCGTGAGGGCAGTGATGACGGCCGCAGCCGGGCGACGCAATACGTCCCCGGCAGCATGACGACCGGGCTGTTGGCGATGATACCGGTCAAGTCGTCCAGGCAGTCGCACCTCCGGGCAAGCAGTTGCCGAGTCTGCGGCGGGGCCAGATGCTATCGGTCCGCAATCGCCTATTCGGCGCGTGAGTGCCCGGCCCTCCCGCGCGCGTCACGTGAAGGTGCGGCGGCCGAGGCCGCCGAAGTGTGTGACCAGCCGGCCTGAGACCGATCTCCACTGCCAGACGGAGCTGCCTGTGAACGGTCGAGAACGGGTTCTTGCAGCTTTGCGGGGCGACACACCGGACCGCGTGCCCCGGGCGCTCAGCTTCGGCCGCGTGGACCTCGAGCGCCTCCTGCCGCCGGATGAGCCGCGCGAGAGCTTCGTCGATGTCGACTTCATCCTGTTCCCCGACCGGCCGCAGGATCAGGCCCTCCGCGAGCTGGTGAAGGCCCACCGCGTCGACACCCGTCTCGGCACTCCGGAGCAGGCCGCCAACTACGCTGCCTGGGACTACCACCCCGAGATACCCGAGCGCAGTAGCCCTCTCGAGCGGGTCAGTTCACTGCAGGAGATCCTCGACTTCCCCTTCCCCGAAGACGCAGAGGGGCTGGATATCGCCGAGATGGCCCGGCAGGTCGATGAGATTCACAGCCGTGGTCTGGCCGCCGGCAGCACACTCCCGCACCTCGGTGGCGAGCTGTTCGAGCCTGCGTGGCGCCTGCGCGGGCTCAAGGCCCTGCTGCTGGACTTCACACTCCGGCCGGAGTGGGCGCGAGTACTGCTCCGCAGGCTCGGCGAGATGGCGCAGGCGAAGGCACGGGCGGTGGCGGAGGCCGGCGCGGACGTGCTTTCGCTGGGTGATGATGTGGGGATGCCCGGCAGGATGATCTTCAGCCCGGAGCACTGGCGGGAGTTCATCAGGCCGCAGATGGCCGCCATTGTCGCGGCAGCGAAGTCGGTCAAGCCCGACATCCATGTGATCTACCACAGCGACGGCCACTACGAGCCGATAGTGGGCGATCTGATCGAGATCGGCATCAGTGCCATCAACCCGCTGCAGCCCGAACATATGGATGCCACGCGGATACGCAGGCGCTTCGGGACGAGGATAGCCTTCTGGGGCACAGTCGGCTCTCACAACAGCTTCGCACTCGCCACGCCCGAAGCGATTCGCGAGCAGGTCAGGCTCCGCGTCGAGACGCTTGGCCGCGCGGGACTCGTCCTCTGCCCGGCCTATGGCGTCGGCTGGCCCGACACCATCCCGTTGGCGAACATCCGCGCCTTCCTCGACGCGGCGGAGGAGTTCGGGGGGTAGCCGGGCGGGGCCGCCACCGAGTGACGCGATCGGGCGCGGTGGCGCGGGCGGTATCTCCAGTACAGCCTGCAGCGCTTGCGTTCAGAACTCCTGATATGGCACATCCCCG
>DPJP01000315.1:0-461 GCA_003542955.1 Armatimonadota bacterium
CTCCCGGACGGGGGCGCCGGGGCGCCGAGAAAGAAGTCGGGCCCGCAACCGGGGCTTACCCTGACCTGCAAGAGAGGTATCCTCCATGGTTCACAGATGGGCGCGGTATGAGACTTGTGGCGCGGTTCTGATGCTGCTACTGCTTGCGGCCGGCCTGGGGTTCGCCCAGACCGAACCGCTGATCGCCGAACTGCGCGTCGAAGGCAACGACCTCATTGCCAAAGAGGCCATCATCACCGAGGTCGCCGATATCCTCAAGATCGGCACGCCGCTGACTGAGAAGGCGAGGCAGGACGCGCGCCGCCAACTGATGCGCATGGGCTATTTCGATGAGGTGGTCATCTCACCGCAGCCGGCTGCCCAGGGCGCCGTCGTGGTCATCACCGTCGTCGAGAAGCCGCGTGTGACGAAGGTGCTCATGGTCGGCAACACCGTGATCACCGACGAGCAGTTGCGCGAGG
>DPJP01000315.1:508-10467 GCA_003542955.1 Armatimonadota bacterium
TCTACAGCCAGCAGGGCTACCTGGCCCACGTCGCCGACGCCCAGGTCGGCAAGTTCGGTGTCATCACATTCGTCATCGAAGAGGCCCGTGTCGAGGATATCATCATCGAGGGCCTCGTCCGCACGAAAGAGGAGATCGTCAGGCGTGAGATCGACCTCAAGCCCGGCGAGCTGTTCCAGGAGCAGAGGGCCATCGAGCAGGTCCGCCAGATCTTCCGCGTCGGCATCTTCGAGAACGTCCGCTCCGACATCCGTCAGGGCATCACAGACCCGGAGCGCGGTGTCATCGTCGCCTTCCAGGTCGAAGAGAAGCGGACTGGTATGGCCTCCCTCGCCGTCGGTTACTCGAATCTCGACGACCTTGTCATGGTCATATCGTGGGCGGAGACGAACTTCCGCGGCCGCGCCGAGCAGGCCTCGATCGACCTGGAGCTGTTCGGCCGCACGACCTATGAGGGCAAGTACTTCGTCCCCTATGTAGATAGTAGGGGATCATCCATCTCCATTCGGGCCTACGACACAGAGCGCAATCGCCGGTTCATCGGCGGCACCTCCGTCTCGACGGCCAATGACGTGTTCGATGAGCGCCGCACCGGCCTCGAACTGCGCTACACCGTCCCCAGCTCCAAGCATGTGCGCATGCGCTACGGGTTCCGTAGCGAGGAAGTCTCGAGCAGCTACCTGCAGGGGACGAGGTCAATCGGCGGCGGCATCCTCGAACCCATCGGTGACGGATCGTCCTCCGGCGGCAGTTGGTCCAGGGAGACCGGAAACGACGAGCTGGACGAAGGTCGCGATACCTTCAATCCGGGCGATCTCACCGACAACCCGGGCCCCGGTGACACGGCGGGTCCAATCGTCGTGGCCGCTCCTCTGCACCCGGGCGGGAGGCTCGCGAGCTTCACCGTCGGTCGCACCAGTGACACCCGCGACCTGATCAACAATCCGACGAAGGGCCACTACACCGACTTCGGGCTCGAGTACGCCGGCTCGATCCTCGGCGGCGAGACCGACTTCCAGAAGCTCACGGCCGAGCACCGCATCTACAGGAAGATCAACGACGAGGGGGACGTGCTCGCGGCAAGGCTGAAGATAGGCACCTCGTTCGGAGACTTGCCACTCTTCGAGTCATTCTCCGTCGGTGGCGCGGACACACTGCGTGGGTACGAAGATGACCGCTTCCGCGGTGAGAGCATGGCGCTGCTTAACTTCGAGTATCGCAAGGCCTTCGGTGACAAGCTCACTCTCGTCGGCTTCGTCGACATCGGCTCGGCCTTCGGTGGGCAGTTCAAGACCGTCGTGCCCGGCTTCACCATTCCCGCCGATGAGGACAGCCTTACGCCGCACATCGGCGCCGGCGCAGGTCTCCGCGTGGTCACGCCGATCGGGCCTATCCGCCTTGACTTCGGCTTTGGCGACGAAGGCAGCGAGGCTCACTTCAGCTTCGGCCATACATTCTAGAGCGGACCGTCGCCGGATTCACCGTCGACGTGAGGCCCGCGGGTGCCACCAGTGCGCACTCCACGGGCAGTTCCCCCTTCTTTCTCTTGCGGGGGGCCAATAACCCCGGACGCCGTGCGCCGGTGGGTGTTCAGACTCGAAAGGAGCAGGCGAATGCTCGCAGCACATCGGTTCAAAGCCGCAGTCATCCTGGCGCTCATGGTCGGGGTTGCCGGTTCGCTTGTACCCACGGCGTCCGCGCAGGAAGCCGCGCCGCTCAAGATCGGCTACGTGGACCTCGACGCCGTCAGCGACCAGTACCAGGCACTGCTGACCAGGCAGCAGGAGTTGCGCGACTGGGCGCGCGCCAAGGCCGAGTACATCGCCGCGCTCAATGACTTCGTCTTCCTCAGCAAGGAGAACTTCGACGAAGTGGTCGCCATCTACGAGCTGCAGAAGGCCACATGGACCGATGCCCAGAAGGCCCGCGAGGCCGAGCTCCGCGCAGTGGCGGAGGGCAAGGAGAAACTCAACCTCGATCTCCAGGCGAAGGCGCAGCGCACTGCTGAGGAGCAGGACCAGTTCAACTCGATGCAGGAGACGATCAGCGCCCGTCGCGCCGACATCAACAAGCTCGCCACGCAGATCGAGCAGGAGTACCTGGCGAAGCGCTCTGACGCGCAGATGTCGCTGGTGACGGCAGTGAAGGGGATTATCGAGAAGGTCAGCAAGGATCAGGGATTCGACCTCGTCGTCGACAAGGCGCTGGTCTTCTACGCCGCCGACAACATCACCGACTTGACGCCGGCCGTCCTGGCCGAACTCAACAAGGCCCAGTAGAACTCGCGGAACAGAGGCGGTAGCATGGCCGATGGCAGGGGGCGCGCAGCAGGTTCCATCGCCGCCCTGGCGGTACTGCTGCTGGCGGGCATGGCGATCTATGCCCTCACGCCGGGCGGCGCACCCACCGCATCCTTCGAGCAGGCGCCGACAACCGCCGCTGACGGCGCGCCGGGGCACGTCTACCCGGCGCGTCTCATGTCCGAGCACCCGATGTACCCGATGTTGCTCCGCCTCGGCAGGCGCATCGACAGCCTCTGCGAAACGGCTGACCTCCTTGACGCGCGGCAGACTGAGAGCGCTCTACAGGAACTTGCCGTCACGCTGCATCCGCCCGTTGCGCCGAGTTGGGACGTAACCACCCTCGAGGAGTTCCTCGCGGCGGCTATGCCCCCTGCGACTTTCGGCACGCAGCCGGCGCAGCTGGAGTTGGCCCCCGATCTGAAGGCCAGGATGCGGTGGATCGAGCGCACCGTCGGCGGCGAACTCGAGCGCAAGCTCGAGGCCGCCCGCTACGAGCAGGAACTCACGCTCGCGCGCCGACGCGCCGAACTGGTCAGGAGCTACCAGGAGGCGCTGATGAACGCCGACCTCCCCCCGGCCCGACAGGCAGGCGACGCCGACGCAAGCGCGCGAACGGGCAGAGCCCGGCTCGAGGCCGACATCGAGGCTCGCATGCAGGAGGCCAGGCTGCAGGCGGAAGCGGAGTTCGCGCGCCAGGTCGAGCAGATCAGGCACGCCGCCCGAGAGAGTGTGGCAGCCGCCGAACGCGATATCGCCGCCGAAATGCGCGCTCGCCAAGAAACATCTGTAAGTTCCGGAAGCAAAATCGTCGACAGATTGTCCAATAGTCTGAGCAGTGTGCAGGGGAGCGAGTTCTCGGCCGAGATCATGGAGTGGGCGCCACATGCGCCCGATAGCAGTACTGCCGCGGACAGCCCCGCGCGAGCGAGCTTTGACGTCATCTATCAGGCAGCTGCGGCTCGTGTCGCCGATGACATTGGGCGTCGACGTCTGCAACTGAGCCGCGCCATCTACAACGAGACCGTGCTCATGGTCCGCAAGTGTGCGTTGCAGGAGGGGATTGAGCTGAACATCCCGCCACTGCAGCCCGCCGACGGGCGGGACCTGACGGAGGACCTGCGGCCGGTCGTGCGCCGCGCATGGGCCGCCGAGGGAGCATCTGAGGGCTGACAGACCGCTCGCGGGCGATCGTCGATCAAGCTGATCCGGGCCGCCCTGGGAGGGCAAATGTGATCACCGGTAGCTACGTCCTGTCCGAACTCGCGGAGTTGCTCGAGGGAACTGCCTACGGGGATGATGTGACCATCACCGGGGTCGGTACCCTCGAACAGGCTGCCCCCGGGCAGATCGTGTTCGTCGCGAACTCCGCGTTGCTCGAGCGCGGTGAGCAGTCCCAGGCCTCGGCCCTGATCGTCCCCGCCGACGCCACCCGAGGAAGCAAACCGTTCATCGTCACCGAAGACCCCAGACTCGCCTTCAGCAAGGCGCTCGAGATATTCGCGCCCGTGCAGCGCCGCCACCCCGGCATCCACCCGTCCGCCGTGGTCGAGGACGGCGTCAGTCTTGGCGAGAACGTCAGCATCGGCGCCAACGCGTTCGTCGGCCAGAACGCGATCATCGGATCGGGCGTCACCCTCCACCCGCTCAGCTACGTCGGTCACGAGACCAGCATCGGCGACGGCACAACCATCTACCCACAGGCCTTCATCGGCGACAGAGTGATGATCGGCAACCGCTGCATCATCCATGCGGGAGCGGCCGTCGGAGCCGACGGCTTCGGCTACGTGCAGACGCCGCAGGGCCACAGGAAAATCCTCCAGATCGGGACGGTCATCATCGGCGATGATGTCGAGATTGGCGCACACGTGACCGTCGACCGAGCAACGGTGACGGCAACGATTGTCGGTTCGGGCACAAAGATCGATGACGGCGTCCATGTGGCCCACAACGTCATTCTGGGCGAGCACTGCATGCTGTGCGGCCAGGTCGGCATCGCCGGCAGCGCGAAGATCGGCGACTGGGNNCTCTGGGTTGTGATGGGCGGACAGGCCGGCATCAACCCCCATGTCAACGTCTGCGACCAGACTATAGTGGGGGGCGGCGCGGCCGTCATCTCAGATATCGACACGCCGGGTGTCTACTCCGGACAGCCTGCCCAGCAGCACGGCAGCGCGATGCGGCAGCAGGCCGCGCTCAAACGCCTGCCCGACCTTCTCAAGCAGGTCAAGCGGCTCGAGCGGCAGGTGGCCGATCTCGCCGCGCGGCTCGAACTCGAAGGTGATGCCTGACACTCCGGTCACGGCGAAGCTTGCCCCGGACGGCCGAATGCTTTTTGTTCTCAGCAGACTTCAAGGCCCGGCGCCTGTTCGTGTATAATGGCGCGGGCCTCTTTGCATCAATCCGCAGCAGCGACTGCCACGGGGTTACAGATGAAGCATTCTCTTACAGTCGGCGCGGTCGTCATGCTGTGCCTGCTGGCATCCAGTCTCTCCGCCGCCTGCGTGTTGACCTTCAGCGGACGCCGGCCTGCCGGCGCCGACTTCTCCGAGGTCGTTGGCGACGGCAAAGTGATCCTCCGTCTCCGCGGCGGCAGCGCCGCCGACCTGCTCGCCCGCGCCAACGCAGCCGCCGAGCGCCTCAATGAGGCAGCCCTCAAGGGCGCCTCCGCAAACTCGGTGCAGGTGCGCGCGGCAGGCTCGGACGCGAGCATCGTCGTCGCCGAGCAGAAGGTCATCACCGTCGATGCCGCTCTCGCGAAGCTCTCAGGCAGCACGCCCATCGGCCTGGCCAACAGCTGGGCCGCCACGCTCAAGGGCGTTCTGGGGCGGCCTTACCTCGCGCTCCAGCCCGGCGACGAGCTGACCGTGCCCGTCGGGGAGATGCGTCGCATACGCTACGGGGGCACCATCGGCCCGCCCGACGCGGCTACCATCGACGCGGGCACCGTGGCCTCCGCACGCCTCAACGCGGCCGACAGGTCGATCGAGGTGAGTGCCGTTGGTGTCGGGGATGCCGTCGTCTCGATCAAGCGGGGTACGTGCACGCACACCGTGCGCCTGATCTGCCGCAAGTGGGCCGCCCGCATACCGCCCGGCGCCACGTTGCAGGTCTCCGGCGCCGGCCCGCGAGACCGCGAACTGACTGACGCGATCACCACCGCCGCGCGCAGCTCGATTGCGCCGGAGCCCGGCGCCCGGGTTGTCGTCGATGCGCCCGCCGCCGGAGGCGCCGGCTACAGCGTGCGCGTCTCCGCATCCGGCCCCGACTACCTGGCCGTCAGCCGCGTGCAGCAGATCAACATCCAACGCATCCAGCCGCCACGCCATCCGTCACCGTTGCTGATGGTGAGCAACCTCCCTGAGAAGATCACCGAGCCCGCCGTTCTCATGCGGGAGCGCCTCTACGGGCGCGTGAGCGCACGCATCCTCTGGCATCACATCAACCTGGCCTCGCGACGGCTGCGCATGGCGGTGCGCGTACATAACACCTCCGACACTCCCGCCCAGATTCACCTGACGCAGGCCTCCGCGGGGCCCAGTCCGGACGAGATCTTCGTCGGCCACAGCGCCACGGCCCGGTTCATGAAGGACCTCTTCGAGGGCACCGGATACGTCGTCAGCATGCCCCCGCGCACCGCCCTCGATATCGCCGCCATAACGCTCGGGTACCGTGAGGTCGCAAGCGGTGTCGGGCGGATCGTGCCGCTGGCCGGTGAGGAGTTCGTCGTCGAGGTCGTGGTCGATGAGACCGCGACGCCCGTTGCGCTCTTCGCTCCCACGCCGCCGGCCTACTCCCAGGACGCCCAGACGAGCGGCTATGTGTTCGAGGGGCAGCGAGAGGTGCAGATGAGGCACGTTGTGGGCGGGGAGTGGTCATTCTACAGCCTGGGCAAGACGCCCGACGTCAACAGCCGCGGACAGGAACTCGCCGGCAGCTATGGTGTGCTGCACGAGGTGACGGCGGTGGTCGAGAACCCGACCGATCGTCTCGCGATATGTGAACTCGCGGTCCGCGCCCGCGGCGGCGTCGCCCGCGCGACATTCTGGCTGGATAACGCTCTGATCGAGACCCCGATGCTCTCCGCGGCCAACGAGCAGGTCATCTACAAGGTCTCTGTGCCGCCGGGGAGCACGCACACTGCTCTGCTGAGGACCATCCCCGAGTCCGGATCACACTACCCGGTGCTGCTGACGCTTCGGAGCATCCTCAAGTAGTCGTCACCACTCGCTCTCTCTGTTCGGGCCGCGCCAGCCGTCCTCAGCGGTCCACCGACACAGTGACCTCCCGCACCGTTTCGTAGCCCCTGGCGTCGACCGCCTTCACCTCGACCACGTGCTCATCGCCGCTGATATCGGGTGGGATGCTCACATTCGCCCTGAATGCGTGCTTGACCCCGAGTTGCACCGCGGTGCCGTTCACCGTGACCGTGGCATCCTTCTCGCTACGCCCCTTGATGGTGATTGTGCCGCCGGGCGGGGCGTGGTATCCGCCTTCGGGCGCCTCGACACGCAGGATGGGCTCGGCGATGGTCTGGTGCAACGCCCACTCCGCGCTGTCCGCCTCGCTGAAGTCGTTGACATTGGTCTTCGCTCCGGCGATGGTGGCCACCGAGTTGGGCTCGACGGTCGTCACTTGTGCATCATCCCCCACATCCACGGCGCCCTCGAGCACCGACACCTGCGTGCGGCCGTCATTACCGACCGTGACGGCAAACACTGTCCCACGCACGGCGGCGGTGGCCGTCGGCGTCTCTACCTCGAACTTCGACTTCTGCGAGAGGCCCCTGATGACGCGAATCCAGATGGTGCCGATATCGAGCTTGAACTGCGATATCTCTGCGTCTTCGGACTTGTTCACGTGGCACTTGAGCACCGTCAACGCCGTGCGCGGCTCGACGCGCAGGCGCGTGCCATCCACCCACTCGAGGGTGACTGAGCCGTCTCTGCCGGTCTTCAGGCTGTCGCCGGCATGCACGCGTGGAGTATCCGCGAGCGGCAGAAAGCGGTTGCCGGTCCGCGTCTTGATGAGCACGTCGCCCTGAGGGTCGCGAACAACCGCCACCCGCTGCAACACGACAGTGGACTGGAGCACGACGCCGCCGACGAACATCAGGACCAGGAAACCGACCACAATCAGGACCGCTGCTTTTCGCATAGCGAGTGCACCTTTGGCGGCTCGATGAGCCTGTGATTGCAGGAGCCCCCCACTCCGCTCCCGCGGCATCCACAGCATGCGCAGAACCCCCGGAGCGCGCACACTCCGGGTGATTCTGTGATAGAATCTACCCGACACCCGAGCCTGTCAAACTGCGCCGTCCGCCCGACGAGGGCCATTGCCCGGCAGCCATGAGCCTTGCGCGAGTTTGTCCGACCGGTCCTCCTGGCCCACGGGGGCTGTACCGAAGTCTCAGGGTTCTAGATGGAGAGACGCTGGGGTCACGTCTTGAAAATTCATTTTTGCTCTCCGGGGTCCAGTACACCAGGCAGCGTATCGATGAGTGCGGGTGCCATTCGTTTGGTTTCGGGCANNAGACGTGACCCCAGCCGTTCCAGCGCTGCCTGCATGTCCGGCATCTGCCCTGAGACTTCCGTACAGCGCCTGGCCCATGCAGGATATCCCGCCTCCGGCAGCGAATATCAATTCCCACATCGGTAGAGCCATACCTGTATCCAGAACGGTTCATGTGAGGCAAAGCCG
The DNA here is from genome assembly GCA_003542955.1 of Armatimonadota bacterium. Classification (GTDB taxonomy): domain Bacteria; phylum Armatimonadota; class Zipacnadia; order Zipacnadales; family UBA11051; genus UBA11051. The sequence goes on from DPJP01000315.1 coordinate 8,509, forward strand.
TTGGAGCTTGCGGTCCGCGACAAGATCGACGACCAGTACCGCGTCGTTGAGAAGCACCGGGGCGGCATGAGCATCGTCTATATCGTTCTGGACGAGTTCTCGCAGCGGCGCTTTGCCGTGAAGACGCTCAAGGAGGAACTGCTCGAGGACCGCACGGCGGTCAACAGGTTCGCGCAGGAGGCCCGGACCTGGATGAACGTCGGCCGCCACCCCAACATAGTCGAGGCGATCATCTACCGCGAGATCGAGGGGCAGCCCTTCCTCTTCCTCGAGTACGTGGACGGCGCCGACATGCAGACGCTGCTCGAGACCGAGAGCCGCCTCTTCTACCCGCAGTTGCTCCGCTTCGCGCTCCAGGTCTGCGCGGGCATGGAGTATGTCCACAACTTGCCCGTCGGACCCGGTGGCCGCGGTGTCATCCACCGCGACCTCAAGCCATCGAACCTGATGCTCACCCGCGAGTGCGACGTGAAGGTGACCGACTTCGGTCTCGCCAAGATGACCGGAGGCACCGCGCGGCTGACCGATACCGGGATCGGCCTGGGCACCTACCTCTACATGCCGCCGGAGCAATTCGTCGACGCCGCCTCCGCCGACCGCAGCTCCGACATCTACAGCATCGGCGTAGTGCTCTATGTCGCCATCACGGGCCAGCAGCCGCTGCACGGTGACAACGTCGGCGCGCTCATCCGCAACATCCTCAACCAGGAGCCCGTCCGCCCCAGCCAACTCGTGAACAACGTGCCGCCGGCTCTCGAAGAGGTCGTCATGCCCTGCCTCGCCAAGGAGCGCGCGGACCGCTACCAGAGCTTCTCGGAACTCGCGCGGGCACTCGGAGACATCGAGACGGCGGTCATTGATGCCGCCGCCGGCGCCACGGTGCTGCGCTGTCTGCAGTGTGGCTACACCACACGCCACGAGTACTCGGCCTGTCCCGTCTGCGTCGGCTCGATGGAGACAACCGTCTTCGGCCCGGCCGGAGCCGCTCCTGCCCAGCCGGCAACGTGTCACCCCGTGGACGCCACGGGCGCCGCCGAGGCTGCCGCCGCCACGCTGTCGGCCGCCGAGGACCTCTACCAGAGGGCTATGACGTGGCTGGCCGAGGGCGAGTTGCGCCGCGCGATTGCCCTGCTCCGCCAGGTGCTCGCCATCAACCCCGAGCATGTCGAGGCTCGCCGCGCCCTCGACGAAGCCGCCCTGGCCCTGGTCAAGGAGCGCTCGAAGAAAGCGACCCGCGCCTACAACTGGCCGATGTTTCGCGGCAACATCACCAGGACGGGCTACACGCCGGAGGTCGTCTTGCCGCCGCTCCAGCGCCGCTGGCAGACCAAAATCGGCGAGTGGGTCATCGCATCACCCGTCGTCGCCAACGGGATGGTCTTCATCGGCAGCGGGTCCCACGGGGGGATCGGCTCGGGCGCCATCTGCGCGCTTTCCGCCAAAACGGGCGACATGATCTGGGAGCGACGCTTCAACCACGACGTCGTGCTCAGCGGTTGCGTGCTCGGGGGGAAGGTGCTGGTGTTTGCCGTCTACAACCGCCTGCTTGCCCTCGACGCCCAGACGGGCGACGTCCTCTGGCAGGTCGCCGTACCATCGGAGGTCACCGCAAGCCCCGTCGCATGGCAGAATGTCGTCTACTTCGGCTCAGACGACGGTCGTGTCACGGCCATCAGCTCCCAGAGCGGGCAGCGCATCTGGGAGTACCGCACCGAGATGGGCGTCCACTCCTCGCCGCTGGTCTGGCAGGGGCGCGTCTACGTCGGCAGTGCCGACTATCGGCTCTACGCGCTCAAGGCCAGTTCCGGTGAACTCGATTGGGATTTCATGACCGGCGGTGAGGTCTACTCCTCGCCGGCATTCCACCAGGGGCGCGTCTACGTCTCCTCCGCGGACCGGCGTCTCTACTGCATCGATGCCGACAGCGGTCGGCAGGTGTGGGAGTTCCAGACCGGCGGG
>DPJP01000315.1:10482-10772 GCA_003542955.1 Armatimonadota bacterium
TCGCCCGCGGCCTGGCAGTCGTTCGTCTACGTCGGCTCCCGCGACAAGCGCATCTACGCCGTCGATGCCGAGACCGGTACGCACCTGTGGAACTTCGAGACGAAGGACTGGGTCAACGGCTCTCCCGCTCTGAGCGGGCGCGCGCTCTACTGCGGCTCGCACGACGGCCTGCTCTACTCGCTTGAGAGTCACACGGGGGTGTGCCTGTGGCAGTACGACACGGGCGCCCAGCTCCAGAGCTCGCCGGCCGTCTCGGGCCGCGCGGTGTACGTGGCCGGCCGCGATGGCGC
>DPJP01000314.1:0-546 GCA_003542955.1 Armatimonadota bacterium
ACCATCTCATCCCCGCACTCGCACACCGTGATGCCCTCGCACACGCACCGCTCCGGCTCGCACGCGGATACCACCGTCATCGACATCTCGGTGGCCACGGCCTCGGAGATCACCACGCCGGATGTGTCGATGCCCTCACTCTCGAGCTGCGCGAGCAGCCCCGCGCCCGGCAGGTCGTCCCCGACGATGCCGGCTATCGTGACCCTGGCCCCGGCCTCGTTGAGTATGCGGGCCAGTCGGGCGGCTCCGGCCGGGATATCGTGCTGCTCCCGGAGCTTCAGCGTCGGCGCCACCCGCGGGCCATGGCCGATCAGCGGCTCGCCGCAGACCCGCCTGTCGACGGCAAGCTTGCCCGCGACCCACACACGTAAGCCCTCGGCGTCCGCAACCAGCTCCCGCAACCGCTCGCAATCGTGCACCCGCATCACCTCGATACGTTCACCGCACTCGGCCACGCGCACATCATACCTGCCCATCGCCCAAAGGTGAAGAGGCCAAGTTCCGCGGCGGGCCATGGCGATGATGGGGCTGTACCGAAGTCTCAGG
>DPJP01000314.1:600-68136 GCA_003542955.1 Armatimonadota bacterium
AGACTTCGGTACAGCCCCGGCGATGATGCTCAATTTGACTCCACGCCCCGGCTGTGGTAATGTGAAATCGGCGTAGGTGAGAAGTCAATATTCACGAGGGCGCGCGTCAGAAGCCACACTGGCCGCGTCCTTTCTGTTTTGCAGGCGGACGCCCGCTTGCGGAACTCCGCGCAACACCATTGGGTATACAACAGGCATTCTGCACGCTCACGCGCGACACGCACGGGCGTGGACCCGCACGAGCACGCACGAGATGCGCTTCAATAGCCACATCGGACGGTGCGCACCATGGAACTCACGGGCGTGAAGACAAAGGTTGGAGTGATGGGCTCCGCCGGCGGGAGAATGGACGAGGGCGTGCTCGAGAAGGCCCGGCAGCTCGGCCTCGAGATTGCCGCCCACGGGTGCATTCTCATCAACGGGGCCTGTCCGGGATACCCGCATGCCGCCGCCGTCGCCGCTCACGAGGCCGGCGCCATGACCGTCGGCATCTCTCCCGGCCTCAGCCTGGTCGAGCACGTCGAGCGCTACCACTCGCCGTATGAGGAGTACGACTGCATCATCTACACCGGCAGCGGGCTCATGGGGCGCGAGGTGGCCGCTATTCGCAGTTGCGACATCGTCACGATCGTCGGCGGACGCTCAGGCACTCTGGGCGAGTTTGCCATAGCCTATGACGAAGGCAAGCTGATCGCGGTACTCGAGGGAACCGGCGGCATCGCCGACCACATCGAGAGCATCGTCGGCATGATCGACAAGGAGACCAACGCCGACATCATCTACGACCCGGACCCGCGAACACTCCTGGACCGCGCCATCGATCTGCACCGGCTGAGAATCCGGCAGGCGAGGGCATTCTACGTCACCAGGCCCGACGGCTGAGCTCCCTCCTCAAAAAAAAAACCCCTGGATTCAGGGGTACCAACCCCGGAGGGATTGCTTATGCCTGACGTAATGCGAGTGCTGGAACTTGCGCGGGAGGGCGACGTCAAGTTCGTGAGCCTGTGGTTCACCGATGTTCTTGGTTCACTCAAGAGCCTCACCATCGGCGTCGACGGTCTTGCGGCGGCGTTCCGCGAAGGCAGAGGTTTCGACGGCTCCTCGATCGAGGGCTTTGCCCGCATCGATGAGAGCGACATGGTCGCCATGCCCGACGCCAGGACCTTCTCCCTGCTCCCCTGGCGCAACCACGGCAGCGCCCCCATGGCCAAGCTCTTCTGCAACATCCATAAGCCGAACGGCGAACTGTCCACCACCGACCCACGCGGCGTTCTCAGGCGCAGCCTGGACAAGGCCGCCGACATGGGCTTTGACTACATGGTTGGCCCCGAACTCGAGTACTTCTACTTCAAGAACTCGACACTCCCGCTCGAAGGCCTCGATGACGGTGGCTACTTCGACAACACCCCACCCGATGTCGCCGCTGCGCTCCGTCAGGAAACCGTCCTGGCCCTTGAGGCCATGGGGCTCGACATCGACTATACCCACCATGAGGTGGCTCCCAGTCAGCACGAAATCGACATGCACTACAAGGATGCCATGACCATGGCCGACGCCGTCATGATCGTGCGCCTGGTCACCAAGGAAATCGCGATCCGCAACGGCTACTACGCGACCTTCATGCCCAAGCCCCTCGCGAGCGTGAACGGGTCCGGCATGCACTGCCACCAGAGTCTGTGGAAGGACGGGCAGAACGCGTTCTTCTCCGAAGATGATCCCGATCACCTGTCCGAGATCGGCAGAAAGTTCCTCGCCGGCCTGCTCAGGCATGCGCGTGAGATCACCGTCGTCACTAACCAGTGGGTCAACTCATATAAGCGCCTGATCCCCGGCTACGAGGCTCCCGTCTACGTGTCATGGGCCAAGATCAACCGCTCCGATCTCGTGCGGATACCCTCCTACCGCGAGGGTGTTCCGGGTTCGGTGCGCATGGAGTACCGGGCTCCCGACCCTGCCTGCAACCCCTACCTTACCTTCGCGGTGATGCTCTGTGCCGGATTGACAGGCATCGAGAACGACTACGAGCTTCCGCCGGCGACTACCGCCAACGTCTACCGCATGACCCCCAAGGAGCGCGATGATTGCGGTATCGACACACTCCCCGGCTCATTGCGCGAGGCCGTTGCGATCGCCGAGGAGAGCCAGATGCTGCGCGACGCCCTCGGGCCGGACATGTTCGAGGTCCTCATCGAGAACAAGAAGATCGAGTGGGATCGCTACCGCGCCCAGGTGACCTCCTGGGAGCTTGACACCTACCTGCCAATACTCTGAGACTCACCGGTACTGCCGGGCGCAACCGATCGCGGGGGGGCAGGCTGCTGCTTGACTGCCCTCCCCAATCTGCTCCCCGGCGTTCACAGGCCACTACCGGCACGGCGCTGTCGGCGGCTCCGATCGAGCCAGGATGGTGAGACATCGATGCATCTGGCCTTCTATGGTGCGGCACGGACTGTCACCGGTTCGCAGTACCTGTTGAGCACCTCCAACGCGCGTGTGCTCATCGACTGCGGCATGTTTCAGGGCAGCACCCACATGCGCGTCCAGAACCGCATGGACTTTCACTTCAAACCCTCCGAGCTGGATGCCGTCGTCCTCACACACGCCCACATCGACCACTCAGGCCTCCTGCCGCGCCTCGTCGCCGCCGGCTTTGCGGGCGAGGTGTTCACCACCGACGCGACGGTTGATCTCGCCGAAGTCATGCTCCTGGACAGTGCCCAGATACAGGAGGAAGACGCCCAGTGGGACACAAAGAAGTGGATCCGGCAGGGCCGCGTGGGCCCTCCGCCACAGCCGCTCTACACCCGCGATGACGTCCCGCCGACTATCGACCTGCTGCGGAGGGTGCCGTACTGGAAGGACCAGGATGTCGCCCCCGGGGTAAGGGTCCGCTTCAGCGACGCCGGACATATCATCGGCTCGGCGGTGGTCGAAGTCTGGGCTCAGGAGGGGCAGTCAGAAACCAAGCTCGTCTTCTCCGGCGATCTCGGCCGCCCCGGCCAGTCGCTCATCCGCGACCCCGAGACCGTTGCCGAGGCAGACTATCTGGTCATCGAGTCGACGTATGGCAACCGTGTGCATCACGCGGCGACGGCCGACTACGCTGAGTTCGAGCAGATCGTGATCGACAACTACAAGCGGCACGGCCACCTCATCATCCCGGCCTTCGCCGTCGGCCGCACGCAGGAAGTCCTCTACGCGCTCAACCGCATGGTTGAAGCCGGGAGAGTGAAGCCGCACCGCGTCTACCTCGACAGCCCCCTGGCGATCAAGGCCACCGAGATCGTCCGCAACCATCGCGATCTCTTCGACGAGGAGGCTCTGGCGCTGCTGGCCGCCGGTGACAAGCCGACCGAGTTCAAGGGGCTGCAGTACAGCCACACAGTCAATGACTCGAAGGCGATCAACTTCGACTCCGGGCCCTGCATCGTGATTGCGGGCAGCGGCATGTGCACCGCCGGTCGAGTTCGGCACCATCTCTACAACCATCTGGCCGACCCCAATGCGACCGTGCTGATCGTCGGCTTCCAGGCGATGGGGACTCTGGGGCGCGTTCTAGTCGAGAAGGCGAAGGAAGTGAAGCTCTTCGGCGAGCGCATCCCCGTCAACGCACGGATCGAGAGTCTGCGCGGCCTCTCCGCCCATGCGGACCTTGGCCAGCTGCTGGCGTGGGCCGAACACATCGGCGGCATCAAGGCGGCCTTTGTCACCCATGGCGAAGAGACGGCAGTGCTCGACTTCGCCGCCGCCCTCCACCGCAGACTCGATGTGCCCACCTATGCTCCGGAGGCCGGCTTTGTCGCCGAACTCGGCCCCGGCAGTACGGATGAGGCATGGCGGGCGGAGGCCGAGCAGATCTGGCAGCGTGAGCCTTCGGAAGCCGAGCAGGCGATCACGCAGGGCCAGGCCGGCTGAACAGGGCGGTGCTCACTCTCCCGCTGCAAAGCGGATCGAGTACAGGTCGGCGTTCTCCAGCAGCATCCGCAGCCGCACCGGCTGCCCCGCAAGGGCCCCGATGTCGCTCGAACCGTTCCAGCGTACCGCATGCTCGAGTTCGTTGCCGAAAAGCACCTCGGAATCGGCCAGAGAGAAGCCCTCGATCGGTGATCCATCCGCCCTGCACAGCTCGAAATGCACCCGCCCGACGGCATCCGTGGCGTAGTTGACCACCAGCCGGCTGCCGCTGAAGATGAGCGGCCGCGTCAGCGCCTCCCCGGGCCGCCCACCGGCGTGGAGCGACACAAACCCATCAGTCCGGATTGTCCCGCGCCGCAGGCGCATCCCCGGGTGCCTGTAGTGCTCCGTCCAGTACACGGAGAGCTCATCCGGCGCCGTCTGGATCATCCCCCACGCCGGGTAGTTGTTGCGATCCGTCCACACCTCACGCTCCGCCGCGGGCCGGATGAACGCCTCCTCCCAGCGCTCAAAGTGCAGGCCGTCGCGGCTTGACATCAGGATCGCGTCGCTCACGCCCGGAGATGGGTGATCCGCGTACCTGGTCCGCTCCGGCACGAAGCGCGCGGGGAACCCAAGGTAGATGTGCGGCGCCCGCGGGTAGGGCTGGACCCCATTGGTGTACATGTGCTCCTTGCGCGTATCGGAGTACTCGACAAACACCACATCCGTCCACGTACGGAAGTCCTCGCTCGTGCAGGTCGCGATGTCGCGCACACCGTCGCGGCCCTTGCGGTGGAAGTCCACGTACCGCCCCCTCAACGCGTCCCAGAACGCCAGATTCTGCGAATCGAATGCGCCATCCGTGATCGGCGCATGCTCCAGAAGCTCCCGCCACCGAAGGCCGTCGGCCGAAGCGAACACGCCGAGGCCCTTCCCATGGTGTGAGTAGCCCAGAGCCTTGTAGCGCTCATCCTCAGGCACATCCGGCCTGGCGTCGCGGAACGGTGTGAAGTTGTGCGCCCCGCGCCCAACCCAGATGATGTTGTTGTCCGTCGAGCCCGCGAACTCAAACAGCCCCGCATTCACCCGCTCGAAGTGGATGCCGTCGCGACTCTCCGCCACGCAGCAGGCTTCACCATCCACGCCCGGCATCTCGCCCCGGTAGTACATCCGCACACGCTCGCCGTCCTGAAACACCACGAAGTAGGCCGAGGTGGGGCCCTCCCACGGCNNCAGTTCCAGGACGACCTCCCGCGGCACCGGGTGGTGCAAACGCCGTTCGACCCCGCCGGTCATCGCCTCGATCAGGAAGTCGTCGACAAACAGCTCGAGCCGGTCGCCGATCTCGTACGGCCCGCCGTTGCCCGGTTGGGCGCGCTCGACGCCCCACGATCCCGGCTCGGCGCCGCCTTCGACGATCAGCTCCGCGTCGTCGGCGTCAAAGACCCCCACATCGGCCGTATACGCGTACACACCCAGCGAGACCATCCAGGCGTCCTCAGGGGCGACCTGAGTGACGCGCACCTGCACCCAGCCATCAGTCGGCCCCGTTGCCCGCGAGTAGGTGTTGGCAATGCGGGTGCCGAGCATGTCGTAGACATTGACGTACAGCCCCGGCGAGCACTTGTCGGCGCTCCGCAGCCACGCGGTCGCCGTGTACGTGCCACCCGGGCGGGCCGGCACCCGTTCTGACTCCAGGAACAGCCCCTTGTCGGCGGAGGTATCCGTCACGCGCACATAGTGCGCCCCCTCATGCCCGCCGTCGTCGCGCAGTTCGACACCTTCGGCCTCGCGCAGGCGCCAGTCAACCGGCAGCCCTTCGTCCGTAGCTCCCTGCTCAAACGAGGGGTTGGCGACCAGGCCCGCAGCCTTCGCGCCGCTGAGCATCGTGAGCAACAGAATCGAGACCGCAGCCAATCTGACCATGCACATTTCTCCTCCGGCGTGTCGCCGGCGCGACGTCCGTTGGTTCGGTACGCCGTGGCAGTTCGCGCTGCGCGTGCCTCCTCCCTTCGGCCGCTGTGGCCCCCGCCGTCCGCCGGGTAGGAGTCATGCCTGCGCGCAGGGAAGTATGCCTCTCGGGACATGCCGGATCGGGGACTGTGTCCCACGTTTGCGGGTCGGCGGGCAGACATTTGGACGGGGAAGGCTACCTACCCCGAACCGACAGAGGCGACTGGCTGCATTCTCAACAGGTAGGGAAGAGGTACTCATGAACTACAAGCGGATACTCGTCTTCGGCGCGCATCCTGACGATGAGCAGACGATGTCGGGAACTATCGCGAAGCTGGCAGACCTGGGAGTCGAAGTCTACGTCGCCATCTTCACCAACGGCTGTGAGGGCTACCCGAAGCCGGAGTGGAAGGACACAATCGTGCAGATGCGGCGCAGGGAGGGGGAGGACAGCGACCGCGTGCTCGGGGTGAAGGAGCGCTATCGCTTCGAGCGCCCGGACATGGGACTGATCAACGACAAGCAGACGCTGCAGGAGACCATGACGCTGATCCGAAGAATCCGGCCTGACGCCGCCTTCACCCACGGTCCCCATGACCGCAACCGCGACCATATCGCCGCGTGTGAGATCACGCTCGAGGCGCTCTGGCAGGGAGGCCAGCCCGTCTGCGCGGAGTTAGGCGAACCATGGAATACGCCGCACCAGTTCTACTACAAGGGCATTGCCGACCGCCCGCCGGACCTCGTCGAGGATATCACCGGCTATGCGCACAAGTTCCTTGAGAGTCGCGCCACGCAGGTCTCCCAGCACACGCTCTTCGGCAAGGATGCCGCGCAGTTTGCCGCGGAGATTCAGAAGATGAAGCAGGAGCACTCATCGGCTGAGGACCGCTTCTGGTTCACGCAGCGCATGCCGCTCCGTGGCTTCCCGGACATTCACGGGTAGGACGGAGGCCCGGCCCGCGGCGCTGGGGCGGTGCCTCCTCGGCGCCGAGCGCACGCTCACATCTCCCAGACCGGCGAATCTGTCATCACCTCTCCGGCTCCGGCGGCACCAGCACCGTCGCTCCGAGTTGCTGGAGCGTCTCAGCATCGAACTTGTAGAGCACATTGTCGCGCAGGATGTATATCTTCCCGCCGTCGACGACCATCACCGGCTGCTGCACGGGCCTCGGGGCGCTGTAGCCGAACGTCCCATCCCACGGCAGGTACCTGCGCGTAGCCTCTCGGGGCTCCATTGGACCGCCAGGGAAGTCGAACTCGAAGCCGCCTCCGAACCCGATGCGCTCGCGCTTGATCGCAAAGGTCAGCGGCTCATCGCGCCCCTCACGCTGCAGCGTCAGGGTGACGGTCTCGCCCTCCCTGCCGCGGATGCGCTTGACGATGTCGGCGAGTCCCATTCCTTCGACTGGCACACCGTCGACAGTCAGTACCCGGTCACCGGGCTCGACACCGATCCGTTCGGCCGGGCCTCCCGGTACCACGGCCGCGATCGTGGCGCCGCCCCCTTCGCCGGCGTTGACGACCGCCCCGATGCCGGCGAAGCCCTCGGGGTTCAACTCATCATCGAGCGGCTGCGCGAATGCGCTTGAGATGCCCAGCGCCAGCACTGCGATGACGCTCAGTACTGCCCAGTTCGAGCCAATCCGTGTCTTCACGCATATCCCTCCTCAGGAGATGTCTTCCAGCATCGTCCGCAGGTACTCCAGATTGCGGGCGCCCGCGCTCATCGCGTCATCCGTCGGCGGTGTCTCGAGCACCAGGTACCCGTCATAGCCGATTGCCTCGAGCGCCTCCATGGCCGCGCGGATCGGCACAACGCCGTCGCCCAGGAGATCCCCCTCGCGGTCCTTCACATGCACGATGCGCAGCACGTCCGCCAGTTGCCCGATGCCCTCCGCCGGGTCCTCGCCGAACGCGATTGCATTGCCGATGTCGTAGTACACCCCAACGGCGGGATTGTCTGTTCCTTGGACAAGGCGCAGAAGGTCTCCTGCAAGCTTGCCGCACCCGCGGCCGACATTCTCCAGACACAACTGCACACCGATGTCCTCGGCAACCGGCGCCACGCGCGCGGTATGCTCCAGCCATCGCTCCACGCATGTCTCGTGATCGCACTCATCGCCGCCGGGAGTGATCGGGAGCAGTATCCATCGCGCCCCGAACTCGGCAGCGAAGGCGATGGCGGAGGTCGCCAACTCAGCCGCCTCGTTGCGGACCGCCTCTTCGGCGCTTGCGGGGCTGATCGTCCAGTAAGCGCCGATGCAGAGCGAGGCTATCTCACAGCCCGAGTTGCGGGCCTTCTCGATGATCTGCCCCCGCCCTTCTGCCGTCCACATGATGCTACTCGCGTACTCGGCATTGATATCCAGCTCGACGCCGTCGTACCCCAGCTCGGCCGCCATGCCGATTGCGCCCAGCCAGTCTGTCCCGAGTGACCCGTTGCGTATCCCGATCTTCACCTGTGTCGCCTCCTGGTACCATCGCTGCGGGTGTCCTTGGTCGCACAGACGGCAAGTTCTACTTGGGGGGCGGGTAACCCTCTGGCAGCCCGGTCGGACGCGAGACAAAAATCGCGGAACAAATCCATCATCATCGTGTTGAAGGAATACTGAGCGTCGTAAAGAAACGTCATATACTACATGCGTGCGTCAGCGCCTGGCGAGCAACCTCGCGAGGCGCATAGTTCTACACATCAGGAGGGAGCCGTTCGATGAAGCACCGAGGTTTCACGTTGATTGAGTTGTTGGTGGTCATTGCGATCATCGCCATCCTGGCGGCGATCCTGTTCCCCGTATTCGCACGGGCTCGCGAGAAGGCGCGGCAGTCCAGCTGCCTGAGCAATCTCAAGCAGTTGGGCCTCGGCGTCATCATGTACTCACAGGACTACGATGAGAGACTCCCGATGGCCATTGCGGGAACGCCACCGACCATCACCGCATTCACGGAATTGATCGACCCGTACCTCAAGAACACGCAGATATGGCAGTGCCCGAGCAAGCCGGCATCCGTCGTCCTCACCAACATTGGCAAGGCGAACATCAGCTACTCGGTTGATGTCGGTACCCCTGTGCCCGCGGGCTCATCGACGGGCCGCCTGTTCGGAGCGCCGGCTGCCGGAACATTCTCGTGCAGTCTCGGTTCGATACTCACCCCGGCTGAGACGGCTCTCATGTGCGATGCCGCCGGCACCGTGCCGGCGACCCTGATCCCGCTCAGCCTGAGCGAGAGTCCGAGGCACAACGATGGCTGCAACTACGCCTATGCCGACGGACACACCAAGTGGGATCGTCCGGAGAACGTCCCCATCGCCCTGCAGTAGTCTACCGCTACACCTTGGCCGTGCGGCGTAGCCATTGCCCGGCCACAGCAAGTGGTTGCAGGTGACCAACATCCTTCTGGATGCTGCCACCCGGCGCTTCTGGCGTCCGACGGCCAACCGAGCAGCAGTCTGCAGATCGGGAAACACGCGAAGCCGGCCCTCTCTTGGGCCGGCTTCGTTGCTTCCAGCGCGATGCGCTACTCAGCGTTGTCCCGATGTGCCGCAGCGCGTTGACGACGCCCCCCCCCGAACTCAGCGATGCGGTGGGGCCACCTCACCGGGGTGCGCCGCTGCCAGCTTCGCCAACTGCTCGTAGGCGGTCTCGGCGGCCCCGGTGTACGGAGGCACCGCGTCGATTACCGCCTGGTATATCTCCGCTGCCTGCTTCACGCGCCCTTGGTCCGCGCACATCCCCGCGAGCTTCACCTTTGTGGCACCGATCATCTGGTGCGGCCCGACCTCTCTGTCGCCGGCTTCGCCGAGCCATCGCAGCCCCTCGGTTACCGCCTTCTCCGGCTCCCCCACATACTCATACGCCCACACGAGGTTCCAGAGCGCATAGGCCCACTTGCTCTCGGAGCCCTCGAGGCCGAGTGCCATCTCCGCCCAGGGGATCAGCTCCTCCCGAACCGCCTCCGCGCTGCCCAGCTTCGCGCACTCCTGCTTGAGCATCCAGCTCACGAACGCGATATCCGCAGGTCCGCGCAGTTCGGCTCCCCTCTTGTGCGCCCACATCGCGAGGCGGTACGCACATTCCTGGTAGTCAAGAAGCTCGCATGACACCCGGTACAGGTCGGCCCCGAGGGCCGCCCTGTCGGGGTTCTGCAACGCAGAGAGCAGCGTCTTGGCCTGTTCCTCCTCGTCGATCGTCCCCAGGTATATGCCAAGTAGCAGCGTCGCGTTGTATGGGAGGTGAGCGCACTGCTCGGCCCTGCCCCCGTGGCGCTCCCACACCTCTGCCGAAAGCGGGATGAAGGCCGGCGGCATGGGCAGAGACTGCTTGATCGAGTCCAGTGCCGCCACGACCTCCTCGGTCGAGGCCCCCGTCGACTGCAGCCACTCGCGGATGCGTGCGGGGCTTGCGTGCTCCTGCTCGGCCATGTGAGTGACATGCATCATCAACGTCGGGCCCGCGACCTGCACGGCCTGCAGGCCCGCGTAAGGGCCCCCGTCCGGCAGCCCCGCCAGGTCGATGGGCTGCTCGGCCAGGGGGTTCTCCCCGGCCTCACCGTTAGCGAATGCCGCGAGCTGGTTCGCCCGCACGACGTTCAGGTCGGTCGCCTTCAGCACACGCGCAATCTCCAGCAATGCCGCCGTCAGCGCGTCCCCGGATGCCTCCGAAGCCTGCAGGAGCGCCGCCGACAGCGCCTGGGAGTCGTCCCCCGAGTACAGGTAGGCGACTGTGGCATGCACGGGGTTCTCCATGGCTGCGGCGAGCAGTTGCTGCATTTCGTCGGCGGTGAGCGTCGGCATCGGTATCTGCGCCAGGGGGTTGGGGGCTGTCGCATTCATCTGGCAGCCGATGAACGCGACGCCGTCGGGGTCGCGGCCCGCCGCCGCAAAGCCATCCCGCACAAGCTCGGCGGCGTCCTGGACCGCCTGCGTTGTGAAATCGCACAGCGCGTACGCTGCCCGCGCGGCCGAAAGAGCCGATGCCGCATCGCCCTGCGCGAGATGGGCGTCATAGACAGAGCGATGCCAGACGGGCAGCCGCAACAGGTCCGGATGCCGCAACCCGTATCTCTTCAACGCGGCGAGCGCCTGGGCGGGCTGGTTCAGCTTCAGGTGGCACTGTGCCAGGCGCTCAACCACCTTGGCGCGCTCGAGCTCCTTCATCTGTGTCCCGAAGCGCCCCAGATGGTCCTCTGCGACACCGATACCGGCCGCGTAGTCGCGTCGGTACACCAGGTGAATGGCCGTGAGGTATGAAGCGGCGTAGCCCGACTTCATGATGCCGCACTCGGGGTAGTCCGCGGCCAGCCACTCCACGTATGCGAGCGCGGCGTTGATGTCGCGGTTGCCGTAGCTCGCCGAGCACAGTCGGAACAGGGCCCAGGACGCCCGTGCCTCGTTGTCGGCGTGGTGGTCAACGAGGTACGTGTAGACCACCTGCGCCTCCGCGGGTTTGCCGGCGGTCCTGAGTTCCTCCGCATGCGCCCACAGCTCGTCCGCGGTCATCCCGGCGAGGTCGGCCGCCTGTACGGCGGTGATCAACAGCAGGCCCGCGCAGACACAGAGCGTCACAGATGCGATGCGGGCGATGGGGAAGAGCATGGCAGAGAAGATGCCGGCCGTTCGGGGCGAATGCGCACGCATGGGGTGAGCCTCCTCGATGGCGTCGAGGCCCGCCCTACCCGCACTCTCACTCGGCAGCTGATGTGACCCTGGCGGTCTGCACTGCCATGACGTCTTTGGCCACCGTCGCCGCCGCTCAACCCCGCGGACGTGCGTGACGCGCGAATGCTGTAGCAGTGAGTGCTCCAAAGAGCAACGCTACTGCCAATATACCACACACCGGCGCAGCATGGCCAGACGATTGTGTGCCGGGCACACGACCACAACCCGCGCGACACTACGCCCGCGGCGTGCGCCCGCCGTCTGGCATCCCCAGCATATCGGCGAAGTTGTGCCCGAAGATGCGCTGCTTTGCCTCGTACGGAATGCGCGCAAACGCCACATACCCGATCTGTGAAGCCGGGTCGCGCATCAGCATGTCCGAGCCGTAGAGAATCTGCTCCAGCGGTATCTGCTCATACAGCATCTCCATGATGCCGTAGGTCAACAGCGAATAGCAGACCTCCGCGTAGATGTTCGGGTATGCATTGCACGCCTCGATCGTCGCCCGCGCGAACGCATGGCTGCTGGTCACGTGTGAGATCATCCACTTCGCGTTCGGGTACCGCTCGGCGAGCTTCATCGCAATAGCCGGCGACATCTGCTGCTCTTCGTTGAAGCTGCCGCAGCCCAGCACGATAGCGCCCGCCTCGTTGGCCCACTCCCAGCTTGCCGCCCTGCGCGGGTCGTCGATGCGGGCGCGGTTGTACTGCCCGTACGGCTTGATGCCGATGACCTTGCCGGCGCGGAATACGCGCTCCAGCTCCGCCTCGTACATGTCCGGGTAGTTGTTGTTGTAGCACCCATACGCCATCAGCCTGTCCGGGTACCTCGACACGGCGTTGATGGCCAGGTCGTTGGCCTCCGGGTCCCCGTCCACGAGCCCGCTCCACATGCTGAAGGCCATCATGTCGATGCCGACGCGGTCCATCGTCACAATCGCCTCATCGGCATCCTGCGCGGGCATGGGGATTCCGATTGCGCCCATTGCCCCGAAGTGCGCCAGATGCCCGTGAGAATCGATGATGAACTCCTTAGACAGCGGCTCGCCCCGGCGCACGCAGGCAAGAATGGCGTCATCGTCCGGATGCTCCGCCGGCGAGGCCAACTCGGGCAGCGGGCGACCCTCCGCCCCGATAACACCCCTCAGCAGTTGGAGCATATTGCCCCCGGCGATCATAGGCCGCGTCTGCTCGGGGATGTCCTCGTAGCGTGTCATCATCGTCGTCGCGCCGGGGCTGCGGAACGGCAGGCCCGACCCGAACAGCAGCCTCTGTGCCCCGAATCTCGGCACGAAGCGACGGTAGGCGTTATGCCCCTGCAAGAGCGAGGTCTCTACGTGCAGATTGGGGCACTGCTCACACAGCGGGATCATCCGCCAGTCGGAGGCGTAAGTGAAGCCGCACACGACCACCGGCAGTTTCGGGTGGGCGTGACACAGCGCCACCAGCTGCGCATCGGACACCTCGCCCTGATCGATGAACAGCGGAATGCGATGGCGCTCCAACTCCGAGAGCAGCGGGCCCAGGATGTACTCGCTCGTGCCAAAGCCGTGCGTCGAGGGGAAGATGCGCGCCGTGCGCACGCCCAGAGAGAGCATCTCCGCAACGAGTTCAGGCGCGGGCGCCATCTCCTGCGTATGATGCGGCAGCAGTACCCACTGCGGCACGAGTTGCGGGTCATCACCGATCTCCCGCATCAGCCGCCGGTTGCCGTAGTCGCACGAGTACTCCTTCGCGACGACGTGGTACACCACCGCGCCCACGATGTCGCTGTGCTCGAACTCGCGCCTGAACTCATCAAGACGGTATATCTCGCGGCTGTCTCGCTTCGCGCGGACGCCGATCATGCAGTTGCAGTCAAAGAACGCCAACGGTGACATTCCATACACTCCCATGCCCGCGTTCGGGCGGATTGGGCCTCAGGTCCGTGATACGCGCTGCTCGACCGGCATCTTCAGGATGTCGGCCATGTTCTGCGCCAGCACCTTGAGCTTGTCCTCGAAGGGGATCCGCGCCCAGGCTACCCATCCGAGCTGTGGAGCGACGTCGCGCATCACGCAGTCGGTCCCAAACAGCAGTTGCTCCGCGCCGACCTCCTCGCAGAAGTACTCGATGAAACCGTACAGAATCGCCGTATAGGTGATCTCGGCGAACACGTTCGGGCATTCCTTCGCCGCCGCGGCGATCCCCTGCGCGAACGGCCAGCTCGAGCCCGTGTGCGCGACCAGGAACTTCGCGTTCGGGTACTTCTTGCCGAGGTCCTTGGCCATGTCCGGCGACATGCCACCGGCCGGGCTCATGCTGCCATGGCACAGCACCGGCTTCTCCTGCTCATCGGCCCACCTCAGGATCAGCTCATGCTCCGGGGCGTCAATGCGGATGCCTTGCTGCGACGGGTAGGGCTTGTAGCCAACGACCCGGTCGGTCAGGAAGATGCGCTCGAACTCCGCCCGGTACTGTTCGGGGTAGTTCGGGTTGTTGCAGCCATACGCGAGTAGCCTCCCGGGGTGTTTGCCCACCGCATCGAGCGCGATGTCGTTGGACTCCGGATCGCCCTCCGTGATGCCCGACCAGGTGCTGACGACACACAGGTCGATGCCCACGCGGTCCATTGTCTCGACAAGATGGTCTCCATCATTATATGGGAGCGCAATTCGAACGCCCATCGCCCCGGGATGCGAGATATGGCCGTGTGCATCGAGTATGAACCACTCCGAGAGCGGCTTGCCCGCCCGCACGCAGGCCACGATCGGGTCATCGTCCGGGTGAGCTGGGGGGTCGGCCAGTTCCGGCAGCGGCCTGCCCTGCGCGCCCCGCACGTTGCTCAGCAGGCGCAGCATGCTGCCGCCGGCGATCTTGCGCCTGTCCTCGTCGCTGATCTGCTCGTAGTTGCACATCATCCGCGCCGCGCCGGGGCTGCGGTTCGGCAGGTCGGTCCCAAAGAGCAGCCTGTCCGAGCCGAACTCCCGCACGAAGCGCTCGTATGCCCGGTGGCCCTGGTGCGCCCAGGTCTCGATGTGCAGGTTCGGTGCGAGCGCCAGCGCCGGATAGAGTACGCGATCCGATGCCCAACTGGTGCCGCAGAGCACCACCGGCAGCAGTGGATGGCGCCGGCAGAGTGTCACTGCCTCCTCGAGGCTCAGTTCGCCCTGATCGATGAAGAGGGGAATCCGCGCGCGCTCGAGTTCACCCAGAAGCGGCCCGACCACATACTCACTGGTCCCGAATCCATGCGTCTTGGGGAGGATGCGCGCGCACCGCACACCCAGCGACAGCATCTCAGCCACCAGCTCCGGCGCAGGCGGCATCTCATTCGTATGGTGGGGCAGCAGTACCCACTGCGGCACCAGTTGCGGGTCGTCGCCGATCTCGCGCATCAGGCGCCGGTTGCCGTAGTCGCAGGAGTACTCGTGCGCTACGGCATGGTAGACCACGGCGGCCATGATGTCGTAGTACTCGAAGTCACGCTTGAAGTCCTCGAGCTTGTAGATGGAGCAGGGCTCGGGCTTTGCGCGGATACCGATCATGCAGTTGCAGTCGAGAAACGGGATTGCCGACATTCTGAAGACACCTTCTTCATGCTGATTGATGCGGGTCCGGCGGAACACATAGGGTCCGACGCCGTTGCCGCCCGGCCATTTCGTGGGGAACGGGGGATTACCTGCCCGTGCGGTGCAGGTGCGGACTCACCGATGGCCAGGCGCCGCCGTCCTCGAGCGCCCGCTTCAGGCGCAGGCAGCTCTCGCACTCCCAGCAGTGTCCCGGCCCGGCCTCGTAGCAGCTGTGGAGCGTCGTCAGGGGAATGCCATGCTCGCGCGCGGCCATGACCATCTGCGTCTTGGTCATCTCGGCAACCGGGCAGACGACCGAGAGCGGCCGCGCCGAGGAGTAGCCCAGGAGACGCTGCGCCGCGTCTGCAAACTGCGGAGTGTTGTCCGGAAACGTCGCGCCCTCCTCGGCGTTGATACCCATCACAACAGCATCGCACCCCAGTGCCTCGGCATAGGCCGCGGCCACCATCAGCAGGACGCCGTTGCGGTTGGGGACCCAAACGGCGGCCGCGGTTGCCCCCGCTGCCGCGACATCGTCAAGCTCATTCGCGCCCAGCCGTGGCAGGGCAGCGCCGGCGTCAGTGAGTGCGGAAGCCGAAATACCACCCAGCCAGGGCAGATGTACGCCCTGGTGCTCGACGCCCAGCGCGGCGGCCTGCTGTGCCGCGGCGGCCATCTCAGCATCCGCGGCCCGCTGTCGGTAGTCGGCAGTGACCGCGAGACGCAGGCGGTACGCACGAGTGGCCAGATGTGCGGCCACGAGCGAGTCGAGCCCGCCTGAAAGCAGAACGACGGCGCTGTCCGCTCCTGCGCCCCGCTCGTCCATGTCAGCCTTCCCGGTAGATGGTCGCGGAGTCCTCGGTCTCATACAGCCTGATCTCGGATACTTCGACGCCGGGGGCAGCAAGCCGCTCGCCGATCTGGCGATAGATCGTCTGCGCGAGGTGCTCGGCGGTGACGTTGCGCTCCGCGAATTCGGGCAGCTCGTTCAGGTTCGCGTGATCGAAACGGGCCAGGACCTCATCGCATGCGGCCTTCAGGATCGCGAAGTCCACCAGCATGCCGGTCTCATCCAGCCGCTCGCCGGCCACCGTGATCTCGACCCGGTAGTTGTGGCCGTGCAGGTTCGCGCACTTGCCGTCGTAGTCGCGGAGGTGATGGGCGGCACAGAAGCGTCGCGTGACTGTCAATAGATACATGGGGCATTCCGCTCCATAGTCGGCATTGATGCTCGAGCATGTCGCCGGGCAGGCTCAGTTGAAGTACCAGATGAACAGCAGCAGCCCCATCAGCGCCCCCGCAAGCGCCCCCAGCAGCACCTGTGGCATAGTGTGTATGCGCGCCTGCAGGCGGCTCTGCATCATCAACACCGCCAGTGAGATCGCCACCAGCATCACGGCGATGTCATGCGTGAGCAGCATGATTACGACCGCGCCGAAGAAGCCCAGCGCCGAGTGGCCCGAGACCACGCCCCCCCGCCAGAGTGTCCCGTAGCCGGTCGCTCGCTTGAGCCACGTGATGAAGATGCATAGCAGCGTGACGCCCGTGACGACCAACTGCAGCGTGTGCAGCGGCTCCACCGGCGGCCGCTCAGGCGCACTGAGGAACACCGCCTCCACGCGCGGAGCAGTGCTGAAGACGATGATGGCGACGCTGATGGCGTAGATGGCGGCGAACAGCACTGCGCCGGCGGCGACGTCCTTGACCACCTTGGCGCGCGGATCATACCCTTGCACGATCAGGTCCACGCAGGCCTCGAGCGCGGTGTTGAGCATCTCCGCGATCAGCACGATGGCGATGGCGGCCATCAGGTGCATGAACTCGCTGCCCTCGACCCCCACCGTCCAGGCTGCCAGCAACACCAGCACCGCCAGCGTGAAGTGCACCCGCATGTGGCGCTGTGTATCGAAACAGAACTGGATACCCTCCCACGCGAAGTGGAAGCTCGTCGGGACCGATTTGCGTTCCACGTCGGCGGCGGGGCTGTGTTCCGGCTTCCTGGGGGAGTCAGATGTCTGCAATTGCGATGCGTGCCTCCAGCGGTTCCATGATCTCCGTCTGTCGCGCCAGCATCCGGCTGCGCGCGTCGGGGTGCCCGTCACACCAACCCAGTGCGTGGAGCACGGCGTGGGCTACCAGAAAAGCAAGCTCGTAGTGGAGGGCGTGTCGATACTCCCGGGCCTGCGCGGCCGCTCTCTCGACTGAGATATACGCCTCGGCCTCCGTGCCGCCGTCGGGTGTCTGCTCGGCCTCGAAAGATATGACATCGGTCGGGCCCGTGCGTCCCAGCAGTTGCTCGTTGAGCGCGCTGATACGGGCATCGTCAACCAGCACCACGCCCATCACATCAATGCTCGCGCCTTCGGCCGCGACCGCCGCCCGTGCCACCTCGGCCAGCAGCTCAGTGTCAACGACTTCTCGTTGCAGGTTCCTTACGTGTACTTCCAGAGGAGTTCTTCCCTCCCTCGCCACTCGCTCCCTGCTCCGGCGCCGGGCCCGTCAGCCCACGCACGTTCTCAGGCAGGTAGCGGTCCGGGTAGCGCGTGCGCTGGTGAAACATCCTGGTGAGAGTGTTGATGAAGCTACGCTTGATCGACGCGATATCCCTGAACGTCAGCGGAGCGTCATCCAGTTGGCCGTCAGCTATCTTGGCGTCGATCAGGCGGTTGACGAGGTCCTCGATCCTCGACGGGGCGTGGTCTTCCATCGTCCGAGCCGCCGCCTCGACGGTGTCGGCCAGCATCACGATGGCAGTCTCGCGGGATTGTGGGATGGGGCCGTCATAGCGGAAGTCGGTCTCGCGCACATCTGAGGGGTCCTCCGCATCCTGCACGGCCTTGCGGTACAGGTACGAGACCAGCGTCGTACCGTGGTGCTCGGGTATGACCGCGGCCACCTCCTTCGGCAGCTTGGCCTCCTCCGCCATCTCCATGCCTTCCTTGACATGCGAGATCAGCACGAGGGCAGACAGGTGCGGGGAGAGGTGTTCGTGCGGATTGTCCGAGCCGAACTGGTTTTCCGCGAAGAAGCCCGGACGTTTCAGCTTGCCGATATCNNTACATGCACTGGCACCGCGTCAGGAGCGCGTTTGCCGCGATCGCCTCCGCCGCCGGCTCGGCGAGGTTCGCCACCATCACGCAACTCTGGTAGGAGCCCGGCGCCTCCGTGAGCATCCGCCTCATCAGCGGCTCATTGGGGTTGAGCAGCTCGATCAGGCGCATCTCCGTGATCAGCCGCAGCGGACGCTGGATGAGCATGACCGCCCCCATCCCGATGACCGTCGCAGCCAACCCGGCCACCCCCGCCATCCCCAGCAGCCGGTAGTTGATGCTCAGCCCGAGCACTGCGCTGGTCACACCCAGCAGCGCCGGGTTGAGGACGGCCGTCGTCAGCGCCGCACGCGTCACCATCGTCGTCTTGGTTCGCCCCGAGGGGAGCGCATAGGCGGCCCCGAGGCCCGCTATAGCGGTCGCGATCAGCAGGCGGGCGTCGCCCCCGGCTCCCGATGCCCCGATCAGGATTGACACCAGTAACACCGTGGCCACAGCTACCTGCGGGCTCAGAAGTGCCGAGAGGAAGATCGCCATCGCGCTGACTGAGGTGAGCGCGTAGATAGCGTAGTACGGGCTCCCCTCGAGCAGGCGCACCAGCATGATCACCAGCAGTACGGTCATGCACAGCGCGTAGTAGCGGCGTTCGTGGGAGAGCGCCTCCGGCGCGAACTGCAGAATGTAGATCGAGATGACGCCCACCACGGCGATCACCAGCAGAAGCAGCGCCATCGCCTGGGTGTAGTCGGTCTTGGGCTTTGTGAGCCCGAGGGCCTCGAACATGTCCAGGTGGCGCCGGGTGACTCTCTGCTCCGGGGCGATCAGAATGTCTCCGGGACGCAACTGCCTGCTGACCTCGGCAACGCTTGCCGCGGCGGCCTCGCGTGCCAGTTCCGTCGCATCCGGGTCATAGATCATGTTGTGGCGAAGTGCAGCCTGCGCGACCTCTTCTACCAGCGCCCGAAACTGGTCCGTCACCGGAAGCTGACCTGCCGCCGTCCGCGCCGTCTCGCGGGCCTTGGCAAGATCATCGGTATTCTCGCGGATCTGCGTGGCCATCAGCTTGCGGACGATATCGACCGTCGACTGCTTGACCCGCTCGAATGGGCCCTCCTGCATCTCGACGAGCAACCGCAACGCCGCCGGTGACAGCTCGAGGTCGAGTTCGTTGCGGAGCCGGTCGACGCGGTCGAGGTCCGATGGCAGCGACTCGTCGAACCGGACCCTCGCCGCCGCAGTGAAGATGTCGACAACGGTGCGTTCGGCGATGGCTATCTGGTTCGGGTCTCTGTTGTAGATCGGGGGTACCGCGTCGCGGGCCTGATCGCGTTGCCTCTGCGTCTCCTCCGTGTCGATGTAGTACACGGCTCGGTTAGCGACAATCGTCTCCGTGGCCACTTCGTCCAGCGTCAGAGACACCGGCTGCGGCCCCAGGCGCCACAGCAGCAACAGGAAGGTCACCAACGTCGTGAGTGCGAGCACGGTGAAGCGCCGCAACGCGGCGCCGCTGACACGCCGCCCGAACAGACGCAGGCCGGAACTGCTCGCCTTCCCATTCCTGTAGTTGCTCTTCGGCATCTGGGCCTCTGGCCAATGCTGCGGGTGGTTGACCGGGCGGCGCGTCGCTGCCGCGACGCCCGATGCCCGGGAGAAAGCGGGTCAGCGTTCCGCGGGCGGCTCCACGTCCCGCGGCTGCGGCGGAGAGAGCCTGTTCTCATACGCATCGACGATGCGTTGCACGAGTGCGTGGCGAACGATGTCGCTGCGGTCCAGCCGACACACGGCTACCCCGTCCACCCGCTCCAGCACCTCGACGGCGTTGATCAGCCCACATTCCACATCCGCCGGGAGGTCCGTCTGCGTGACGTCCCCCGTGACGATCATCTTGGAGCCAAACCCCATCCGCGTCAAGAACATCTTCATCTGCGCGACCGTCGTGTTCTGCGCCTCATCGAGCACCATGATTGCGTCGTTAATCGTCCGCCCACGCATATAGGCCAGCGGCATCACCTCGATGACACCTCTGGCCTGCAGACGCTGAACGCGATCGAACCCAGCTATATCGGCCAACGCGTCATGGAGCGGCGNNGAGGTACGGCTCGACCTTCTCGAGCATATCGCCGGGCAGGAACCCGAGCTGCTCGCCCGCCTCCACTATCGGGCGCGTCAGGACGATGCGACTCACGTCGCCTGCCTTCAACGCCTCGATGGCCATCGCCATTGCCAGGAAGGTCTTCCCCGTCCCCGCCGGACCAATACAGAAGACCAGGTCGTGCGTGCCGACCGCCTCGACGTAGCGCGCCTGGCCGACTGTCTTGGGCCGCACCGGCTTCTTGCGGTGCGTGACGGCCACCGTCCTGGTCAGCGCGCCGGCTACCTCACTCCCGCCACCCTCCGAGACTGCGCGCATTACCATATCGAGGTCTCCGGAGGATGACCTGCGCTCCGAGCGCAACAGCCGCATGAACGCGTCAAGAGCCTCCGCTGCCCTGTCGGCCTGGATTTGCTCCCCGAACACCATCACGGCCCCGTCACCCGGGACCAGTCGCACACCGAAGCGCGTCTCGATCGAGCGCAGGTTGCCGTCACGGCTACCGACCAGCATCGGCATCTCGCCCGCGGGCACCCGCACAGTCGCCGCCGCACGAACCGGCGTCTCACCTACCGGGCCCGCGTCACGGCGGTCCCCATCATCTGCTTCCACGTCTGTCACCGTCTCCAGTCCTATACGGCATACCGGAACGCGCCGGCCCAAAGCCAAAAGCCGGGGAGCCTCCAGGCGCACCCGGCCCTCGACCGGCCCCCGCTCCCGGCCATCGCGCGTCATGCACTCTACTCACAGGGTATATCAAGGACCGCCCGAAGTCAACGAATACAGGGATAGAATCGCGCGTAAATCTATCGCAATAAGTAGATAAGCGGCAATCGCCGCCCAACGGCATCATCCGGTTGACATCGCCACGACGCTGGTTTAGCATTGAGCATCCCGCCCGACCCGCGAGCCCGCGCGCCGGCAACGCAAGTGTTGTGGAGATCAGAGCGACGCCAACAGCCGACAGACACGCCAAACTCGAGGCGCTCAGGGAGGCTCTCCGGGCAACCGGCGGATGCCTCATCGCCTACAGCGGCGGGGCGGACAGCACGCTGCTGCTGGCCGTGGCCGCCGATGTGCTGGCCGACCGCTGCGTGGCCGTCACCGCCCGCTCGATGCTCTTCCCCGAACACGAGTTGCGGCGCGCCTCGGAGATCGCCGCGCTGCTCGGGGTCAGGCACAGGGTCGTTGACTTCGACCAGTTGGCGATCCCCGCGATAGCCGAGAACTCGCCGCGACGCTGCTACCACTGCAAGCACGCCCTTGCCCGAATGCTGTGGGAGGTAGCGCGAGAGCATGGTCTCGAGCATGTCGCGGACGGCGCCGTGGTCGACGACCTCGGCGACTACCGGCCCGGCCTGCAGGCCACTCGCGAGGCCGGGATCATCTCGCCGATGATCGACGCGGGTATCACAAAGGCGGATGTCACCGCACTATCGGAGGAACGAGGTCTGCCGACGGCAGGTCTTCCGTCAATGGCGTGCTATGCCTCTCGCATTCCCTACGGAACCACGCTGGACGCGGAGGCGGTTGGCCGCGTGGCCCGCGCGGAGGCCGCGCTTTCCGCGCTTGGCTACACGCGGCTGCGGGTGCGGCATCACGGTGACATCGCGCGCATCGAGCTGCCGGTCGAGGCGGTCGAGGACGCGGCGCGGGGTCCGGCGCGCTCCATGATAGTGGATGCCGCGAAGGCGGCGGGGTATGTCTATGTCACACTCGACCTCGAAGGATACCGGACGGGAAGCCTGAACGAGGGCCTGGTGGAAGAGGGTTAACGGCGTGAGCGCCTGCAAGCACAGAGAGTATGACTTCATCGTGATCGGCTCCGGTGTGGCCGGGCTGTGGACTGCCGTCCATCTGGGACGCCGGGGCCGCGTCGCCGTCCTCACCAAGGACGTCATCCACGAGGGCTCGACCGGCTACGCGCAGGGGGGGGTGGCCGTCGCGCTGTCTGAGGGCGACGACCCGGAGCTGCATTTGCGTGACACGCTCGAGGCCGGTGACGGGCTCTGTGATGTCCCTGCGGTCGAGGTGCTCACCTTCGAGGGCCCCGGCGCGGTGGGCGATCTCATCGCCTGCGGCGCGCAGTTTGACGCCGCCAACGGCGAGTATCTCTACGGGCGAGAGGCCGCACACTNNCCCACCGCCGCATCCTGCATGCCAACGGCGACCAGACGGGAGCCGAGATCGAGCGCGCTCTGGTCGCGGCGGTGCGGGCCGCCGAGAGCATTGATGTGCTCGAACACACCCAGGCGGGCCATCTGCTGACCGCCGGCGGCCGCTGCATCGGTGTCCAGGCCCACGACTTCACCACGCAGGCGACGCTGTTCATCACCGCGCGCGCAACTGCGCTGGCCACCGGCGGCGTCGGCGGCCTGTATCGCGTGACGACGAACCCTCCGGTGATCACCGGCGACGGGCTGGCGCTGGCATACCGGGCGGGGGCCCGGCTGGCCGATATCGAGTTCGTCCAGTTCCATCCCACCGCGCTGGCCGCGCCGGGCTTCCCCAAGTTCCTGCTCTCGGAGGCGCTCCGCGGCGACGGCGCCCGCCTCCGTAACGCCAGGGGCGAGGCGTTTATGAAGTCCTACCACCCGCTCGGCGACCTTGCCCCCCGCGATGAGGTGGCCCGAGCGGTGACCAGCGAGATGAAGGCAGCGCAGCAGCCCTTCGTCTATCTCGACCTCGCGCCCATC
This sequence comes from Armatimonadota bacterium, assembly GCA_003542955.1. Lineage (GTDB taxonomy): Bacteria > Armatimonadota > Zipacnadia > Zipacnadales > UBA11051 > UBA11051. Next base: position 23,498 of record DPJP01000314.1, read on the forward strand.
GGCAAGCAGCGTCTCGAGGAGCGCTTCCCGGCCATTGTCAGGGCCTGCCGCGAGCACGGCTTCGACGTGCCTGACAGCCCCGTCCCCGTCTGCCCGGCCGCGCACTACACCATGGGCGGCATTGACGTCGATCTCGATTGCCGCACATCACTGCCGGGCCTGTATGCCGTCGGCGAGTGCTCGTGTGTGAGCGTCCACGGCGCGAACCGGCTTGCCTCCAACTCGCTGCTCGAGGGCATCGTCTTCGGCCCCCGTTGCGCCGCCGCCATGACCCGCGAGCAGCAGCCCGCTGAGGCGGACTGTCGCGAGGTCATCTCTGCGGGGTTCCGCCTCGTCGATGTGGGCAGCGGCTTCTACCACGATCTGCTCGACATCATGTGGGACAACATGGGCGTCGTGCGCTCCGATGCGACGCTACGCGGCGCGATCCAGTTCCTCGCTCACACCAGCGCCAAGGTCGGGCCCTCGACGGTTCCCACCCGCTATGGCATCGAGCAGGCCAACGGGCTCCTGCTCGGCAAGCTCATGGCGGCAGCAGCCCTGAACAGGTGGGAGAGCCGTGGCGCTCACTACCGGCTCGATTGCGAGGAGACCTCCGATCAGCTCAGGCAGCACACGATCGCGTACAGGGGTGACGACGGCGCGCCGGTTATCGAGTTCAGGCCCGTCGAGCTTCAACGTACTCGGTTCGAGCATTGATGCTCAGCCCGGTGTCGGGCGGATGCCCAGGAACGCCCCGTGCAGCCCCTGGCCGCCACCGCTCTTGCGGTATGAGAACATCGCGACCTCGCCGCAGTAGGTGCACAGCCCGCTCATCTCGATACTGCTCTCGGAAAGCCCCGCCGCCACCAGCGTCAGCCTGTTCAGCCCGGGCAAGTCGACGTGGGTGACGCAGCCTTCGCCGATGGTGGTGGCCGCTCCGGGCAGGGCGCGCATCGCCTCGACCACCTCCGGGCCCACCTCGTAGCACTCGCCACAGATTGCCGGCCCGATCAGCGCGCGCATCTGGGCCGGTCTTGCCCCAAGCGCGGCCATCGCCCGCACGCCCTGCGCCGCAATCGCCCCCGCCGTGCCGCGCCAGCCGGCATGCAGCACACCCACGATGAGCGGGTCGGGGCTGTAGAGCAGAATCGGCACGCAGTCGGCGAAAGCCAGATTGAGCATGATACCGGGCTCGCATGTGACAAGCCCGTCGGTGTGGGGGCTCGACAGCCCCGACGGGCATGGTCTCAGCGCGTCGAAGCCTGCACGATCAATGGTGGCCACGTGATTACCGTGAACCTGGTGCGCACGGATCACGGGCCAGGTCTCGGCATCCAGCGACCCAAGCAACCGCCTGCGCGTGTGGGCGACCCGCTCGGGCTCATCGCCGATCAGGTAGGAGGTGTTGAGGCCCGAAAGCGGCTCGGAGGGCTCATGCGTGCCGCGTCGGTTGACCCCGCCGACTACGCCCGGCCAGTCAACTCGCACCGCCCATAGCTCATCAGTCATGGTGATGCACCGTCACAGCCCCAGCACAACGCGTGCCGAGGACGGGGGATAGTAGCAGCAGAAGCCGTAGTGCCCGGTGCCGCACAGCAGGCCGGGCCCCGCGTCACCCACCGCTGCGTTTGGCGCCCGCGTCGCCGTCAGGCTGTAGCACGGCGGTATCGTCGCGCGCGGGATAGTCCCGGCGGAGACCGGCAGCATCAGCGTCGGGTACTCATTGCGCGCATTCGTCGAGCCGAACTCGAACCACCCGCGTACCGTCCCCACCAGGAACGTCCAGTTGCGGTTGTGCAGCCGGAGCGGCTCGATGTAGCGCATCCCGAGGACACCGGCGTTGATCGCCGCCGATTCCGCACCCGACTCGCCGATGAAGCCCAGCAGGCGCACGCCCTTGCTCAACACCGGCAGGCCGCCCCCCTTGGCTGCTGCATTCTCGAAGTACATGAGCCCACCCTCGGGCAGGACAAACTGCGGCCCGGCGAAGTCGGCGCCGGCATCCCCGTCGCCATTCGGGCGTGGCGCAATGCCGACGAACAGGTCGTTGTCGCCGTCCCCGTCATAGTCCAGCACTGAGATGGTGCTCAGCCCGTTGACGCGTATCGGCTGCCCGGCCATCTTCAACTCTCCGGCATACCTGAATCCGCCCTTGTTCAGCCACAGGTGGATGGTACCGCCGGCCCCACCCGCAAGCAGGTCCGCGGCGCCGTCACCGTCCATGTCCGCGAGGCGCGGCCAGGCGAATGCTCCCCCGGTCCTCCCCGGAACGCGGATGGCGTTTTCCGCGTGGTCGGTGACCTGTCGCGGCTCGAGGTAGGCGCCGTCCGCCCCGAAGGCAACCCGCACGTACCCGCTCTCATCCCCTGTCAGTATGTCGGGAGTGCCATCCGCATTGTAGTCTACCATCGTCGCAGCCGCGTACCGCCCCACGTCCAGCGGCACACGGCTCGCCTGCATGTAGCCCGAGCATTCGAGCCCGTTGCCGCTGTAGCGATGCACGGAGATGAAGCCGTCTGCGTCTCCGACGAGAACCTCCGGCCGCCCATCACCGTCGACGTCGGCCACCACGGGCGATGCCGCGCCGCCGGTCGCCGCGCTGCTCTGCAGCCCGACCGGTTCGGACAGCCCCTGCGGCGTTCCCCGGTACAGGTACACAAGCCCGTCGGCGGCTCCGACAAGCAGATCGAGCACACCGTCACCGTCACAGTCGCCGCTGGTCGGCCGCGCGCGTCCGGGCACCCTCAGCACGTTGCCGGCGGCGGTCGCAAGCGGTGCCGGCGCGGAGAACGAGGGCGCCCCCGACGACCCGTTCGCGACCCACCATACCCGTCCGCCGGCGTCGCCGACGATCAGGTCGATATCGCCGTCGCCATCGAAATCCACCGCATGCGGCGCCAGCCCCCGCACGTCATCGGACCCGAACAGCACGGCTCCCTCCGCCGTCCGCAACGCCCGCGCGCTCGCCGTCGGCGACTTGCCCCAGTAGATCAGCAGTTCCGTATCGCTGCCAAGCAGCAGGTCCACCTGACCGTCACCGTCGAGGTCGCAGATGCACGGGCACGCGGGCCTGTCGACGTCCGGGGAGGGCAGCGTCTGGCTGTGCTTGAGCATCGGCCGGGGCGGGGACAACACAGCCTCAGCCGTCCGCGGATACAGTGTCAGGTCGCCGTAGTCGTTGCCGACCAACAGGTCGGCGATGCCGTCACCCGTGTAATCGCCCCATGTCGGGTTGGCGAAATCCCCGCCGGTTGCCCGGCCCGTCAAGAGCAGCACGGGCTCGCCCTGCAGGTACGGGATCGGGCCCCGCTCGAGCAGCATGGCCATGGTCCCGGCATGTGCCGGCACGGCACTCAGCGCGGCGCAGACAGCTGCTGCGCATGCTCCGAATGTCCGGATATGGTGAGGGTCCAGTCGCATCGTTTGACCTGATTCGTGGGCTTGCGCGCCAGAGAGGCCGCCGCGGCAGGGCTTGTGCAGCACCCCGCGCCGCTCAGTTCTCCCCGGCTGGTTCGGGAGACGCCTCGGTCTCGGGACCGCGGATGATCTCAGCCTCGTTGGTGATCCAGAACGAAAGCTCAGGGAAGGGGTACAACCAGTCCTGTGGCGGGGCCCAGCCCAACATGCCGGCCAGCGGCGCCCTCGTCGGCTCCGACATGGCCAACTCGTAGTGCTCCCCCAGCGCCGCAAGCAGTCTCTGCGCTCCGGGGTCATTGGCACGGAGCGCATCGCGCAACTCGAAATTGCTGTAGACGAACGCGAACGGCCGCTGGTCGACGAGCAGTTGCGCATCCGTGCCGATGGTCACGTGCGGGCGCACGACCCGCGAGAAGCGTCGCCACAGCTGATTCGAGCGCAGCACCATGCCGCCGTTGACGTAATCCAGTGGCGGTCCCTGGAACCACGGCTCCCAGACGGTCCCCACGAGAACACTCTGTGGCACGTACTGGGCGATGACGTACAGCAACTCGTCTCGATCATCAGGCTCGATCAGGCGCATGTCCAGGAGCACGCTGCAGTAGGCCGCGACCCCCAGGGCAACGCTCACCACCGCAATCGCGGCCAGCTTCAACTCTGCCCGCCTGCGCCAGATCAGCAACGGACTTGCCGCCGCCAGCACCGCAATGACCGGCGCCAGCGGGACCTCGTAGCGCATGTAGCGCACGCCCGTGTGGCCGATCATGAGCAGCCACAGAACCCCGAATACCACGATGATGGCCCCCGGCCCGCGCCATTTGGGCGACCTGAGCAGTGCAGCGGCGCCGAGCACCGCCAACAGGCTCGCCCCGGCCGTGCCGAAAGTCAGACCCACGGCGTGGAACCAGTACCCGTTCGGGTCGGCGCTCCGTGCCGGCTCCTCGCCGACACGCATGTGCCGGATCTCGTAGGCAATGTCATTCCGGGCGTTCTGCCAGTCCAGGAACGTGTACGGCGAGGTGAACGCAAATGCCGCCACCGCGCAGCCAATCATCAGTGCGAAGTTGCGTGACGAGTTCGGCTCCTGCTGGTCCCACGGCAGCCGCAGTATGTGTGCGAGTATCGGCGCCACCACCACCAGACCGCCGCTGTACTTTGTCGAGGCCGCCAGGCCCACCGCGACGCCCGCAAGCACGTAGTTGAGCAGGCTCGGCTTCTGGTAGATGCGAACGGAGAACAGCAGCGCCAGCGTGGTGAACAGCGACAGCGTGATATCCACGGTTGCGTAGTGCGAATGCAGCACATGCATCGGCAGGACGGCCAGAAACCCCGCCGCGAGCAGCCCCTGCCTGTGGCCCAGCATCTGCCGTGCCAGCCAGTAGACGGCCACTATGCCCGCCACTGCGGCCAGCAGGCTCACCTCACGCCCGATGAGCGTCCAGTTCCGCAGCAGAGTCGGCAGGTTCGGCTCCGCCAGCAGCATCGAGTGCCCGGCTGAGCTCAGCAGGCATGAGAAACCGACCAGGTACAGGTACAGGCTGCCGTAGTTGAAGAAGTGCGGGTTGAGGTCTCCCAGCGCCAGCGAGAGCGCCCCTCGCAGGGAGTGGAACTCATCGGGGTGGTAGCTGAACAGGTGCAACTCGTTGGGCAGCCCCCACATGATCCCCAGGTACCGCAGCGCCGCACCCAGCAGCACAATCGCGCCGAGCCCGACCCATGCCGACGATGACGACGGACCTGTCGAAACGCGCTCCGCGAGTACCTGTGACGAGTGCTGCTCCGTATCTGCGTGTATTCTGTCTTCAGCCATAGCGTCGACCTGTAGCGTCGGTATTTGGGTGGTCTCGGACGCGACATTGTAGCACATCCATGGTGGCTTTTCAGTATGGGGAGTGCTGGGGGGCCTTCTGAGGGAGACTGGTGTGCTTGTCCGCTATCCGAGTGCTTCGAGGCTCCCCAGCCACTGTGCAAAGTGCGGACAGTGCTCACGCATCACGTCGAGACCAATGTCGTGGGCCAGGAGTGAGCCATGGAGCACCTTGTCGTACCCGGCTATGTGCCGCTCCAGTCGCTTGGACGGCGCGGTCGCGGGGCCGTCGTTGACCCATTCCGGCCCGTCGAATTCCCCGACTTCCGCAGCCAGCAGTTCCACGGCCTCCACCTGGTCCGGGAAACGGCGGGCAATCATGTCTGGTTCGCAGAGGAGCAATGCCTCGAACTCATGAAGCTGAATGTGTGGCCGGAAGCGGTGCAGATGCTCGGGGAAGCTCTCCGCCATCGCAGCCTCGATACTGGCCACCCGCGTGTACGGATCGGACATCTCAGCCGAGGTGCTGAACCCGGGGAAATCGTCAGGCAGGGCGTACAGGTCAAGCATCGTCGTCACGCATGCCTGTCGATTGGCATGCTGATCGAGAGTGCGGGCAATGTCGTCACGTATCACCTGATAGGTGTTGCGGTGCCCGCCCTTGTGAGCACGGCGGCTCTTGCGCGTCCCCGTCAGGATAGGCTCTGCGCGCACGCCGAAGCCGATGAGATGCTCCAGCAGCAGATTCACTACGAAGGCTTCCTCTGTCAGGCCCTCAACTATGACGTAGACGTCGGTATAGGGTCTCCCGCTCACCGCCGGGGTCTCCCTCCGATGACGTTCTTCTCCCAAAGCTCGCTGACTGAGTACGCGTCCAGCCATCCAGACAGCCCGATCGTGTCGAGACGCTCGAACGTGCTCTGCCCGTCGCGCTGCTCCACTACCACGATGTCACTCGGCTCAAATTCGTCGACAAGTGACACCGACTGGGTCGCCATGATGACCTGCACCGACTCCGTGACCGCGCGGACCATCGAGCCCAACAGCCCGAGCGCGTATGGGTGCAGGCCGAGTTCCGGCTCATCTATCACGACCAGCGACGGCATGTTGCCGGTGGGCTGGAGCAACAGCGTCGCCAGCGCCATGAAGCGTAACGTTCCGTCAGAGAGTTGATGGGCCCCATAGGGGTAGTCATCGCCTGCCGCATGCCAGTTCAGCATGACTTCATCGGGACTGTCAACCAGCGGCTCGAGGTCAAAATCGTCGAAGAACGGCGCCGCGAGGCGGATCGTCTCGATGATCTTGCGGTAGCAGTCCGGCTCTGTCCTCAGCAGTCGTTGCAGGTATGCTGCAAGATTGCTCCCGTCATGGCGGAGGTAGTCGCTGTCCCTCATCGACCGCCCAAGTCGTATCCCTGCAGTGGCCGATGTGTCGTGGAACTGATAGAAGCGCCAGCGGCTGAGGCTGTTGTACGCGAACAGGGCAGTCTCATTGCCCTCCTCGCCTGCTTGCTTGAGGAGGCTCTCGGTGTGGCCTACGCCGAGGCTCTCCGGCGCATCGGCCTCACGCTGATCGCCGCGTCGGAACGCGACTGTCTCGTCCGTGAAGATGAGACTATCACCAGCAGCAAACCCCAGGCGGGCATGGTACAGGTTCGTCCCTTGTTCGCACTCGTACTCGAGGTCAACAGCTACCTGCTGGGTATGTGCGGGGCCATGATGCAGGAATGACTTCGCGCGTCCCCGTTCCGCCACATGTACCCGCAGGTGCCCGCTCATCGCATGGTTGAGCATCTGAAACAGCGACGTGAGGTTGGACTTCCCCGCTCCGTTTGCCCCGATCAGCACCGTCAGGTTCCCGAGCCGGAGATCCATCTCGCGAATGGACTTGAACCCCGTGAGCTTGACTCTGGTCAACCGGTTCATGCCCTCGTCTCCTCACGACTCCCCCGTAGCGGTACTTGAGCGTTCTGCGCTCCACATTGTAGCACATCCGGGGAGGCTTTTCAGCAGCGGTGACGCACCCGCTGCCCGCCGGTTCACTCTCCCGGCAACGCCGGCAGCGGCGGCCGCATCGCTATCGGGATCAGCTTCCGCACCCGACGCAGGTTTGTCAAGTCGTCCTCCAGCTCGTGCTTCACCCGTTTGGGGGTTTCCATGATGAAGGGCATCTCGGCCAAGAGCGGGTGCGAGAGCACCGCGCGGAAGCCCTCCCGCCCGATCTGCCCCCTGCCGATGTGCTCGTGGCGGTCCACACGCGAGCCCAGCGTCGACTTTGAGTCATTCAGGTGCACCAGCCGCAGCATCGGAAGCCCGAACACCTCTTCGGCCTGCCCAAGCATCGCCGAAAGCCCCTGGACCGTCCGCAGGTCGTACCCCGCCGCGAACGCATGCGCGGTGTCGATACATACCCCCAGACCGTCGGCTCCCGCCTGCTCGATGATCTGCCCGATCTGCTCGAGTGTGTGCCCGACGGAGTTGCCCTGTCCGGCGCTGTTCTCGAGGATGATCCGCGCCTTGTCACAACTGCCCTCGCGGGCCCGGTTCAGCGCCTGTACCACGCGCTCCATGCCCGCCTCGACTGGGTCCTCGCCGGCGCTGCCCAGATGGACAACAACACCCTCGGCTCGCCAGCGGTCCGCGGCGTCAAGCTCGTGCCGGAGCACTTCGATGCTCTGCTCCCAGAGTGCCATGTCGCCGGAGGCGAGGTTGAGCAGGTACGGCGCGTGGATGAAGATCGGGGAGATGGCGGCCGCCGCGCAGCCCTCGACGAACGCCCGGTCCTCTGCGTCGTCATGCGTGCGCCGCTTCCAGACCGAGGGAGCCGCACTGAACACCTGGATCGTCTGGCAGCGGCGCAGTTGCGCTTCCCGTAGCGCCTTGAGCAGTCCGCCGCCGACTGAGACGTGGAAGCCTATCCGCACGCGCCGGGGCCTTCCTCCACCCGGGCGAGTATCTGCTCGGGGCTCAGCCCGGACAGCCCCAGCCGCGCGAGCCCCCGCCGCGACTCGGCGGCATAGTCGCGTCCCGATATGACCGACGCCAGTTGCATCACTGACCGTGAGACCGGCAGCGCCACCCCGCATACGTCGCCAAGCTCGAGCATGGTGACAAGGGCGCAGGCAACATCCTCCGTCAGGTAGCGGTGGTCCATCGTCGCCGGCCCGCCGAGGCCCTGGAAGCCGGGACCGTCCCGGTAGGCGGTGAGGTAGTCATCGGTGCCTGAATAGCCCTGGCGCAGCGACATCTCCGGCTCCGAGATCAGCTCGAGACCAAGTGCCTCCCCCAGCGCCAGCCGCTCGCGGTCCACTGCCTCGACCACGGAGGCTACCGAGGGGGTGAAGCCTTCCTCATAGAACTCCCACCGGCCGCCGGAGCGCTCAACGGTGCCGGCATTGAGTAGCATCACCGCCGGGTGGATGACCGGATTGCCATTGGAGAGCATCGTCTCGAGCACGTTGCGTGCGGGTTGCAGGCCGGGGAAGAGCCGCTTCAGGCGTGAGACCAGTTGCTGAGTGTGCATCCCCGGAAGCGCCGCGGCCTTCACATAGCCGACGCGCATGCGGATCATGATACCGTCGGAGCCGACGGTCCGGGCAGTATGTGTCAGCGTCGCCGTCTCGATGATCGTGCGACACTCTGCGCCCGCATCGGCGAGTTCCCGCGCCATCTCAAGCGCCCCGCCGGTGCTGCCGGGGTCTACCAGCACGACTTGATCCGGCTCGACGACCCCCGCCAGCGCCCGGCCGATCTCCGCGTGCGCGAGCGACTGGGTGACCACGCAGATCAACTCCACCCCCCGGCATGCCTCCGCCAACTCGTCCGTGACCAGGGCCAACTCCGCGCGAGCCTGCTCCATGCCACTGACCATCAGCGCCGGCGTCGCACGCAACGGCTCGAGCCCGCCGCGGAAACGGGGCAGGTCCCACAGTCGAACCGAGCAGCCCTGGATCGCCAGATCGGCGGCGACGGCCTTCGCGCCCGCGCCTCCTCCCAACACCGCGACCTCGCGGATCAAGTCCTCGGTCACCGGTCATCGCCCCTCTGCTCGCGTGGGATTCGCCGGGGCAACTCCTGCCCGCACAGATGCTCGCGTTGCCTGCGGGCCACATACGGGTAGGTGAGCCGCCGCACCAGCGCCCACACAAGCACGTAGAACGCCGACGCCGCGAAGGCCGAGAGGATCGCGGCCGGCAGGGCAGCATACCAGGGCCAGCCGGCCGACCCCAGCACGACGCCGACGACGACGGCCACAGCGAGAGAGAACACTATCTGGATGGGATTGAGCATGGCTCCTCTGCGTCTCAGTCCGAGGTCGAATCCGCAACCCCGGGGATTGTGATGGTGTTGCCGGGGCCGATGGCCATGATCACGAACCGCCGTCGCCCGTCACCGTCAGTATCACCAAACTGCGCATCGGTGATCTCGGTCTCCGCGAGACTGACCAGGTTGCGTTCGCTCTTTGCGAAGTGGCCCACGACCTGCCCGGCCTCACTGAGCACCGGCATGCCCGGCTGCGCGAAGTAGATCACACGGTCGTGCTCGAGTTGCCCCCCCTCACGGATTCCGAGCACATTGCCGGCCCCGCATCGGAGGTCCTGGTCGCCGAGGGAGAATACACTCTCCGAGACGAGTGCGTCAATCCGCACCGCGCCGACGTGCTGCCCGGTGTCGACCGTCACCCACCTCCCGAGCATGCCTTCTGTCAGACACGGTCTGTCGAGCGTGACCGTGTTCGCCCCATAGTCGATTGCGGCCAGAGTTGCTCGCACCATGCCGTCGGGCCCCGTCGGAGGGTCAAACACCCGCCTGGTGACCGTCGTTCCCGGCCCGAGGCGTATGACGGCCGCCCTCCCCGACACCTCCACATCGCCCGCGGTGTGTGCCGTCTGCGGGTGTGGCGTCCAGAACACGAGGTCGCGTCCCCCGGGGTGGGTCACCATCACGGCGGCGGAGCCGTCGTCAGGCGTGACCGGCACGGCCACAACTTCCGTGATGATCGGCGTCGACTGCTCGAACGGCTCGAAGACCGTTGCGAAGGTCGACCGCAGGTCGTCTCCGGCTCGACGCCTGACGATCCACTTGTGCGTATCGGGGAAGTCCGGACGCCGCTGCGGGATGCCGTCACAGGCGAAGACCGTCTCGGCGTCCCCGAGCAGGTGCGCCTTAATCCCGAAGCCTGCCGTCGGCTTGAACGGATACAACTCCGGGGCGCGGTCGAGGTCCCACCGCACTGCTCTCGGCCCGTCGAGTTGTGCCTGCTGCACGTTGAACAGCCACTGGTAGGCGCTGCCCATGTAGCCGTAGTAGTAGGAGCCGGCCTTGCCCTCGATCAGCTTCTCGTCGTCGTAGAAGCGGCCGTAGGGGACATCCGCCCCTGCCAGTGTGCCCTCGGTCCGGGGCTCGGAGAAATCCACCGTGCCCTCGGAGAACTCCCCGGGCGGCCCGTGGACCAGCCAGTCATGCTGTTGCCCGCCGTCGACATGGAAGAAATCCGCGACGTAGGCGGTGTCTTCGTCGACCTCGACAAGGAGACACGCGCGCCGGAAGTCGTTCAGTTCGACGTCGGGATACGCGCTCATCGCCCGGCCCTCGACCATCTGCGCCCAGCCGTCCGGGTGATAGCAGATCAGCTCGCCGTCACCCCAGCTCTGGCGTTTCGCGTCGACCTGGACCGTGTTGTGCACCGCCGAGTGCGCCAGCCACCCGAAGCGGCGGGGGTCCTGGCTCTCCGCGGTCTCCGGGTAGCCGAAGTCGGGCAGCAGCGGGTGATCGTGCGAGTAGACCTCGAGATTGAGCCGCTCGTAGTGCGCGTGGGCGGTGTAGTAGCCGTAGAAGAATGCCAGCGCCGTCCGGTTGCTCTCATTGCCCGTCTGCAGTGTTGCGTAGCCCAGCCCCGGCAGCAGGCTGCTCTGCACCCCGACCGGCTTGCCGTACTCCTCCGCCGCGGCGCGGATTTCCTCCTCCAGCGACCGCTCGAAGAGGTTCTTGCGGAAAGGCTGGCCCCGTTGCGCCATGATTGCCGCCTGCCTGGGATCCCGCATGTGCCGATATGCGCCCTCGAGATAGGTCGGCGTCGTGCCCAGCGCCCCGGCGAACTGGTTGTTCGAATCGCCCATCGGCTGTGACATACTCCCGCAGACCGTGGTCGAGAGCGGCCACAGGTACAGCCCCTGGAAGCGCGGCTCCTTCCATACATCCACGCCGTTGAGCAGCAGCAGGTTGGCGACATCCTCGAGCTCGGTCATCCACCCGCAGTTGTAGCTGGACGACTCGAAGGGGACGCCGTCCCGGTGGAACAGATTCACCAGCGCGTCCGGCAGCGGGGTGTCGGTATAGAGGCTCACCTTCTCCGGACCCTTCATGACCCACTCGACCATATCCGCGGAGGTCAACTCGCCCTCATCGGTATCCAGCACCAGTGCAATCCTCAACAGCGCCGACTGGTGCATGCCGTAGTTGCCCTGGATGCGGTGGGACCCGTCGGTGATGTCCTTCGCCGCTACCCGCAGGATGCGGTCCTCGATATCGGCCTTGATCTGCTCGGCGCTCTTGCCCGTCCACTCCTGCAATGTGGCGTCGCCGTCGATGGTCGGGTAGATGGCATCATAGGCGATGGAGACATCCTGGATGGTGAAAGTCTCGGCGGTGTGGTACTGCAGCCGCCCCTTGTAGCTGGAGTCGAACTCGAGCCCATACGCCGATTGCTTCTCGAAGTAGTAGTCGGGGTAGTACTGGGCAAGCTGGTAGAGCAGCACCGCGGTCTTGTGCGCGTAGCGCTCCTCACCGGTGATCAGGTACGCCCGCGACATGTTGTTGATGGCAGGCAGCAGCAGGTCGCGGACCATCCGCAGTGCGAAGTAGCTGACGAACCAGAACTTCCTCTCATGGCCGGGCAGCGTCGCGCCCCAGCCGTCGTCAACGTACTCACCCGTCAGCAGCGCCTTGTCCTGACAGCCGCCCTTCAGGTAGGCGTAGAAGTCGTTCGAGGGATACTGCTCGCCCCCAATCGGGCATGTGATCTTGTACATGTTGTCAAAGGATATCCTCCAGCTATCCTTGCTCCCCGGCTGCTTGAGAATGTCCTCGCCGTGGATGGGGCAGCCGTAGTAGTGAATGCGCTGGGTGCGGGGGACCTCCAGCGGCGGCACCATCTCCGAGAGCCGATCGTCATCGTACCCGACCGCCCTGTCCGCTCGCTCGATGATCTTCGCGGCTTCTTCTTTGGCCCACTCGTGCTTCTCGAGATTCTCGCGCATCCACCCGAGCCGCTGCTCCGTGTAGTAGGTCCGCCCCGTCTTGGCCAATACACCACACGCCAACCCCAGCGCAATCAGCGCCACCGCCCCAACCCGTGCCATCCACATATGCGTATGTCCCTTCGTGCTGCCTGGTTGCGCAAATGCTCTTCGGTCTGACGTTCATCGACCTGCCGTCTGCGATGAACGCCGGCACCAACGGCGAGACGGCCTCCGAAACCGCGAATAGCGCGAATGACGCGAATGAACGGCAGACGTCAAAGGCCGTGCCGTGGCCTCTATTCGCGCTATTCGCGTCATTCGCGGTTCCCTGTCGTCTGCCGTTTGCCGCTCGCGGCCCCGCACCGTCCTTCCCGCCTGCGTGCCGCCGTACCTCCATCATGCAGGTCTGGGGGGCGCATCGACGAAGATTCAGACCGCACACCACGAAGTGAGCCACACGGATTGAGGTCGGCGAATGAGAGTTGCCTATCTGGACATCTTCTTTGGCATAAGCGGGGATATGACACTCGGCGCGCTGGTGGATGCCGGTGTCGACCCCGAAGCATTGCGGGCCGAGTTGGACAAGCTCCACATCCACGACTGGGAAGTCGAGTTCGAGAAGGTCCGCATCAAGGGGCTCGGCGCCACGCGTGCCACCGTATCGCGTCACCACCACGACCATCACCATGATGAGCACGGGCACGGCCACCACGGCGACCACCATCACGGGATGCGCCCGGGCGAACTCATCGACATCATCGAGGCCTCCCACCTGAACGAGAGCGTCAAGCAGCGGTCCATCACGGTCATCGAGCGCATCGCGCAGGTCGAGGCGCAGGCACACCAGGTCTCGGTCGATCAGGTCCATTTCCATGAGCTTGGCGGGCTGGATACCATCATCGACGTCGTCGGCGCTGTCGTCGGCTTCGACCTGCTCGGTGTTGAGGCCGTCTACGCATCCCCGATTCCGCTGGCCCATGGCTTCGTCAACACCGCCCACGGGCGGTTGGCGGTGCCGGTGCCGGCGGTTGTCGGGCTTGTCGAGGGTTTCGCGACGCGGCCGCTGGATGTCGATGGCGAGACCGTCACGCCTACGGGCGCGGCTATCGCCACCGTGCTGACGGCAGGTGTCGGCGCGATGCCCGCGATGACGTTGCAGGCCACAGGTTACGGGGCGGGGCACAAGGATTTCGCTGAAGGCGCGAACCTGCTCCGCATCATGGTCGGGGAGACTGAAGGGGCAACCTCGGTCGGCGATGACACCCAAGCGCTGCTCGAGGCCAATATCGACGATATGAACCCGGAGTTCTACGAACCCGCGCGCGAGGCGGTGTTTGCCGCGGGAGCGGTGGATTGCTGGTTCACACCCATCGTGATGAAGAAGAACCGGCCCGGCGTCATGTTCTCCGCCCTCACGCCGCCTGAGAAGGCCGCTGCCGTCACGGAAGCGATCCTGATGCACACGACCTCGCTCGGCGTTCGGCGGCTGGAGGCTACGCGCACCTGCCTGGACCGGCGCTGGGAGCAGGTTGAGACCCCGTACGGGCCCATCAAGGTGAAGCTCGGCGTCCGCAATGGTCGCGTGCTGACGGCCTCGCCGGAGTTCGATGAGTGCCGCGCGGCCGCGGAGGCGCACGGAGTGCCGGTGAAGGCCGTCTACCAGGCGGCGCTTGCGGCCTATGGCGCGTCCGGGGGCAGCGGAGACTGAACCGCGGCGCCTGTGAACGCTGTCCTGGCAGATCCGGTTCTGATCATGATATCTGAGTTGCATGGATTGAGCTGTTCGGCAATACGCTATATGCTCAGTGGTATCAGTGCTCGGGCTCTGCGCAATTGCAGGATCTCAGGATCCCAGGATCTCAGAATTCCAGCATTCCACCGTGTGCACGTTTGGCGATATCGCCCGTTCATGAGGCCCACCAATGACCCCGGTCAGCCCGATACAGATGCTCTGGATGCTGGTCCTGGCCTACCTGTCCACATACGGGCTGGGTGCGGCGCTGTGTCTGCCCGCAGGTGTGCGCCCGCGCGGCGGCCTTGCACGCACGGGTCTCTACTGCGGTGTGGGCGTGGCAATCCTGGGCTGGGCGGGGTACGTCTGCTCGTTCAACGGCTGGGGCCTGGCCGCGCGGATCATCGTCTGGGCAGCGGCGGCGCTGGGAGCGGTCCTGATCGCCTGGGGGCGGCGGGCGCCGGCTGACGACCCCGAGCCGCTGTCCGGCCGCGTCAGGATGGTCATCTTCGTGGCGGTGCTGCTTGCGCTAAGCTTCCGCGCAGCGGCGGTGTGGGGGCAGGTGTGGGTTGATGATAGCGGTCTGCACTGCGGCGGGCTGTGGCCCGATCTGCTCTACCGCAATGCCACCATCAAGGAGTTCATGACCTTCGACGGTCCGCCGGAGTGGCCGTGGCTGACGGGAGTGCCGCTGAAGGGCAGTTCGCTCTTGCGGCTCTCGGCCGCAGCGCCGATTCTCGCCGCCGCCGGCGTCGAGCCGCCCCATTACCAGTTCGCCGCCGTCTGGCTGATGCTCTACGGCATCCCGGTGGCGGCCGGTGCGCTGCTTTCGATGCTGCAGTACGCCGGGATCAGCCCGATGGTCGCGGCGCTGACACTGGTCATCACCGCGTTCTTCGGCAATCCGCGTTGGCTGATGGAGGAGCGCTTTGCGCACTCGCCGAGCCTGAGTTGGGCGGGGGGCGATGTCTTCTCCTTCGTCTTCCCGGTTGTCTACGCCGCCGTGGGGTTGATCTTTGCGTGCATCCGCCGCTTCACCTGGCCCGTGGCGGCGCTGGTCGCCTTGATGATGGGCAGCATGACCGGACACGGGCCGTGGCTGACGATGGCGATGCTGGGCGGGGCGATGCTGTGGCTGGTCTATGCGCTGCTGAGCAGGCAGGGCCGACGCGCGGCGGCTGCAGTCGCCTTCGGCGCGCTGCTGGGCGTTGTGACGCTGCGCACGGTCTGTGGAACCGGCCCGGGTGGGGGAGACGGCAGCCCGCTGGATATCCTCGCGCCCTCACCTGTGATCCGCTCGATGGCCTGGGCATTCCCATTCCTGAGTGAGCCGCTCAGGCCGCTGCTGTCCGACCTCTCCGCGGCGTCGGCGGCGAAGCTGCTCAAGTTCTCAGTGACCTACCTGTGCGCAATCGGCTTCTTCCTCCTGGGGAGTCTATGGGTGCGCGCGCTGGTTCTGGCCGATTGGCACACCTGGGCTTGGGGGAAGCTCCGCACCCCCACGTACTCATTCATCGCCGCCGTGACGCTCGCAGGCGTGGGGGCGACCTGCTTTCTGGACTTCTCGCGCGCCGCCTACTCGTATGCGGGCTACGACATGCTGCGCCTGCTCTGGGTTCCGCTCGTGTTCGCCAATGTGGCGCTGGCGGATTTCGCGCTCAGGCATCGGGGGGCACTCAACCGCTGGTGGGGGATACTGATCGCGGTGGTGATCGTCGGCCTGGGGGGCTGGGAGTACAGCTACTACATCCTGCTGCGGCGTGCCCTGCTGCCGCCGGATACCGTCGCCGCGGGTGAGATGCAGGCCATCGAGTACCTCAACGAGCATGCCTCAGCCGATGATATCGTGCTCATCGATCCGCTGACCGAGACAGAGCACGAGCCGGGTATGGTCACCCACAACTGGGGCTATTTCTCCGGCCTGTGCATCCCCGCGGTGTGGCTGGACAACCGCGACATGGCGTACAAGTTCGGGCAGAACGAGGAGTGGGACCGCCGCGCGAACGCTCTGCGAGCCCTGACGCCGGAAAGCGCTGCCGCATTCATGACAGCGGAGTCCATTGACTGGGTCTACCTGCCGCCGCAGAGCCCACTCCGCGCGGCGCTGATCCCGCCCGGCGCGCGTGCGGTGCTCCAAACGCAGACCGGGAGCCTGTACCACTGGCCGCCCGGCGGGTAGGTTGGGCATCCTGCCCGACGCCGTCGAGACGCAGACGGGCAACCTGTACCGCCGGCCGCCCGAGGCAGGGTCGGACTGACGCGCACCGCCCCTACGGGCCGACCTCGATGGCCTTCGTCGCCTGCATCCCTGTCGCGACGTCCCGCACCCTGACGGTCCATGTGCCCGGTTTGTCGCTGTAGGCAAGCGGAATGTTGGCGCTGCCGGCGCCCTTCTCGGCCATGATGTTGCAGGCGTACTCAAGCCGCTCGGGGGCATCCTCGCCGCCGGGCTCCTGCACTGACACATGGAACACATGCGGCCCGGGGGTTCCGCCCTCCGTCTCGATGCGGCACTTGACCGCCACGATGTCGCCCACCGCGGCCGTCGTCGGCACGTCCACCGAGAGCCCTGTCACACGGTAGGGGAGCGCCGCATAGACGCGGGCGATGCCGCGAGGCACGCGGTCACTGATGGTAGCGACCTTGCCCAGGTAGTCGCCTGACCGTGAAGAGTAGACATGCGCGGGAGCGGGGAGCTTCAGGTCGTAGGCGAGCAAGTCATCGTGGTCCACGGCATCTCCGGCAGGGGTGCGCACAACGCCGATCAGTTGCCCGTCGCCAAGTGCCAGCCGCGACACCTCCAGCTCCGTCTCCATGCCGCCCTGTGCGGTGACCTCAACCGGCGCCGACACTCCATGACCTAACAGGATTGCCGTCAGCACCCAGCGGATCGGCCGCGTCACGGTCTCGGGCGAAGCAGTCTCATCGAGAGTCTCTCCGGCGACGCCTGAGTCCCAGACCTCCGCGTAGTTGGAGAACGAGCAGTTCAGGAACACCGTCATTCCCCGGCCCACCTGGTTGACGATCAACGCCGGCATGTCTCCGATCTTCCCGAGCGCAGTGCCGGCGGTGAGCGTCACGTCGGGCGAGCCCGAAGCGACCGGTATTGCGCCCCGCCCGCCCAACAGGCCGCGCCAGTCGCTGTATGGATTCACCGGAACGGCCAACTCTGCCGCCTGCAGTTCTGGCGGCTCCAGCGGCTGGGTGATGCCGAAGACGTCATCGAGCATCGCGCGCGGGTGGCCGTGATCATCCCGCACGCCGCAGTAGCTGTCGGCGATGACGACACCCCCGCCTTCGACGAAGGCCCGGATCGCGTCGGCCTCGCGCTGACTGATCGCCGAGGACCACGGCAGAATGAGAGCCTTGTACTTGCTCAGCCCACCGGCGGCCATCTGCTCCTCGTGGATGAAGTCATACTGCAGGTGCGATTGCTGGAGGATCTTGCCGATGTTGGTCAGGTTGATGTTGTAGTTGCGCAGGCGGTCGCGCACATCGTACAGGCCGGTGGCCGTCGCGGCATGGATGCTTGCGGGTGAGTAGTGGACGGCGATGCCATCCTGCACGTACTCGCCGGCCATGAACAGCCTCCCCATGCCGGCCTTGAGTTCCTTGACTTCCTCGAAAAACCACGGGGCCTTGTCGGTGAGGCTCATATCGGGGCGCACCAGGGGGCAGTTGAGCGTATCCGACATCAGCGTGTAGTAGTTGATGCCGTTGGCGCCGTGGAAGAGGAGGTCCCAGGGCGCATATCGCCCGCGCTGCTCCTGGTTGTCCTTGTAGTCATAGCCCAGGAAAGTCGAGTAGAAGGTCCCCGGAAGCATGAACGAGCGCTGTAGTTCCCGCTGCACNNTGCACGCCGCCATAGCCCGAGAGGTGCTCGAGCGGCCCCTGCATCAGCTTCCACCAGTCGTGTCCGCTGTACGAGTTGGGTCGCGGGGTGCCGGATATGCCCACGCGAGCGTCGGGGATATGCTTCTTGATGAGCCCTTTGCACCAGTCATGGTACTCGGCGAAGAGAGTCTCCATATACCGCCGGTGCTCGAGCCACGGCCCGATGCTCGCTCGCTGCTCGACCTCCTTGAGCTGCATCGGCGCCACCTCGTCCCAGGTGGCGAAGTCTGTCTCCCAGCTCTGGTTGAGCGCGGCGAGATCGGCATACTGTCGCTGCAGATAGCCCGTGAAGGCGGCCAGGCAGGTCTCCGACGCGCAGTAGTCACGGCTACCCAGCGTCGACTCATCGCCGAGCGACCACTCCAGCACACCGAAGGGGCGCACCTCGGCGGCCATCTTCTCGATGCGCTCGGCGGTCTTGAGGCGGTACTCGGGATCAGTCAGGCATGGTTGGCGGATCAGGCTGTCGTCGGTGTTCTGCGGGTTCACGCGCTNNGCGCTCGACGTTCTCCGGCCCGTGCCGGATGTCGCAGTAGGCGGCATTCTGCGCGCGCCATGTGCCCGGCAGCGACACGTAGGTATCCAGGCCGTAGCCGCGCAGCATCCGCAGCCCGTGGAAGGCCATCGGCTGGGTATCCCAGGCATACCAGGCACAGAAGATGTAGTCGTCCTTCTCCGGCTTGTCGAACCAGACGCGCTCCAGGTCGGTGTCGAGCACCTCGGCGCCCTCCGCCTCCGACAGCGTGGCGGCCCTGTGGATGACGAGCCGGAGGTCGGCGGCAAGCGACAGTGCGCGCTGCGTATCAAGCTCGACGTCCACAGCACCGGCTGCCGCCAGTGGCGTCTCGCGGATTGTGTCCAGCCGGCGCCCGCAGGTGTCGGTCAGCACTGCCGCGAGCTTCGCGCCTGCCGGCGCTCCGGCGATGGTGACGGAGAGCCGCAGCGGCTCCCCGGGGGCGACGGATGGCGATGCGAACTCGACCGCCTCGATGCGGGCCGGAGCCTCCACCGTGTACGAGGCGACGGCGAGGTCGATGATCGCGTCATCGTCATCCAGCAGCCACACATCGACCGGATGCAGGCCGTTGAGCGTCTGGCCGGGGGTGAAGTCGAAGGTGCCGCCTGCGGCAGGCACCTGCGCGCGCAACTCCGTCTCGTCGTCGAAGTACTCATCCCTGACGAGCACACGCAGTCGTCCCGCCTGCTCGCCCGGTTCGACCCTGACGCGGACCTGCTCGGGTGTCGCCTCGACGGCCGAGATGCGCCGCGTGTCGCGCCCTGCCGCCCATGCCACCAGCTTGCCCATCGCCGCGTAGGCGTACTCCGTGGCGCCGATGGCGTCATCGTCGATATCCTCGAGGCGGAAGCCCGGCACGAGCGAATGGCCGTTGCGCGTGAACTCCTGCCAGTTGACCCACGCTACGCGCCCCTTGCCGTATGTGCCCAGGTGGAAGTGGGTTGCCCTTGGCCTGCGGTAGTCGGGGATCAGGTCAATTGCGAAGGGGTCCAGAATGCCCTGGTCGCCCTCGAGCGGGCTCTGGGTGAGGATGTCCCTGATGGGGTCGATCCAGGCCGGGACGGGGTTGACGCAGACCAGGCCCATCCCCTCGTTGACTCGCGCCATGATCGTCTCGATCAGGTCGGCGGGCATGGCCTCCCACCGGAAGCCCCCGACAATCATCACATCGCTGTTCGGCAGCGCCGTGCTGATCTGCTCCTGCATGAGGCTGCCGAGTGCGGTCGGCCGGTAGTAGGAGTAGTGTGAGACCGGCACGTAGTCGACATCAACCCGCTGGGCCAGCTCGACGGCCTCCCGCATGTCGCCGCTGTAGGCCATCAGGATCGCCCTGATCGGTCCGCCCGACAGTGGCGCCAGCCACTTGATGTGCGGGGTCTCGGGGAAGAAGCCGCGGGTATAGGTGTCGGGGGTGAGCTGGTACTGGGCGAACGCCATCTGCAGGCGGCTGCGCGGCTGGGAGTTGAAGACCACCTGCTGCGGGTCGTGGTCGCCCCTGTAGACCTCGACCTCATCGGCAAACACAGTCGAGCCGGCCTTGTCGAGCCGGATCATGACATATCGCCCGCGGGTGTTGAGGTCATCGGCGAGGAACTTGTGCGTGTACCAGTTCTTGCCATCCTCTTTGAGCCCACGCGGGGTGAGCGTGGCAACCTCGTGGAACACCTCGTTGTCATCGCTGACGAGGTAGGTCACCTCCGCGGGGAACTGCACCCCGGCCGCGCCGCCGCCGGGGCAGTTGATCATGATGCCATCAATCGGCTCCACCGCGCCCAGGTCGATGGTGATCTGCGGGCTGTAGAGGTACCAGCCGACGGTCGATTGTTGCGTCCAGAAGTAGCCGACCGTGTACTGGCCATCCGTCAGTTGTGTGACGTCACCGGGGTCGGTACAGTGCTCATAGCTTGGCGGGGGAGAGAGTTCATACGGTTTGCCGAGGGCGATGTTCTCGCGGCGCTGCCCTTCGTCCGTAGCGCCCTCGAGTACCGCGAACTCTTCCGCTTTGAGCACTATCACATCATCAAACCATGCCGCGCCGGTCGAGTTGAGCAGCGACAACTCGATGCTCAGCCGCGCGAGGTTGCCGGGGTTGAACGGGACCCGCACGCGGTGCCATGCGTGCGATCCGGTAACAGGCTGCGTCTCAGCGACCAGCTGCCCGGCGGGTCCGAGGACACGGAGTCGCGCTCCACCGCCGTCGATATCGTCCGTCTTGACCCATGCCGCAGCCACATACTCGGTCTGCGCGCATGAGACCTGCTGGGTCGCGGTCGAGGCGGCCCGCTCCGGGTGGCTCATGCGCAGGCCCATGGTTCCGGCATAGAACTGGGCGTTGTCGAGGTCGGCCCGCCCCGTGAGTGTCCACTGCTCGGGCTGCCCGCCGGCGACGGTCTCAAAGCCGGGGTTGCGGACGAGGTTCTGGTGCTCCTGCGGGCTGCATACGCTGGCGAACAGCAGGCAGATCACCGTCGACACAAGTACGCTCAGACGCATTGTGGTGTCCTCCTTGGAGCGTGAGATGGCGACCTCGTGCATACGTCTGGGCCGACCTCGGGCGCTTCGATACAGCCGAAGCGCGCCTCGTGCGGCCCCTCCCCGTGCATGCAGTGGTCCTGCGGCTCGGTATCCGGCTCCTCCCCGCTCAAGCAGCGGCCCGGCCGACCTACCTCGCCAGCGCCTCCAGGGCGGCGAGCACCTCGACGCGCACGTCGTCGGCGATGCTGCGGTCCCTTTCGTCATACCATCCCCACGCCGACACGTTCTCCGCCTCGAGCACGCGCTCAGGACCCTCCGTCAGCAGCGCCTTCGCGCGCCTGACGACATCCTGGTCTCCGCGCCCCGCCTGCTCGGCCGCGGCGACGGCATCGCGCAACATCCGCAGGTACTCGTAGTCGAAAACGCTCTCGCGGATCGCCTCCATGTGCTTTGAGCTGTCACAGCCGGAGTCGGAGAGGAATTGCGGGGCGTACCCGGGCCCGCTGGCCGCGAACTCGTTCCATGATGATGCGCCCGAGTTGTCGCTGAGCGCCCAGAAGAACGTCTCCTCCCCGCCGTAGCGGAAGCAGTCCCACGCCTGCAGCCGGTGATAGCTGTACGGATCGAGGGCCCGCACCGGGCCCGAGCAGCTATAGAAGGACAGCTTCTTGCCCTCGTCACGGAGCCCCAGGTAGACCTCCTCGAACGCCGGCCGGTTGGCATACCACTGCGGCCGGTTGGGGCAGAGCAATGAGACGCTCCGCAGCATCTCGGGGGTGGCCTCTCGCGGGTCGCGCCATGTCGGGTCCATCCAGAGAATCACCTCCGGCTCCGTCGCGGAGATCACATCCGCGTAGCTGATGATGAGCTGGTCGCCCTCGACCGTGTGCGGCTCATCGTAGAGCAGGAGCGCGAGTTGCGACTTCTCGAGCCCTAGCTCTTCCATGTGGGCAGCCCAGAAGGTGATCCAGTCGGCGATGCGCCTCTTCTGCGCGTCGGTCTCCACCGGTGCGTTGAACGCCATGAACACGTAGTAGCGCTTGACCCCCTCGCCCCACAGCGCTACCCACTGGTCGAAGTTGTCAGTACTCGGGGGCTCGATCATGGCGCCGTTGGCGTCGTGCCTGCCGAACGGCAGCACCGAGGAGGTGGCCCAGGTGCCGTTGATCTTGTAGCGCTTGAAGAACTCCACGACATAGGGTCGGTTGTCGAGGTTGATGCCTCCGTACCGTCCGTTGGTGTAGTCCCAGCCCCCGGAGATGAGTGTCATCTCATCGGGCATCCGCACCGCCGAGACGTGCAGTGTGAAGGGGACATCGCTGATCCGCTGCCCGTTGACGGTCAGGTGCAGCGTGCCGGCGTAATCGCCGGGGTCGATCCTCGAGCTGTCGACCATCACCCAGGCCTGTTGCGTGAAGCCCGGGTGCGATGTGAACGCGTAGCCCTGGGGCTCGGGTTCGGCCTCCGGCAGCGCGCAGGCGACCAGGCGGCCCATACCGGTGCCCGTCCAGGGGACTGGATGCAGGCTGAGGTACTCCGGCGTCGGCGAGCCCGGCAGGCCGCTCGTGTGTACGAAGACCTCCGCCGGCTCGTCCGCCGCGGATGTGACATTGATCGCCTCCGAGCGCACCTCGTTGGCCATCATCGACACGTAGATTCTCGGGGAGGCGGCTTCGGTCTGGGGCAGGTCAGCGGGCTTCAGGGGGTCCCAGCGGTTGTTCTGCCAGATGCTGTAGGCGGGCATTCCCTGCGCCCGCCAGAGCTGCGCTCTCGCCGCCAGCGCCTGCTCGTGTGCGGGGCTCAGGGGAGAGATCGCCTCGAAGGACGGCGTCAGACCGCTCAATTCACGGGCTTCGCTTGCCGCCGCATCGAGCCTGTCGCTGATGTTGTCCTTGACGGCCTGGTCCACTGTCGCAGCGTCCACGGCCTCGCGTACCTGCGCGATCTCCTGCAGGGTCGTGTTGAGCACACCCGCGTCAACGACCATGCCGATAACCGCGTCCATCGGGTTGGTTGTCGGGATACCGGGGCGCTCCTGCGCGAGCAAGGTGTCCGGGCCCTTGTAGACCTCTATCTCGTCGCAGAAGGTGTACTGGGTGCCCGGCGCGATGACAAGCTGGATGTAGCGGCCGTATGTATTGAGTTCATCGGTCCAGTACCTGTGCACACCGTAACCCTCCGCGGGCGGCAGGCCCTTGCTCGAGGCCAGCTTGGTCAACTCGCCGGCCGTCCACCACTCGCGCCCGTCGTCGGAGACGAAGACCAGAATGGCTGCCGGCCACCCGACCCCCGCGACACCCGCCGCGGTGTTGTAGCTCAACCCGAGGATCGGCTGTGTCTGCTCGAGGTCGATGCTGATCTGGACCGTGCCCCGGCTCCAGCCGACCGTCGACTTCTGCACCCAGAAGTAGCCCACGCTGTAGACGCCGTCGGTGAGCTGTGTCGCATCGCCCTCATCGCGCGAGAAGCCGTAGTTGGGCCCCGGGGACATCCTGTAGGGCCTCCCCAGCGCGATGTTCTCGCCGGGAGCGGTTCGCATCAATCCACCCGGCACGCCCAGATCCGCCGGAGCGTCGGCCGCCGCCCACACCTGCACGTCGTCGATGCAGCATTCTCCCGCAGGCGCTTTGCCGCTCTTGAGATGCTCGAGGCCCGCCCCGATGGCGATGCGCAGCCGTGTGGACTGGCCCGAGTTGAACTTCCCGGCCACCATCGTCCACTCCGTGGAGGCGGAGCCCGCGCTCAATGAGGCCACGACGGCATTCCCGTTCTCGGGCGAGACGATCTGCAGTGCGGGCACGAGCGAACCGTCCGACTTGAACCACGCGGCGATGACATAGTCCGTGTTCGGTTGGCAGTCGAAATCACGTGCGACGGCGGCGACGTCGGCCGCCTGTGCGCCGCGGTACCGCAGGCAGGCCGCGCCGCTGTGACCGTCGTCATCGGCGATCTCCCATTGCCCCCCCGGCGGGATCGTCCACCCCTCCGCGCTGCTGAAATCGCTATTGTCGAGCAGCCCCGGCGCCGCGGCCACGCAGGCAGCGCATGCGAAAAGCGCCAGGCCGAGTATGCAGATAGTCAACCCGTGTCGTGTCATGCCATCACCCTCCGCGCAATAGATCGTTGCTCCCCATCTGCCACACCAGCATCAGTGCACACATTCACAGTTCGCCCGATGGCGCCGATATCCTGCGGGCAGCGTTCCGTCGCGGCAAGGATATCGTGCCTCCGAGCGCGAACCTCTCCGCATTGGAGCGAGAGCGTCGCCGGGTGTCGTCAGCGACCGGCGGGAGGAGACTCGGATGCGTCTGATACTGCCTGCCGTCCTCATCTGCCTGGCCCTGTGTACCGTCGCCTTCGCCAAACAACTGCTGGCTAACGGTGATTTCGCCGTCGCCGCGGGTGACCCCACGGCGCCAGCGGGTTGGGTGCTGCCTGTGGGAGACCGTTGGCAGCGGGTGGAGACCGGGGGGCCCAGGGGCGGCCCATGTCTGCACTACAGCGCCGAGGCGGGAGCCTCCGGCCCGGTGCGCCAGCGTCCCGACTTCAGCATGCCCGATACCGAGCATGAGATCAGTCTGATGGTCCGGGCGGAGGGCGGTCTCAAGCCCGCGGTCGCGGTTGTGGACGTACCGAACAACGCAAGGCTGGCGCTCATGCAGGCACAGGGCGGCGGGAGCTGGGAGCTACTCAGCGCGAAGTTCAGGACTCAGACCGCGGACACGTCGGTCGACATCTACGCCGATACCGCGCACCTCACCGGCGCCGGCGCGCCCGCGGGGGATGTCTGGGTCGCCGATGTGCGCCTGGCCCAGGCCGCCGCCGGAGACGCCGCCGCCGTGCCGGACATGGGCGAGAACATCGCGCTGAACAAGCCCTACACAATGGACCCGGCGCCCCGCTACAGCTACAGCGCAGATGAGGGTGACGTCGTTCAACTCACCGATGGTGAGTACTCCGAGGGGCACTTCTGGACCCGTAAGACAACCGTCGGCTGGAGCACCAAGGCGCCGGTCTACATCAATATCGACCTCGGCAAGGAGTACCCCGTCAAGGGCATCGGCTTCAGCACCGCTGCCGGCGTAGCGGAGGTGCGCTGGCCCAGGGCCATCCTGGTGTTCGTCAGCGACGACGGACAGAACTGGTACCGCGCCGGGGACCTGGTGGCGCACCACACCGCCCGGCAGCCGCTGCCCGAGTATGGTGAGTATGCGGCAATCCGGCTGTGGACCGACGCACTGCGGACACACGGTCGATATGTGCAGTTGTACATCGAGCCGGAAGCAAGCTACGTCTTCTGCGATGAGATCNNTCGAGGTCTACCGCGGCGAGGATGCCTGGGTCGGCCTCCCCCATGATGTCGAGCCAATCGTCGATCTCAAGGACCACATGAGCAAGCTCATGACCAATTCCCTCATCCAGAACCAGTTCACCCGCGACCTGCAGGCGGTGAAGGATGACATCGCCGATCTGCCGGCGGCGCAGGGGGCCGCATTCGCTCCGAAGGTTGACGCGCTGACACGGGCCATCGCGGACATGCCCATCGTCGATATGGATGGCTTCAAGGCGATCCTGCCGATGACCGACCTCGAGCGCGACATCTTCAGGCTGCAGGCGGAGGTCTGGCGCGCGCNNAAGCCGCTGGTGCGGCTGTGGGACATCCACCGCTGGGACCCGCTGGCGCCATCGGCCGAGCCCCGGGAAGACAGCCCGGAGGCGGCCGTCGACGTCCGCATGATGAGCAATGAGTTCCGTGCCGATGTGTTCAACATCACCAATGCCGATGACCGCGAGCACCGCTTCAGGCTCTCAATCGGCGGCCTTCCGGGCGGTGACAACCCCGACTACATCACCGTGCACGAGGCTCTGACTGTGGGCACGCGACGCTTCACCGAGGTGACGGCCGCACTACCCGAGGCGCGGCAGACCGGTGACGAGTACGTCGTCACCGTCCCTGCCGGGATGACGCGGCAGGTGTGGTTCACCTTCAACCCGGTTGATGTCGAGCCCGGCGCATACCAGGGCGCCGTCCGGGTCCGCGGCCTCGGGGGAGTTGACCTCCAGGTGCCCGTCTCGCTCCGCATCGACCCGTTCCGCTTCCCCGATGAGACGACGCTGCTGTGCGGCGGGTGGGAGTACACCGACTCCGAGGCCATGTACGGCATCACCCCGCAGAACCGCGACGCCGTCATCAAGCACCTCCAGGAGCGCTATGTGAATGCCCCGTGGGCGACGGGTGCTTCGATGGGCTACGGCGAGTTCGACGGGGAGGGGAACATGACCGTGGAGCCCGATACTGCGCGCTTCGACAACTGGGTCGCGCAGTGGCCGGACGCGAAGATGTACATGGTCTATCGCGCCGTTGGCGCCGCGATCGACGGCTCGGAGATGGGAACGGAGTTGTTCAACAAGAAGGTCGGCGCCTGGGCGCGCTTCTGGTCCGACCACCTGGTTGAGATCGGGCTGCAGCCGAACCAACTTGGTGTGCTCATCTACGACGAGCCGAGCAGGCAGGAGCAGTACGACATCATCACCGCCTGGGCGCGCGCGATGGAAGCGGCGGCGCCGGGGATTGTCACCTGGGTTGACCCCCAGCCACAGGATGATCAGACACCGCGGGAGATGTTCGCCTCCGTCGACGTGCTCTGCCCCTACCGCCACCCCTTCCTGGCGCGCCCGGACTGGTACCGGCAGCTCTTCTTCGACTTCCAGCAGCAGGGCAAGGAGTTGTGGTTCTACAATGCCGACGGCCCGGCCCGCACCTTCGACCCCTACTCCTTCTACCTGCTGCAGGAGTGGCATGCATTCAAGATAGGCGCGAAGGGCTCGAACTTCTGGGCCTTCGGTGATAGTGGGCGGGTCTCGTGCTGGAATGAGTACCCCGCCGCCGGCAACGGGCCGTACTGCCCGAGCTACATCGACGAGACGAGCATCACGCCCGCCAAGTACATGGAGGCCATCCGCGAGGGCATCCAGGACTACGAGTACCTGACGATGCTGCAGGCCCGTGTGGTAGAGCTGGAGGGTAACGGCGTGGGCGGGGATGCAATCGCGCGCGCAAAGGACCTGCTCGCCACCGGCCCGGACCGCGTCATGGCGATGGAACAGGGCGCCAACTACCGCTGGGATCAGCACAAAGACCGCTCCGTCGCCGACACCGTGAGGATAGAGATTCTGGACGCGTTGGTGGCGTTGGCGGAACTCGACTGAGCGCAGCGGCCATAGTGTCCGCCTGGTAGCCGACGGCATACGCCGGCGCCGCAAGGTGTGCACGTGCCGGTTGGCGAAATGGTTGTGTGTGTGCAGACGGCCGACGGCCGTCACGGGGGGCGAATGTGGTATGTGTTTGTCTCTGATCACCGGTGCCGACGACCGCGGGGGGGCGTACCCGTGCAGTCTCGTGCTGCCGCTCTTCGCGGCCCTGATTGCCGTGGCGCTCGTGCCCGCGGCCGCGCAGGAGAGCGGCTCGGCGGTTGGGCGTCTCAGCGGGCTTTTCGACCTGAATGCGCCGATGCCCGGCACCGCGGAATACCAGCTCGCTCAGCGCCGTGAGCGCCTCAGGGCAGCACTCACGGGGATGGACGGCGTCTCGGAAGCCTTCGTCATCATCGGCCCCGGCACTGACGGGGAGACTACCATCACGATCCGGGTGCGCCTGGCGGAGAGTGCGGCGGCGTGGTCGCCCCGGATGTCGCAGGCCGTGACCGCGCTCATCAGCCGACTCGAGCCGAGTGTCCCCGCCGACAACCTCCTGGTCATCGACAGCTCCGGACGCGTCCTGGTGCCCGCGGGCGACCTCCCCGTCGCGGCCGAGGCGCCGGATGGCCCACCACCGGGGCAGAGCGATTACCACCTCGTGCCCGTGATCGTGGGGGCGGTCCTCGGACTGCTCGTCATCGCCGTGGCCGCATGGTACCTGTTCGCGCCGGGGCGGCGCGCCGCTCCGACAGCCGCCGCCGAGACCGACCCGTGGGAGTTTCTGGCACAGGCGCGTGCCGATGATCTCAGAGCCGTCTTCTCGCAACGCAGACCGGAGGTGCTCGGGGCCGTTTTGGCGGCGGCGCAGATTCGCACCGCCGCGCGCATCATGCGCAAGCTGGGCGCCGCCGCGCAGCGGCCCGCTCCGCCGGCCGGATC
Organism: Armatimonadota bacterium; assembly: GCA_003542955.1. Classification (GTDB taxonomy): domain Bacteria; phylum Armatimonadota; class Zipacnadia; order Zipacnadales; family UBA11051; genus UBA11051. The sequence goes on from DPJP01000314.1 coordinate 51,699, forward strand.
GATGCACCCGGAGGTCGCCGCACTCGTTCGCACCGACCTGCTCGAAGCCCTGGCCGCCGTCGGGCGGGAGCAGTAGCACCGTTGCCCAGGCAACGCAGGAGGATGCCCATTGCCGCACGTGCTCAAGGGCGGGACAACACCTGACGGCGAGCCGGTTCGGCCGCTCGGCCGTCTGATGGCCCAGCAGTCCGCACCCGTGCACCCCGCGCAGACGCGTCCGGAGGCCCGGCCGGCGGCGCCCGACACTGCCTCCGACGACCGGACCGACGCCGAGCGCCACAGGCCCCAGGTGTCTGCCGACAGCCTCGAGCGCGTGCAGCGTCTTCTTCATGAAGTTGTCACCAGCTTCTCGCGACAGCGTGAGGAACTCCTGGCCCAGCTCAGACCCTCGGTCATCAGACTGGTCGTCGGGATGGCCAGGCGCATCGTCGGCAGGGAGCTGCGCACCGACCGCGACGCGATCAAGCGCGTCATCGATGAGGCCCTTGCCGAGCTGGGCCGCTCCGGTCGTGTCGTCGCCCGAGTAGCCCCCGCGGATGCCGAGGCGCTTCGCCAGGCTGCCTCCGACAAGCTCTGGACGCCGCCGACGATGGTCGAACTCGAGATCGTTGCCGACCCGGGGGTGGCGCCCGGCGGCTGCGTGCTCGAGAGCGACTACGGACAGGTTGACGCAACCATTGCCACACAACTCGACGAGTTGACCCGCACGCTGGAACTCGAGGTCAGGCCACAGGACTGAGCCCGGATGACAACCTCCCAGGACACGAGACGACATCCCCTGGTGGCATGGGCGACGGATCGCTTCATGGCGGTCGAGTGCGCGCCCCGCTTCCGGCGTCTCGGCACCGTTCAGGAGATAACCGGGCTGACCATGGTCTCGCAGGGCCCACCGGCTCAGTTGGGCGAGACGTGCCATGTGAGAACAGCACTGAACTCCGACCCCGTTCTGGCCCAGATAGTGGGCTTCCGCGACGGCCGCGTGCTCCTGCTCTCTCTCGGCGAGACGCGCGGGATTCAGCCCGGATGCCAGGTCGTGGCCACCGGCGAGCACCTGTCCGTCCCGGTCGGCTCAGAGCTGCTCGGTCGCGTGCTCGACGCATTCGGCGCCCCCATCGACGATCTCGGAGCGCTCAACGGGCTGCGGCGGCGACCCGTTCACGCCCACGCCCCGCGCCCCATGGACCGCAGAAGCCTCGCCGAGCCGATGCTCACCGGCGTCACCGCCATCGACGTGATGCTCACATGCGCCAGGGGCCAGCGTGTCGGCATCTTCTCCGGCAGCGGGGTGGGGAAGAGCACGCTGCTGGGGATGATCGCGCGCAACAGCGGCGCCGACGTGAATGTCATCGCTCTGGTGGGCGAACGCGGGCGTGAGGTCGTCGACTTCGTCGAGAACAAGCTCGGACCGGCGCTCCCGCGCTCCGTCATTGTCGTGGCCACCGCTGACGAGCCGCCCCTCGTCCGCATGCAGGCAGGCTTCGCGGCAACGACCATCGCCGAGTACTTCCGGGATCAGGGCATGCACGTGATGCTGATGATGGACTCGATCACCCGCATGGCCCGTGCGCAACGGGAGGTCGGCCTGGCCGCCGGCGAACTGCCCGCCAACCGCGGCTTCCCGCCCTCCGTCTACGCCATGCTGCCCGCGCTCGTCGAGCGCGCCGGCCCCTCCGCCCAGGGCACCATCACCGGCATGTACACCGTTCTCGTCGAGGGCGATGACATGCTCGAACCCATTGCCGACAGCGTCAGGGCCACCCTCGACGGCCACATCGTCCTGTCGAGAGACCTGGCCGAGCGCAACCAGTACCCGGCGATCAGCATTAACCAGAGCGTCTCACGCTCGATGAACGACATCATTGACGACAGGCACCGGGAACTGGCCGACAAGACACGGCGCCTGCTGCGCACGTACGCCGACATCGAGGACCTCGTCGCCGTCGGCGCCTACGAGGCGGGGGGAGACCCCTGGGTCGACGCCGCCGTGGCCGTGCACCAGCGCCTCGAGGGGTTCCTCCGCCAGCGCATCGACGAACACACTGACGGGGCGGCGGCGATCTCCCGGTTGGCCGAGATCATCGCCGTCGCCGACCCTGTCATCGGACGCGGGTGAAGACGGCATGGATGAGCTGCGGCGGGCCGAGCGGCTGCTGCGCTACTTCTCGCTAGGTCACAAGCGCCTCGAGCGGGAGCGACGCAGGCACGAGTTGCGACTGCGGCGCGCACGGGCGGAGCAGGCCCGGCTCGCGCTCCGGGTGCGCACCATCGAGGGTCTGGCGGCCGCCGAGACGACCGCCGCGGCCGCCCGGTGGCGTGGCTGCGCACTCGACAGGATGCGCTCCGACGCCCGCGCTCTCGCCGAGCAGCAGCGGGGAATCCGGGCGGAGTTGCTCGCCAACGCCGCTCAGTTGGCAGGCAGCGAGGGACGCCTCAAGGGCGCGCAGAAGCTGTTGGCCGACGCGATGGCCCGCTACAACCGGGGCCTCGCGCGCATCGAGCAGGCCGAGATTGACCAGCGGGCCTCGCTGCCGCCCATGGGAGAACGGAAGCGAGTATGAGCAGACCGGCGCACGTCCCAGTAGCCCTGCAGATCCCGAGTGTCGAGGCTCCCGGCCGGCTCGATATCGCGGTGCTCCACGAGTGGGCGCGGCTGCTTGCCACCGAGGGCGTCGCGGAGTCGCTGCGACGGGCGGCGATCCCAGCCGCGGCCGTTCGCGCCACCGTGGGCGTGCTGCCCGACGCCGGCCACTGGCAGTACCCTGCCGATGCGCTGTGGTTCACAGCCACCGAACCGGACAGAGAGCTGCTCATCTGCATGCCACCCGCTCTCGCCGGTGGCGTCGTGGCCCGCTGCCTGGGCTATGACGGCGCCTCCGCCCACCCGCTGACCGGCAGCGACCGGCGATTGCTCGCGCATTGGCTTCAGTCGCTTGCGGAGCATTTCGCTGAGACCGCCGGTTGGCCCGGACGGGCGCATGTCTCCGTTTTCGACGGCGCTGAGCCCACGACAGGGGCCCTCTGCGACCAAATGCTGGTGCTGTTCTCGATTTCGCTCAGCGCCGGTGACGAGCACGGCACCGTGCAACTGGCTGCGCCATGGCAGCGGCTGCGTCCGGCGGTCGGCAGGCAGGTCGCCGCCGCACACGGGCGCCTGCATATCGCGCCCGAGGCGCTGACTTCCGTCGAGTTTCCACTCCAGGCGCGCATCCCCGGCGGCACCATCTCCGTCGCCGAGACCTTCGACCTGGCGCCGGGCGACGTGCTCGTGCTCGACAGCGCCCTGCAGGGGGCCGTGGAACTGCGCCTTGGGGGGCGATGCCGTGCCGACGGGCAGACCGTTGCAGTCGGGCGCCTCGGGAGCCAGAACGGCAGGTGGGCCGTGCGGATGACCGAACTGCGGACAGATACCATCATCGGCCGCGACGATACCGGCCGACATACGGGGGACGGCCAATGACCCGAGACGCAGACCCAACTCGACCTTCGACGCCGGCGGCCGACGCAGTGGACGCCCGTCTGAGCCCCGTCGTGCTCGCCGCGCTCGGCGATGTCGCACTGCCGATCGAGGTGCGCGTCGGGAGCACCGCCCTCAGCCTCGACGCGCTACTGGCCTGTAGCCCCGGCACTGTCATCGAACTCGATGCCGCCGTCGGTGACCCGGCCGACGTGCTCATCGGCGGTCGGCCCGTGGCCCGCGGCGAGCTGGTTGCAGTCGGCGACAGGCTCGGCGTCCGCATCACCGAGATCACGACTCCCGGAGCCGCCAATGGGTGACAGAAGGCCCGTGTGCTCAATCATCATGTGTGTGGCCATCCTGGTGGCCCTCGGTCAGAGCGGCGCAGCGTGGGCCCAGCCGGGAGCCGCCGGGCCAGACCAGTGGTCGCCCGGGTCGGTCGCGCTCAAGCTCCTCCAGGCGTTCGCGAGCCTCGCCATTGTCATCGCCCTGATCCTGCTGAGCTACTACGCTCTGCGGCGCTTCTCGTGGCCCGCCTCCTCCGGACCGGTCGAAGGGCCAATGCATGTCATCCAGGCGCTCACCGTCGAGCCCGGGCGGCGGCTCTACCTCGTCAAGGTCGGCTCGAAGGCCTATCTGCTCGCGTGGAGTGCCGAGGCTGCCACGTTTGTCGCCGAGGTCGACCCGGCCGACATTGCCGCGTCCCAGGCGGAGGCGCCTGTGGGGGATGCACACGATGCGTGAGCAGAGGGGCTGCCGCCGGTCGCGCAGACTGCCCGGCATCCTGCTGGGGCTGTTTGTGGCGCTGCCCGCCGCCGCTCAGGCGCCCGACGCCGGTGGCGTCGGCGTCAATCTCGGTGGGGGCGAGCCGGGCAGCTACGCGCGCCTGCTGCTGCTGTTCGCCGCCGCTGCGCTCGCGCCGGCGGTGCTCGCCGTCATCACGAGCTTTGCGCGGATTGCCGTCGTGCTGTTCTTCCTCCGGGCAGGGCTGGGCTCCAACGACATCCCCCCGACGATCGTCGTGATGGGGCTGGCCCTGTTCCTGACCGTTTTCACTATGGGTCCGCAGATCGACGCGGCCTACGCCCAGGCCATCGCGCCGTACATGGCGGGCGAGATCGAGCTGCCGGCGGCCGCCGAGGCGTTCGTGGCGCAACTGCGGGGCTACATGGAGGCCCACGCGCGGGATGCCGACCTCGCCGTCTTCGGCGCCTACACGCCCCCTGCCGCCGATGGAACCGTCTCGATGAAGGCTCTCGTACCGGCATTCGTGCTCAGCGAGCTGCGCGCGGCATTCCTCACCGGCTTCATCATCTACCTGCCGTTCCTGGTCATCGACCTGGTTGTGGCTGGTACGCTGGCCTCGACCGGATTGCTGGGCCTGCCGGCAACGGCCGTATCGCTGCCGTTCAAGGTCATGCTGTTCGTGATGATTGATGGCTGGACGCTGCTCGCCCAGTCACTGCTGGCGACAACGATGTAGGCACGTCGGGCGAGAGGCATCGTGGCCGTTCCCGACAGACGGCGAGAGACCCCGTCCATGCGAACGGGGTCTCGGGGTTGCGACACATATCTCGGACGCCTGGTCTACGGCGCGACGATGCGGTAGCGCGTTGCCCTGACGAAGGCATGGATGCGCAGCCACTGGCCGGCGAGACGATACTCGAGGTCGATGTCCTTCTCTACCGGCCCGAGTTCGTAGGCAAGCGACGTCTTGCAGTAGCCGTCGCAGGAGCCCTCGCGGCCGTTGAACTGGACTGTGGCCTGCAGGGCCTCGGAGACATACGCATACGGCCGCGCGGCCTGATTGAGGAAGCTGTGGGCCTCCCGGTACTGCACACCGAGATTGCTCACCTGTCCGGTCAGGGTGTCGTTGTTGGAGAAGAACGGTACCGTGACCAACGGAGAGCTGTTGAGCGCCTGCGCACCGGTCACAATCGGCATGAAGATGAACGGGCGGGCCGGGCTCACAGCGGTCAGCGGTCCACCCGGCGGCCCCTCGGCAAAGCGCTGGATGCGGTCTGCGTCATCGTCGCCGTTGGTGTCGAGGAGAGTGAACTGCTCATCCCAGCTCCGCAACGCGCCGTTGGGGTTGAACAGGTAGGCCAGGTAGTCGCCGATGATGTTGCCCGCCGGGACCTCGAGAGCGGGGGGTGGCACCGCGTGGATGAAATCGCGGTAGGTGACCGTCTGAAGCACGTTGGTGGCGGCGACGTCGACAACTTCGACTACTTCGCGGTCGATTGTCCCGGTCGTCTGTGCCTCGTCATCACCGTACCAGGCGGTGACATCAATGCGGTAGGTCCATTCGGCGCCCGCATCGGTGGGAAAGTAGTCACCGGCCAGGGTCACGAGGTTCTGGCCCGAGCCTCCGCACCCGCTGAGGACGACTGCGACTGTGAATAACAGCAGCAAGAGCAATGTCCTCGGACGCATAGCGCCCTCCTCTGCAAGAAGCTGTTGCTGTACGCAGTGTGAGATTGTTACAATTATGGCACACAGTCCAACAACCGTCAACGTTCCCGTGCGGTGCTGAAGTTGGGAGGTGCCCGGCATATCGGCCGCGGACTTGGTTGAACTCGTTCGGCAGGCGCTGCTACTGGCCTTCTACCTGGCTCTCCCGCCGGTTGCGGCAGCGGCTCTTGCCGGTTTCGCCACCGGTGTGCTGCAGTCGGCGACCGGCCAGAGCGACACGGCCGTAGCGACCGCGCCGCGGCTGCTGGCCGCTTTGCTCGCGGTTGTCATCTTCGGCATGTGGATGGTCAGCCTGGCCGCCGGCTTCTGGCATCGCCTCTGGTCGAGCCTGCCACAGATGATCGGCTGACACGGAGTTTGTGCGAATGGAGTTGCTCGGAGGTATCGGTGTGGCGCTGTGGGGCCTGGTTTTCGCGCGGGTCGCCGGCGTCACGCTGCTGGTTCCACCGGTCGGTGTGCGGCAGATACCAGCGCTCCTGCGCCTGGCGGTCGCCGCCGTTATCGCCGTGCCGGTCGCACTCGTTGCACCCCCCGTGTCCGCTCCGGTGTCACTCCCGCTCGGGCGCTACATTGCATACGCGGCCGAAAACCTCGCTCTCGGGCTCACCATCGGGGGCTTCGTAGCCGCTGTTGTCTACGCGGCCGCGATGGCGGGGGCCTACATGGACCGTCTGGGTGGCTGGGGATCAGACGCACCGCAGACGGGGCCGATCTCCTCGCTGTTCTACCTGCTCGCCGCCGCGGGCTTTGTGCTCACCGACGGGCACCTCACCCTCGTTGATACCCTCGTCACATCACTCCACGCGGTTGGTCCGCTCCCCGACGGCGTTGGGTTCGCCCGGCAGGCACTGCTACTACTCCCGGCGAAGATGTTCGCGTCATCTCTTGCCATCGCCGGGCCCGCGCTGCTGGCACTGCTCGTGTGCCGGGCCGTGGTGGCCGCGACGGAGCGCATCAGCGTCGAGGTGGAGCGCTCCGGGCTCGGCGGCGTCAGTGGCCCGCTGCTGGGCCAGGCGGTGCTCGTCGTTGCGCTGCCCGCCGTCGTCTACGTCACGCTGTGGCAACTGAGTGTGATGCTGCAGCATCTCGCATCGGCATTCTCCTGAGCAAAGGAGCGCTGGCGCGCCGCTCTTCGTGGCGCGCCAGGCCGCCCAGATGGCAGACCAGGCGCCACGCAAGTACGAGCCGTCCGAACTCAAGCTCGCCTATCTGCGGGCTCTGGGTGTTCGTCCGATCGCCGCCGGCCTCCCGGCGCTTCTCGCCATGCTGTCGGCGCTGGTGGCAGTCGCGGTTGCCGGCAGGGGCCTGCTGGGTCCGATGAAGGGGTTGCTGGCCGCTGCCCTTTCCGGCGCGCCGATGGACGCCGCCACCATGCCGGCAATGGCCCGCAACGCGCTGCTGCTCGCGATCGTGGCACTTGCGGTTGTCGGCGCGGGCGGTCTGGTCGGTTGGCTCACCGGGAATGCCCTGCAGACGGGGCTTCGCAGTCCCTGGAGCGGGTTGCAGAAGCCCTCCGCGGGGCACTACGGTGTACCGCGGCGCGGCGGGGCCGACCATGCTACGCGGGCGTTGCTGGCCGCGGCGGTCGCATGTCTTGGGCTCGTCACCGTGCTGGGCGTACTGGAGGCCGTTGCCGCGCTCGGCGCCGGCCAACCAGGCGCGGGTTCGATGTTGACCGCCCTGTGCCGCCCGGTGCTGCACACGTTCCTGCCGGGGGCGCTCGCCCTGATCGTGCTCGATATCGTTGCCACGCGCTATGGCTTCACGAAGGCCGCCGGCATGACCGAAGTCGAGAAACGCCGCGAAATCCAGGACCAGGAGATCGGATGGCTCACGCGACTCAGACGTCGAAGTATGCGGGGGGGTGGTCGCAGATGAGCGGCCCGGAAAGACCCGAGAGGGCGGGCACGGTCATCGCCGTGCTGTTGGTGCTCGGCGCGGGAGCGCTCGTGGTGCCCCTTCCCGGCCCGCTGCTGGACCTGTTGCTCTCGGCCAACCTCGCGGCATCGCTGGCCGTTTTCGCACTGATGCTGCTCGCCGCACGCCCCGAGCGCATTGCCGGCCTGCCCGGCCTGCTCGTGGTCTCGAGCCTGCTGCGCGTGACCCTCGCCGTCGCCGTCGGGCGTCACATCCTGCTGGGAGGCTCCGGGGGCACGCTCGTGTTGGGTCTGGGCGAGCTTGCCGCCGGGCGCAGTTGGGCCGCGGGGCTCTTTCTGGTGCTGATGCTTGCCGTCATCGACATGGTCGTCGTCGGCGTCGGGATGGTGCGTGTCTCGGAGGTGCTGGCGCGTTTCGCCCTCGATGCCTTGCCGGGCCGCCAGATGGCCATTGACAACGCCGCAGCCGATGGGCGTCTGGACCGGGAAGAGGCGGTCTCCGAGCAGCGGCGCGTCGAGGCCGAGAGCGGTTTCTACGGGGCTATGGATGGGGCGGCACGCTTTTTGCGGGGGGATTGCGTCGCCACCGTCGTGATCGTCGCGGCGACACCGCTGGCCGCGCTGCTGACCGGAACAGGGCGCGAAATGGCCGGCTTGCTGACTATCGCCGCCGGCCATGGGCTGGCGATTCTGCTGCCTGGTCTACTCGTCGGTGGCGCCGGCGCGGTTGCTCTCTCTCGCGCGGGCTCCTCGCAGAGCTTTGGCGTAGAAATTGCAGAGCAACTGGTGCTGCAGCCGGCAGCGCTCATGGCGACAAGCGTGGTGTTGCTGGCGATTGCCCTGGTCGCACCGGGCGCGCGGCTCCCGTTGCTCGTGACGGTCGTTGCCGCCATAGCGGTTGCGGTCGCCGGCCTCAGGTCAGGCGCGAGACGTCAGGCACAAACCCACGAATCACCAGATGGCGGCGGGAATCGAATAGAGGTTGGGATGGGCCTGGTTCACCTCATAGTGCAACAACAGGACGCGTTGGCCGCTCGCATGAGCGACCTGCGTGCGCGCGTCGAGGCGCGAAGCGGCGTCGAACTGGCGCCCTTCAACCTCGCCGATAGTGAGGACATCGGTCTTGACGATGTCTGCATCACGATTTGCGGTGAGCCCTGCGTGCCGTGCAGCATCAAGCCCGGCAGACTGCTGGCTCCCGGCGGATTGACATCTGAGTTCGCGGGCTCGGCTCCAGCCCTGTGCGGGCCGCGAACGCTCGGCGCCTGGATTGCTCCCGAGCAGGTGGAGCTTGCCGAGGCGCTGGGGCTCGAGGCCATTGATTGCATCGGCGCCATTCTGCTCATGGTCGAGGACCGAGCCGTGGCGCGCATCGCGGATGCCTTCTCGATCCAGGATGCTGAAGCGATGCTGCAGCGGCTGTCGGAGAGCAATCCGGCGCTCAGCGCCCGCGCGCGCGCCGCGGGTGTCAGCGCACCGACACTGCTGAGTGTTTGCCGGGCGCTGCTCGGCGAAGGTGTCGGCATCCATGCCGATGCCGGGCTCGTCGAGGCGGTCTGTCGGGCCGCCGATGCGGGTGTCGAGGACCACGAGCTTGCGGAGAGGACACGCAAACACCTGACGGCGGCAATCTGCAGGTCCGCCGGACCCGATGGGGTCATCCATGCGGTCGAGTTNNAGTTGCCGGGGGCTCTTGCCGAGAGCATCGGAGCCTTCGAGAATGGGCGGGCGCCCGGCGCGGCCGAGTACGCCGATGCCTGGGCCGACCTGCTTGGCGAACTGGGGACACTGAAGTACAGACACAACCATCCGGTAGTCGTACTCTGCTCGCCTGCCCAGCGGCCCGCGCTCGCGGCGCTCATCGCCCAGAGCGGCCAGCCCCTGATGGCCGTCGCCTACGACGAGCTTTCGGCCGACTACCGCGTCCAGAGAATACCGGCTCCTACTGAGCCCGAGCCGGCTCAGAGAGCACGTGTTGCCACGGGGATAGAGGAGTGAGCGTCCTGAAGGCCATGGAGAAGCAACCCACCAGGCGGCGGCAGGCCGATGAGGTGCGCGAGGAGCGCATCAAGTCCAACGCGGACCTGGTCCAGTACATCGTCGGGCGAATCGCCATCAACCTCCCCGATCGCGTCGATCGTGACGATCTCGTGAGCGCCGGCCTCATGGGGCTGATCAAGGCCGCCGACCGCTTCGACGAGAGTCGTGGCATCAAGTTCCGCACGTACGCGAGCAGTGTCATCCGCGGTGAGATCATGGAGTCCCTGCGCGCCAAGGACTGGGCGCCGCGCTCCGTGCGCCGCAAGGCCCGCGACCTCGCCTCCGTCGTCGGCGAACTCGAAGCCCGCCTGCAACGCCCGCCAACCGATGTCGAGATCGCCGAGGGCCTCGACATCGAGCTGAACGACTACTACACACTGCTTGCCGAGACAAGCGGGGCCAACCTCGTCTCACTGGACGAACTCGTCGACGAGTGGCAGGTTGAGGCCTCCGACGAGTACTCCCAACTGGCCGCCGACGATTCGAGCAACCCCGCGACTGTCATCGACAGGCAGTCGCTGCTGGCAGTGGTTGCCTCCGCGGTGGACCGTCTCCCCGAACGCGAGCGCCTCGTCGTGGGTCTCTACTACCAGGACGAGTTGACGCTGCAGGAGATCGGCCAGGTCATCGGCGTCACGGAGTCGCGCGTCTGCCAGATCCATACACAGGCTATCACGCGTCTGCGTGCGACCGTGCAGCGCGAACTCTCAATGCCCTGATCCCCCGCGCGGCGCGCCAATTCCCACTTCCGCTGCTTCACCTCATGTGCTATAATACCCTCCGGTTTCTCGTGAGTTCGCCCCTGTCCACCGCATAAGCCGAAGGGAATGTAGCTCTTTGCACACCATAGCACCCGTACGTCAAGCACTCATGTTTGTCGTCCTCGCTGGTATAGCCCTGACCCTCATCGGCTGCGCCAGTCAGCCTGTCGCAGTCGTCAACGGCACCAAGATCACCAAGGCCGAGTTCTCGAAACGTCTCGAACAGACTTACGGCGAGCAGGTACTCGCCGATCTCATCCTTCGCGCCCTCGTCGACGATGCCTTCGCGAAAGCGGGCCTCGTCCTCGAAGACGCCGAGGTCGACGCCGAGATACAGAAAGCGGTCCAGTCAGCCCCGGATCAGGCCGCCTGGCTGCAGATGCTCGAGTCCAAGGGCATGACCGAGGCCGATTTCCGCGAGTTCATCGTCTTCCACATGAAGGTCCGCAAGCTCGCCACCCAGGGCGTTGACGCCTCCGAGGAGGCCGTGAAGAAGTTCTTCGCCGAGCACAAGGACGCTTTCGCCCAACCGGAATCGGTTGAGTACTCGATTATCGTGCTCAGCGACAAGGCCCAGGCGGACAAGATCGCCGGCGACCTCAAGGCCAAGCCCGAGCAGTTCAACGACCTCGCCAGGCAGTACTCGCTGGACAACAGCAGCCGCCAGACCGGGGGGCGCATGCCGCAGACGCCGGTCGCGCAGCTCCGCCCCGCCGAGCTGCGGCAGGCGCTCGCGAAGGTTGAGGCCGGCAAGATCGTCGGCCCTCTCAGCGCCGAGGGCGTCTGGTTCCTGGCAAGGCTCGATGCGCACCATGCCTCCAAGCAGCCGAGCTACGAGGAGATTCAGGACCAGGTCAAAGAGGCCTTCCTGATGGACAACTCCAAGCAGCAGGATGAACTCATGGCCGAGCTGCGCAAGAGCGCCCAGATCCACATCATCGACGCGAGGTTCCAGAAGCTCGGCGAGTACTTCCAGCCCGCGACCGACAGCCTGCCGACTTTCGGCTCGGGCGAGGGCGCCGCACCCGCCGGCGGGGGCGCAACGCCTCCGGCAGGGCAGCAACCTCCGGCAGGGCAGCCCGCTGCACCCGCGGGACAACCTGCCGCTCCTGCGGGCGATCAGCCTGCTGCTCCGGCTACGGGCGGGCAGTAGCACCTACGTTTGATAACCGATGACAGGATTGCAGGCGGCCACCGACCGTGGCCGCCTGCCGGTGCGTACTCGATAGCGATGAATGAAGTCGATCGCCTTGTGGACATCATGGCCCGGTTGCGTGCACCCGGGGGCTGCCCCTGGGATGCCCAGCAGACCCACCGGGCCCTGCGACCGTACCTGCTCGAGGAGACATACGAAGTCATCGAGGCTCTTGACCGGGGCGACTTCGACGCCCTCCGCGGGGAGCTTGGCGACCTTCTCCTCCAGATCGTCTTCCACGCCCAGATCGGTTCCGAAGCAGGCGCCTTCGACCTGCAGGCCATCGCGCGCAGTATCAACGAGAAGCTCATCCACCGCCACCCCCATGTGTTCGGGGATGTGGAGGTCGACGGCCCGTCACAAGTGCTCGTCAACTGGGAGAAGCTCAAGCTCGAGGAGAGCGAGAACGCGGACCGCACCTCTGCTCTCGACGGCATCCCGGCCGAGCTGCCGGCGCTGGCCAGGGCCACCAAGATACAGAAGAAGGCCGCCCGTGTGGGTTTTGACTGGGATGATGCAAGCGGCCCCCGGGCGAAGCTGGATGAGGAACTCGCCGAGCTTGACGAGGCAATCGCCGCCGGTGACGAACGTGCCATCGAGCACGAACTCGGCGACGTACTCTTCTCAATCTGCAATCTCGCTCGCTTTCTCTCCGCCGACAGCGAGAGCGCGCTGCGTAGCGCCATCGGCCGCTTCTCGGAGCGCTTTGCGAGGATGGAAACCCTGGCGGGCGAGCAGGGCGTGTCGATGGCCGACCTCGACATCGACGGCCTCGAACGCCTCTGGCAGCAGGCGAAGGCGGTCGAGTGAACAGTGGCCGAGACCATGCGCCTTGATACCTACCTGCGGAACTCCGGCATCATACCCCGGCGTTCCCGAGCCAAGGAGGCGTGCGACGAGGGCCTGGTATCGATAGACGGCAGGACGGCCAAGTCGAGCACGCAGGTATCCGTCGGGCAGATGCTCCAGGTGAGCCTGAGCATGCAGACGAGGGAGTACGAGATACTGGACCTGCCGGCCGTGCCCGCCGCCCGCAAGCTCCGCGACCAGTACGCGCGCCTGATCGGCAGCGAGCGCATCGAGCCGGACCAGTGGTGAAGATCGGACATAACGGTACGCCGTCCCCGCATCGAGGCGGCGGACCGACAAGCGCCAATACCGCCCATAGAGTCGACTGCACATCGTAGCGGGAATGCCCGCAGCAGCCTGAGGAGGATATGTAATGTCCAAGTTTGACCGAGTCTACCCGTTCACCTGTGATACTGAGGCCCTGGCGGCCCAGCTCAAGGAGGAGGGGCGCGAGCTGAAGGACCTGCTCGGCGGCAAGGGCGCCAACCTGTGCCTGATGACCACCGGCGGCATTCCCGTGCCCTCCGGCTTCACCGTCACCACCGATGTCTGCAACGAGTTCGTTCAGCTCGGCCACCAGATGCCCGAGGGCCTCGAGGACGACGTTGCCGCCGCAGTCAAGCGCCTCGAGCAGCAGACAGCCAAGAGCTTCGGCGACCCCTCGAACCCGCTCCTGCTCTCGGTCCGCTCCGGCTCGAAGTTCTCCATGCCCGGCATGATGGACACCGTGCTCAACCTCGGCATGAACGACGATGTCGCCGCCGGAATGGTCAGGCTCTTCGGCGACGAGCGGTTCGTCTATGACGCCTACCGCCGTCTCATCATGATGTTCGGCGATGTCGTCATGGGCGTCGAGCGGCACCTCTTCGAGGAGTGCCTCTCGAAGGTCAAGGCCGAGGAGGGTGTCACGCAGGACGTCGATGTCTCGGCCGCCGGCCTCAAGAAGGTCGTCGAGATGGAGAAGCAGGTCTACAAGGAGCACCTCGGCGACGACTTCCCGACCGACCCGATGGCCCAGCTCATGGCAGGCGTACGCGCCGTCTTCAACTCCTGGGACAACCCCAGAGCCACCTCCTACCGCAACATCAACAAGATCTCCCATAACCTCGGCACCGCCGTCAACTGCCAGATGATGGTCTTCGGCAACATGGGCGACGACTGCGGCACCGGCGTCGCCTTCACCCGTGACCCCGCGACCGGCGAGAAGGTCATGTACGGCGAGTACCTGACCAATGCCCAGGGCGAGGACGTCGTCGCCGGCACCCGCACACCCATGCCGATCTCCGAGCTCGAGCAGCGCATGCCGGAGGTCTATAAGCAGTTCGCCGACATCTGCGAGAACCTCGAGCACTTCTACCGCAACATGCAGGATGTCGAGTTCACCGTCGAGCGCGGTGTCCTCTGGATGCTGCAGACCCGCGACGGCAAGCGCACCGCCGCAGCCGCCATCAAGATCGCCAACGACCTCGTCGAGGAGGGGCTCATCGACCGCAAGCGCGCCCTGACGATCGTCGAACCCGATCAGCTCGACCAGCTCCTGCACCCGCAGTTCGACGCCTCCAAGAAGCCTTCCGCCGTCGCCACCGGCGTTGCCGCATCACCCGGCGCCGCGGCCGGCAAGGTCGTCTTCACCGCCGACCACGCCGTCGAGGCAGCCAAGGCCGGCGAGCGGGTCATCCTCGTCCGCCACGAGACATCGCCTGAGGACATCGCCGGCATGCACGCCGCCCAGGGCATCCTGACCGCATTCGGCGGCAAGACCTCCCACGCCGCCGTTGTCGGCCGCCAGATGGGCAAGCCCTGTGTCGTCGGCTGCGGTGCAATCGAGATCAACGAAGCGGCCGGCCAGTTCTCTATCGGCCAGACCGTCGTCAAGGAGGGCGACTTCATCTCCATCGACGGTGCCACCGGCGAAGTCATGCTCGGCGATGTCGAGACCGGCGACAGCGAGATCATCGCCGTGCTCAAGGGCAACGTGAAGGCCGAGGACTCCATCATCTACCAGCAGTTCGCCAACATCATGGCCTGGGCCGATGACGTCCGGACCATGGGCGTGCGCACCAACTCCGATACCCCTGAGGACTCCGAACTCGCCGTCAAGCTCGGTGCCGAGGGTATCGGTCTCACGCGCACCGAGCACATGTTCTTTGGCGAGGACCGCATCATCAACTTCCAGCGCATGATTATCTCCGACAACGATGAGGAGATGCAGAAGGCCGCCGACGTGCTCGAGACCTATCAGAAGGATGACTTCTACGGCATCCTCAAAGCCATGGACGGCAAGCCCGTCATCATCCGCCTGCTCGACCCGCCGCTCCATGAGTTCCTCCCGCATGATGCCGAGGATCAGGCCGCGCTCGCCGGGATGACCGGCAAGACGCAGCAGGAGATCGCCGACATCGTCGAGTCGCTCAAGGAGAGCAACCCGATGCTCGGGCACCGTGGCTGCCGGCTGGGTGTCACCTTCCCGATCATCTACAAGATGCAGATCAAGGCCATCTTCGAGGCTGCCTGCCAGCTGAAGAAGGAAGGCTTCAACCCGATCCCCGAGGTCATGATTCCGCTTGTCAGCCTCGAGGGCGAGTACTCGATCTGCAAGGGCTACACCGAAGAGGTCGCCAAGGAAGTTATGGCCGAGCACGGCATCGAGTTCGAGTACATGATCGGCACGATGATCGAGCTGCCGCGCGCCTGCATGGTCGCCGATAAGATCGCCGCCATGGCGGACTTCTTCTCATTCGGCACCAACGACCTCACGCAGACCGCCTTCGGCTTCAGCCGCGACGACGTCGAGGGCAAGTTCATCCCCTCCTACATCGCCCAGGGCATTATCCAGGTGAGCCCCTTCGAGGCCATCGACCGCAACGGCGTCGGTAGGCTGCTGGAGATGGGCACCGATCTGGGCCGCGAGGCCAATCCGAAGCTCGAGGTCGGGATCTGCGGCGAGCACGGTGGCGAACCCACCTCCGTCGAGTTCTGCCACAACGCCGGACTCAACTACGTGAGCTGCTCGCCGCTGCGCGTGCCGATTGCGCGCCTGGCCGCCGCCCGCGCGGAGATCAAGAACCCTCGCTAGTAGTCGGCAACCCGGAGGCTGCCGGATGTCCCCACTGGGCACGCCGGCAGCCTCTTTCTCTTTCAGGGAGGTGTACGGATCAATGTTTGAGATCTGTCAGGTGTTCGGTAGAGAGGTTATGGATTCCCGCGGCAACCCGACCGTCGAGGTCGATGTCGCGCTCGTCGATGGGAGCATGGGCCGCGCCGCCGTCCCCTCAGGGGCGTCAACCGGTACGCGTGAGGCGCTCGAGCTTGTCGATGGAGACAAGGCCCGCTACGGCGGCAAGGGCCGCCTGCAGGCGGTGGACAACGTCAACGACATCATCGCCCCCGAGATCATCGGGATGGACGCCACGGCGCAGATCGAGATCGATGAGGTCATGATCGAACTCGATGGCACCGAGAACAAGAGCAAGCTCGGCGCCAACGCCATTCTCGGTGTCTCGATGGCGACAGCCAAAGCGGCCGCCAACGCCGTCGGCCTGCCGCTGTACCAGTACATCGGCGGGGTATCGGGCAGGCAGCTGCCCGTGCCGATGATGAATATCCTCAATGGCGGCAAGCATGCAGCCAACAACGTTGACCTCCAGGAATGGATGATCATGCCCGTCGGCGCATGCTGCTTCGCCGAGGCCCTGCGCTGGTGCTCCGAGATCTACCACACCCTCGCCAAGGTGCTCGACGCTCGGGGTCTGGCCGGCGGAGTGGGCGACGAGGGCGGCTTCGCGCC
>DPJP01000314.1:68230-68377 GCA_003542955.1 Armatimonadota bacterium
AGGTCATGATCGCCCTCGACCCGGCGGCCAGTGAGCTCTACACTGAGGACGGGACGTATGACCTCGCCGGTGAGGGCCGCGTGCTCACGTCCGAGGAGATGATCGAGTTTTACGCCGACCTGTGCGACAGATACCCGATCATCTCGA
>DPJP01000319.1:0-192 GCA_003542955.1 Armatimonadota bacterium
CCAGGAGAGTGTTCCCGGCACTGCGCTCGCAGCGGGCATCTTCCTCATCTGCCGGTCACGCCGTCGCCTCGGCATTGCCGTGGCCGTCGCGGCGCTGGTGTGGGGCATTGTGGCAATCAGGTATGTCATCCCGCAATTCTGCCCCTACGGCCCCGGCTTCTATGGCGAACTACTCCGCCTGCCTCTGGCGGG
>DPJP01000319.1:212-5239 GCA_003542955.1 Armatimonadota bacterium
GAACACCTGACCAGCTCTCGTTGGGCACTCGCAATGCTCGCGAAGCAGTGGGGATACGTCATCGATCTTGTAGCGCCGGTCGGTGGCCTCTGCCTGCTGTCACCGTGTGGGGCCCTGATCTCGGTGCCGGAGTTCGCGCTCCACCTGTGCAGCTCGAACACGTGGATGACGCGGATCACCGCGCACTACCACGTCACAATCATGGTCGGCGTGGTGGTGGGCGGCATAGGGGGGGCGGCATGGCTGCGGGGCTTGATGGCCCGGCGGCTGCGCAACCGCGTCGCGCGTCGTGCGGTGGCCAATGCTCTCTTGCTGACGCTGCTGGTGACCTGCCTGTGTTACGTGGACGCGATGGGGGATGCGGTGCGCGCCAGGTGCGCCGACCTGACCGCAGTCGTCACCGCCGACAGAGGTGAGGTTCGCGCGCTGCTGCAGGCCGTACCCGACGATGTGCCGGTGCTGACAAACGACGGGAATCTCACAAGCCATCTCGCCCGCCGCGAGTTGCTGCTGTTCCACTTCAGCCCCCGACAGATCGATGAGAGCGTGATGCGCGGGTACGAGTCGGTTGACTATGTCGCGCTCACAGTTGACGAACGCACCGGCGGCGGTGCCGCACGCGGCGCTGCGGATCGCTACGGGCTCGAGCTGGTCGGGGTAGCCGATGAGGTGTGGCTCTGGCGCGTCATCCATCCACCCGGCGGCAACGATACCGGCAGCACCGGTGCGAGCGGGTAGCGACTACTTCGCGCAGGCCACCCGGCCGCTGCCGTCGGCTGTGAAGTGATTGCGCACGCAGTTGCAGCAGACGCCCTTGTTGCCGCACGGCTCCCACGTGCAGGTGCAGAACTCGAGGTTGCGGGCGGAGTTGAGCGCGCACTCCCTCACTGCCTGCAGGGCAAGCCCCATCGTCGCCGGGTCGCGCTCGGCTCCACGCATGCACGCGGACACCGAGCCGCGCGCTGCGTGCGACTGGATGCACTCACAGCAGATGCCGCGGTTCGCGCAGTTCTCTGACGTGCATGGGCACATCTGGATGTTGATGTGGTAGTTGACGCACTGATCGGGTGTGGTCGCCATCGGTCGCCTCCATGGTTGGGGGCACGCTGCATCAGTCACCATGCGCGCACCGGGGTGCTTCGGTATTCCGAGCCTATTGCTCGCGCGGGGACCGGGCACCTGTGTGATTGCACAAAAAGACCGGCGCGGGTGAGAGCGCCCACGCGCCGGTCAGCGGCTTATGAGGGAGCCGCCCGCACAGCTGAGCTCTATATGGCCAGACGCTTCAACCGCCTCTCCAGCAAGTACAGCCGCGCCCGCGCCCGCAGGGCGCTCTTCAGATCGCGATTGTCGGCGATGAGTTGCCACTGACCGACGTCCATCACGGGCTCGGCCACAAAGGTCGGCGGGCCGGGTACGGGCTCGAGCATCCGTACAGCCCTGGGGACCGAGAGCGGGCGTATGGCGCGGTCGATGTCATGGAAGGTCGCCTTCGCCGCCTGTGAGGCGTCCAGCACCTGTGCCATCGCCGCGAACTGGCGCTCGGCCCACTCGCCACCTGTGTCACGCATCAACTTCCAGTGCCACAGCGCCTGCTCCATGTCACCCCCGCCGTTGCGGAGCATGTAGGCGAGGCCGATGTTGCTGTGCAGAACGGCGCTGTGTGGATCGTGGCGGATAGCCTGCTTGAAGTAGTGGATTGCACTCCCGAGCAGCTTGCGTGCCTCATCCAACTGAGTCCTGTCGGCCTTCTCACCCTCGGTGTTGCGCTTCATCTGCCAGGCGCGGTAGAGAATCTGTCCCTGCCGCGCGTAGGCAAGCCCCAGCGTATTGCACGACTCCGCGGTGTCCTCGATCTGCACCAGGCGCTTGAACGCCTTCATCGCGTCCTCGATTCGGCCCAGCTCGTAGCAGACTACTCCCAGGTTGCTGAAGACGTCGGCGCTGTCGATCGAGCGGCTGACGGCCTGCTCGAGGTGGGTGCGCGCCTGCTTGTACAGTTGGGCCGCCTGGCCGATCAGTTCATCGCCGTCGCGCGCGCGCTCACGTTGGACGCGGGCCGCGGCCTCCGCGAACGCCGTGCCCGCGCAGAAGTGTGCCGTCGCATCGTGCCCCATGTGCGCCGCACGCGAGAAGCCGTCGGCCGCGGCTTCACACTCCGCCCCGAGGTAGTGGGCCAACCCGATGTTGAACTCCGCCTCCGAGGTCTGTGCGCGGCGGTGCTCCCGGCACTGCTCGAACGCCTGGATGGACGCCTTGACCGAGGCGCGGAAGAGCGCCTGCTCGGTGCGGTTCATCTGCGGCTTGAAGCGGCGCACCGCCATCATCAGGTGTGTCACACCCAGGTCGAACTGCACCTCCGCGTTCACGGCGCCGCTCTCGCCGAGGCCCTCGAGCAGCGCCATGGCCTCCTCCGCCCGACCAACGGCCATTGCGGCGCGGGCGGCATTCACCACCGCCGGACTGCTGCCGGCGGAGAGCTTCACCGCCGCCTGGAAGTGCTCATCGGCCGACTGGTAGTCACCCGCCTCCCAGTGGACCGCCCCCAACGTCGCGCGGTAGTCGGCAACATCGGGGCACAACTCGACAGCCCTCTCCGCGTGTTCCCGGGCGTGCTCCCAGTCCGCGGCCCGTGCCCACGCCAGGGCCATGTTATGCCGGGCAGCGGCCTCGTTGTGGTCGCCGTGGGCCACGGCGTGAAGGGCAGCGTGCGCTTCCTCGTGGCGGCCCTGTGACAGCCGGAGCGCACCGAGGTTGACCCTGACCGAACTCATCCGGGCGTCCAGATGCTCCGCCTTGCTCAGCGCGGTCTCCGCCGCCGGATATGCCCCCTGAACCGCCATCGTGGCCCCCAGGGCACTCAGAATGGCCGCCTCGACCGGGGCAAAGTGTGTGGCCGTGGCGAGGCTCTCCAACGCCGAGCGGTAGTCGCCCATTGTGAAAGCGAGTACGCCGAGGTTTGCGCCCACGTATGGGTTCGTCGGCTCGGCGGCGATGGCGCGCCGCAGGAGTGGGATGGCGGCCTCTGTCTCGCCCGCCCGAAGATGGCGCACCGCGAGATTGTTCAGAACCCGCGGGCCGACGTCCCGCAGTACCCTGGCCAGCGTGTGAGGCAGTTGCGCCGCGGGCGGCATCGCCGCCACAAGCGCGGCGAGGTTCGCCAGCGCGGTTGGGTGCTCCGGGTATGCCTCGATGACGCGGACCAGCGCATCCGCGGCCTTCTGCCAGTCACCGTCAGCGGTCTCGGCGGCGGCCAGGGCGTTGAAGAGTTGCAGGTCCGGGGCGGCATCCTGGTCGTGGAGAGAGGCCGCCTCCCGCAGTCGTGTCAGGGCGGCCTGAGGCGAACTGAGTAGAAGGTGTGCGATGCCGGTGGTGGTGAGTGCCTCGGGGTCGGGAATAGCGGGCTCGGCCTTGCGGCGTGCGCGTCCTGCCGCCTGCCGGACGACAGCCCGCCAGTGATTCGCGACCGTCCGGTACCATTCGCGCTTGAGATAGTGGATTGTGAGTTGGGGCACGGCGATGGCGAGGTATCCGAGCACGGCCCCACCTATGCCGCCTACGACCAGCACCAGCCACTGCACACTCCAGGACACTGTGCGCGCGTAGAGTACGCCGACAACTGCGCCGAGCAGCACTGCGGCGGCCGTCAGAATGCGCACCATCCACTTCCGTGACAGCACCCGCCTGCGTGCCATGTCCACGTGCCGTGCGCGCCCATGGAGCACTGCGGGTTGAGCGGTTGTGGCCATCCAACCTCACCCCCGACTGCCATGGTAATTGCCCCGCCGNNAAGCACCCGTGCGGGGACAGGGCTTGCGGTTCCGGAGCCCTGAGAAGGTGCCCTCCCCGTTACACGCTTGAGTCTACCCGTTTACTGCCTCCTCTATGCTCTTGAAACCTTGAGCGGGAGCATATCGGCGGATATGGCTACGCCTACACACTTAGGCACGCGCAGGTGAGAGTGGCAAGCGTTGCGAAGTAGTAGCGTGCCTATAGACGGCGGACACTGACCCAAAGGGGACGCAACCGGCAAGTGGGGTGGCGGCGGGTGGGCTTAAGGCAAACCCCGCATCGGGAGGAGCGTGACTGACGGTGTCCGAGTGCGCCTCGCGATCCAGTGCCGAACAGCACATCAGGACCAGCGACATGGCGGTTGCATCGCTGATTCTGAGCATCCTCGGCTTCACATCGCCCGTCGGCCTTGTACTCGGCATGGTGGCGCTGCGGCGCATCGATGCCAGCGGGGGCTACCTGAGGGGGCGCGGCCTTGCGACAGGCGCAATCTGTGTCGGTGGCGCCTACCTGCTGGGCCTGGTGGTCGTGCTCCTTGGCGTCGTGCCGGCCCAGATGCAGCTGCGGGGCCTTGACAAGCCTGCCCGCGCGTGCCGGGAGAACCAGCGGCAGTTGGCTGTTGCTCTGATCATGTACACTCAGGACTGGGATGGGTGCTTTCCGCCCGTGGACACGTGGTGTGACGCCGCAACGCTCTACATCCACACGGGCGAGGCGTTTCGCTGCCCACTGCTCGGCCCAACAGGTGATTGCAGCTTCACGTACAGCCCGGCATTGCATGGGGCGCGTCTCGGGTACGTCGCCGACGCGCGTTATACGCCCATGCTCTGGGACGGGTATGGCGGCTGGAACGTCTGCGGCGGTCTGGCCTCGGTGCACCTCCGCCATGGCAAAGGCGCGAACTTCACATTTGCCGACGGTCACGGCGAATGGCGCTCGGAGGCGCGCGCGACCCAACTGTGGTAGTCTGGGGTGGGCCGCCCGCATGCACGGTAGCTGCGCCTTTGTGAACTCCACTGGAGCAAGCGATCGAGGGCCTGGGCCGGGCTGTCAGACGCTCTCTGTGAGGAAAATGTGAGCCATACTGTGGTTGTCTTTTGTTAGTACCAGCGGGGAGCGCAATCCGCAACGAGTCCGGCGACGCAGATGAGCAGGAGCGTGAGCAACGGTGTCTGCGAATTCTCCGACTACTGACACCAATGGGCCGCTGAGAATCAGCCGCCTCGCAATCGCCG
>DPJP01000319.1:5244-27177 GCA_003542955.1 Armatimonadota bacterium
CTCGTGCTGGGGATCGTCGCACTCAGGCAGATACGTGGCAACCCCGCGCGACTGAGCGGCCGGGGCCTGGCAAGGCCGGCTATCCCCGTGGGCGTCGTGCTCACGGTGTTGGCGATACTGCTACTGCCGGGCCTGCTCAACCCGGCTCCCAAAGCGCGGTCGGCCAGTTGTCTGAACAACACCAAGCAGCTTGCACTCGCATTCCTCCTCTACACCCAGGATTCCGATGACCATGCACCGCCGGCCCGGACATGGGCTGACGCGCTCAGCCCCTACGTGAAGAACGACGTCGTCTTCCGTTGCGTGAACTGCCGAGCAGCGGACGCGTGCAACTACGCCTACAGCATGGCTATTGGCGGCGCCGACATGAGCCGCTTCCCCGACCGCGCAGTGGTGCACGTGGTCTGGGATAGCGACATGGGCTGGAACGGTTACGGCGATCTTACCTCCGTGGTATTCCGGCACAACAACGGCGCGAACTTCGCATACGCCGACGGGCGGGCCAGGTGGCGCTCGGCGACGCAAGCGGCAGGCCTGTGGGATCGTGGCGTACCGTAGCATGTGTTGGAATGATGTCTGTAGTGCGTTCGAACACGTTTCTCGGGGAGTGTGAGCAACCGTGTCTACGGATGGGCTCGGGGCCGGAGCCCGACAGGGCCCGAGGATCAGCCGCCTCGCAATCGCCGCATTCGTGCTTGCCCTGTTGCCGGGCACGTGGCCGATTGGTCTCGTGCTGGGGATCGTCGCACTCAGGCAGATACGCGCCAACCCCGCGCGACTGAGCGGCCGCGGCCTGGCGAGATGGGCGATCGCCATCGGGGCAGTGTTCACGCTGTTGGCGGGCCTGGCGCTGCCGGTTGTGCTGAGAGCGCGCAAGAAGGAGCGCGCGACCGGGTGCCTCTCCAACGTCAAGCAGGTGACCCTGGCCCTCCTCATGTATGCGAAGGACTTCGATGAGCACCTCCCGCCAGCGCGGGTCTGGTGTGACGCAACAGCCCCGTACGTGAGCAACGCTCAGGTTCTCATCTGCCCTTACCACGAGACCAGCGAGAAGTGCAGCTACACATTCAGCGTGGCGGTCAGCAGTGCGGACCTGAGCCGGCTACCCCGCAGGGACCGGACGTGGGTGCTCTGGGACGGTGCGGGCGGATGGAACGTATACGGCGGATTCTCATCGGTCGAGTACCGCCACAAGGGCGGCGCAAACTTCGCGTACGCCGACGGGCACTGTAGATGGCTGTCGAAGAAGGATGTAGAGAAGCGATGGGCCGGTGAAGGCCCGTAGGGAGGCGATAGACATGTCTGCAGACACCGGTGGTGGCTGTGACGGTCCGAAAACCAGCGGCATGGCGATAGCGGCGCTTGTACTGGCCCTGCTTGGCTGCACCTCGCCGATTGGGTTGATCCTCGGGATCATCGCGGCCGTGCAGATCGGCAACAACCCCCGGCGGCTCAGCGGTAGTGGGCTGGCGACCGCGGCGATCATCGTCGGGGCGATCTTCTCCCTGGCGGCGTTCTTCACAGTGCCGATGGGCGCGGCGATTCTGTTCCCCGTGTTCGCCAGGGCTCGCGAGAAGGCGCGCCAGGAGCAGTGCCTCAACAACGAGAGACAGTTGGCCACAGCAATGCAGATGTATGTTGAGGACAACGACGGATATGCGCCTCCCGCGAATGCATGGTCAGACGCGCTACTGCCCTACACCGGGAATGCTGAGACCTTCGCCTGTCCCGCCGATGCGGCGAGTGGGCCCTGCGGCTACGCGTACAATGTGGCGCTCGACGCGGTCGAGATGCCCGACGATGCGAAACGGGCTGAACTCGCCGTGCTGTGGGACGGCAATGGCGGCTGGAACGCCGCCGGTGATGCGACATCCATTGAGTTCCGCCACAATGGCGGCGCCAATGCCGCCTTCGCCGACGGGCATGTGAAGTGGTTCCTCGAGCATGGCGGGACAACGCCGTGGTCGGGCGGACAGCCGTAGAGCGGCCGCCCGCGTCAACACCGGCGCGCAAACAGGAGTGTGAGCGGCAATGTCAGCACACGATTCGAGCCCTGAACACCTCGTCTCACCCAGAGTCAGCGGCATGGCGATTGGATCGCTCATCCTCGGGCTCCTGGGCTGCACCTCGCCGGTCGGGCTGGTCCTGGGAATCGTGGCAATTCTGCAGATCAACAACGACCCGGACCGCATCACCGGCAAGGGCTACGCGATTGCGGGGATTGTGGTATCGGGTCTGATGATGCTCCTGGGCCCTGCGCTGTACATCGCTGCCGCAATGCCCGTGTTGCTCCGGGCGCGGGAACAGTCTCCTGCTGCGCAGTGTCTCGACAACGTCAAGAACCTTGCGTTCGCTCTGTCGTTCTACACACTGGAGAACGACGGCCGACTCCCACCGCGCGCTAACTGGCCTGACGCGGTGACCACGTGCACCTACGGCGAGGATGGCTACACCTGCCCCGCTGACCGCAGCAGGGCGCGGTGCAGCTACGTGTTCAGTGATGCCCTCGCGGGAGTATGGCCGGCGGCCCTCACCGACCCACGCAGTACACCGATGCTCTGGGATGGTACGCCCGGCTGGAACGTCTCCGGCGGGCTGAGCAGCGTGGTCTACCGGCACCCTGACCGCTCAGGTGGCGTGCCCGTCGACAGGGCCACGGTAGCCTTTGGCGATGGACATGCGAAACCGATGGCAGAGATGGACCTGCGTGGCATGTTTGGGAACTCCACAGGCGCAGTGCCGCCATCGCCTCCTGCTCCACCCCCGCCGCCGGCCCTGCCGGATGCGGGGCTGCGCCCCGGCGAAGGTGCCAGTCCATCCCCGCCTGCCACATACTCCCCGCCGTCGCGCGGAGGCGCCGACAGCCTGCCTGAACGCGCCGAGAACGCATCCAGGAAGGCCCAGAAGTCCGCCTGTCTATCGAACCTCAAGCAGGTCGGTCTGGCTTGCCTCATGTACACACAGGACTATGACGAGCGCTGGGCGCCTGCAGCCAGATGGTGTGACGGCACCCGACCGTACCTCCGCAATGACGAGGTCTACGTATGCCCCGTGCTGCCCGGTGCGCGCTGCGGATACACGCTCAACGCCCGTCTTGGCGGCATCAGACTGGGCGAGATAGCCAGACCGCAGGAGACTCCGGCGGCATTCGACGGCATGGGTGGTTGGAACCGCTCTGGCGGCATGGGGGACGTTGTGTACAGGCACGAGAACGATGCCAATGTCGTGTTCTCGGATGGTCACGCCAGGGGTCTGGATCGGCAGGGCCTGGAGAGCGTCTGGACGCAGAACCGTTGACGATACGCCATCTTCCTTGTACGCATCACTCAACCCGCGGATATTCGCTCCGCGGCCTGATGGAGAGAAGAGAGTGAAGGACTGCTACGGTGTCACGATGACAAAGGTCCGCGCGATTGTGTCCGCGGATGGAAGCGCTGCCGGGAAAGTGCAGGCGGCCATGGAGCTGATCCATGACCGCCATGATCTCTATGACTGGATTGGCGTCTACGTGCTACGCGGTGATGTCCTGCACCTGGGGCCCTATGCGGGCGAGCCGACCGAGCACACTGCGATCCCGGTCGGCAGGGGCGTCTGTGGCACCGCCGTGGCGGAGAATCGAAACCAGATTGTGGACGACGTCCGCGAAGTCGCCAACTACATCGCCTGCAGCCCGGCAGTGCGCTCCGAGATCGTGGTGCTCATCCGCGATGGGGAAGATATCCTCGGGCAGATTGATGTCGACTCCGACACCGTTGGCGCCTTCGACGAGGAGGATGAGTTCTTCCTCACCGAGCTCGCCGAGCTGCTGGCCCCGTTCATCGAAGGGCTGTAGGCTACGGCGAACCCGCCCTGGCGATGCGGACGTTGCCGTTCATCCGCGCTATCGGCGTCATCCGCGGTTCCTCGCCGTGCGTTGTTGCCTCTGCTGTCTTCCGCGTCTTTCGCGTGTTCCGCAGTCTGCTGCCGTCTGCGGTTGCCTTCGTCTACCCCCCGATCTTCACGGGCTCTCCGGTATCCGACGACTTGTAGACCGCCTCGATGATCTCGACCGTCTTGCGGCCCTCGTAGCAGTCACACTGCACCGGTTTGCCCTCATTGATCGCGGCGACCATATCGGCGATGATGTTGCCGGGCAGATCGTCCGGGGCCTCGTAATCCTCGGCCTTCAGTTCGACCGGCTCAGGGGTCGGCGCGTTCTCGGGCAGCACGTAGATCGGTCGGCCTGAGACGCTCTCGCCGGTGCTCTGGGCGGCGGTGAAACGCGTGATCTCCTGGTTAAACCAGGCGATGGTGCCCGTTGTGCCGCTTATCTCGAGCGTCGTGCCGAGGTCGGGGAAGCTGCACGTGGTCGTCATGACCATGCCGGTTGCGCCGGATGTGAACCGCAGCATGCTGCAGCTTGCGTCCTCGGTGTCGATCTCGTGGCCGTGGGTTCCGCGGACGCCGTACACGGTCTCCACGTCGCCAAGCCACCACTGGAGGATATCCAGGTAGTGGACGGCCTGGTTGGCCAGGGAGCCGCGCTCGGTGCCCAGCTTGCTGCGCCATGCGGGGGGATTCCCGCCGTCGTAGTAATCCTGGGCCCGGAACCACTTCACCCGCAGGTCGCCGAGGAGTATCTTGCCGATCGCGCCGGTGTCCAGCGCGGCGCGCACCCGGTGATTGGTCGGGTTGTAGCGGCTCTCGAAGTCGACACCGTACACGAGACCCGTCTCCTCGACGGCCTTCACAACATCATCGCACGCGGCGACGGTGATGTCCATTGGCTTGGTCGAGAAGCAGTGCTTGCCGGCGCGGAGCGCCTTTGCCGAAAAGCTCGCGTGCATGCCGCTGGGAGTGAAGATGCCGACCACGTCGATGTCGTCACGGGCGAGAAGGTCGTCGTAGTTCGGGACCCACTCGCACCCGAGTTCTTCGCGGGCCTTGACGGCACGCTCCTCCCAGGTGTCGCAGACTGCGACAAGCTGCGCGCCCTCCGTCTTGGGCACCAGGTTGGCCCGCGCACGCCCCATACCGAGACCGACAATCCCAAAACGTAACACGTCCGCCATCCGAATCACCCGCTCATGGTGCATGATGTCGCGCGCTGTGCCGGGACAATCTGATGTGGCCCTCGCAATCCCGCGCGTTCACTGCGACCTGCCGCCGGCAGTTTCGCTTCTGGCAGCATATTCACCTTCAGCGCCATGATGGTGCCCGCCGGGGAGGTCTGGCGCTGTGGGGCGACAAAATGTGTCAGGGTGCGCAGTAATCAGCGGAGGGTGATCGCATGGCCCAGGAGGCTCCCCGGACTCTGGAGTTGACATGGCACAGCCGCAGTGGGTTCGAGCAATGCACGCGCGAGATTGGCGTTGAACTCGCGCGGGAGGGTCTGCGGCTTGCGGCGAGCGTGCTGCTCCAGGATGAGCGAGGCATGACCTGCATACGCAATACGGAGGCGCTGAGCGACGATGTCCGGGCGCGCAAGGACTTCGTGCTGTGCAAGTCCGACCTCGTGGATGGGAGGCTCTATTTCTACACGAATCCGAGGCCCGCGAGCCCGGAGGACGCCCCGATGACGGTGCTTGTCAACGGGATGCGCCTGCGCCCCGTCAAAGCTCTGCCGTCAACGGGCTGGAGCTTCGTGCGCACGCTGGGGGTGGGCCTGCAGGAAGGCACGAACAGCTTCGTCTTCTCCGGTGGGCGACAACTGCTGATTGAGAACTCGATGTGGCCCAACCGCTCGGCACGGAGCACGGATGGGGGAGAGACGTGGGACTTTGACGCCCTCGGCGAGCAGGGGATGAACGACGGCGAGTACCTGGTCCGCCTGCGTCTGGAGCGTTACCCCGAGCGGGCCGTTGTCGCCTCGCCGCCGCTCGACTTGGCGACGATGGTCTGCGGGGATGGGCCCTGCAGCCACACCGTTGCGGCGAGGATCAAACTGACGGCCACCACCGATGAGCCCCGTGGCACCGCGTTGGCCCTCGAAGCGCGCACCTCAGCGGATGGCTGTGAATGGGGCCGGTGGGCCCCTGCGGCGGAGATCAACAAGCTCGGTGCGGCACCCCGGTTCCTCCAGTGGCGCGCAGTGCTCTCAAGCTCCGATGGCGACGCCACCCCCATCCTGAAGGCGGTATCACTGAGCGCCTCGGTGGCCGGCGAGTTGCCGGCGGATGTTACTGTCATCGAGAAGACAGCCGTCGAGCAGACCGTGAGTTCTTTCCGCTTCGCCTATCAGCGGCCGTATGAGCGCCTCACGCGTCTCGCGAAGCAGTACAAGCTCAAGCAGGTCATCTCCGGGGCAGAGAGCGACCTGGAGCGCTTCGTCGCAGTGCGCAACTGGTGCCGCTACAGCGCCGAGAAGGGCTGGGATATGGGGAGGACGGACTGGTGCCCGCCCTGGGATGCCCTCGTCATTCTCGAGATGAACAAGGACCCGCGCGCGCTGTGCATGTGCACACACTACTCGACGCTCTTTGTGCAGACGGCTCTCGCACTGGGCTACACGGCCCGCCACGTGATCCTGGATCATCACTGCGTGGCGGAGGCGTGGTGTGACGACCTCGGCAAATGGGTGCTGATGGATACGGGCTGCTCGCACGACCCGGCGCGCAACTGCCACTTCGAGCACGATGGGGAGCCGCTCAACGCACTCGAGATCCGCAGGTTGTGGCAGGCCAGGCGCATCGCTGAGATCGGTGTCATCTACCCGAAGCGCCGCAAGACCACCGGCGATAAGCTCGTTGCGGCGGAGCAGTGTGACTTCACCAACTACCGCCGCTTCGGTATTCCGTTCCGCAACAACCACCTGCAGACGCCTTTCCCAGGCGAAGTCCAGCACGGACATGGTGAATACTACTGCGACGCCTACCTGTGGTGGGAGGATAAGGCAGTTCCCACGCAGTCGCCGGAGTATGGCTTCACCAGTTGCCGTGAAGGCGACTTCTACCCGACGCTGAACCAGACCGAGATCACGCTCCTGGCGACCGAGACCGGCGGCGTGCTGCGTGTTGAGCTGCGGACGCACACGCCGAACTTCGCGGCCTTCCGGCTGCGCGTCGATGGGAAGAGATGGCAGAGGACGGATGCGAAGTGGGCTTGGAGGCTCAAGGCCGGGTGCAATGCTCTCGAAGCGTGTGCCGTCAACGCCTTCGGTGTCGAGGGGCGTGTCAGCCGGGTGGTCGTGGAGTTCAGCCCGGATTCGGACTGACAGAACGCGGCGCCCAGGGCATGACTTAGAGCCTGGGTTGGCTGACGCTCAGAGCGCCCGCGGCTGTGTGTCACCTCTTCGTGTCAGGATCCCAGGATCTCAGGATCTCAAGATCCCAGAGTTCCACCATCAGGCATACAGCGTTTCGCCACAAATGCGCCAACAAGAAGCCATACATCAGACACCAAGAGTCTGAAGCATGTGAGACGTTGAGACAACGAGACTTGAGGTAAGTATTCGGGCTCAGGGGCTTACGCAATTCGGAGGAATCTCAGTGCACCCTGCGAACGGTGCGCAGTCGGCCGCGGGGAACCGTGCCACGCGGGATCGAGGCCTGAGTTGCCTGGCGCTGGGGCCGCCTCCGGCCATTGACATGGGCAACTGAAGATTCGGGACGTGACCCCGGTCGCCCAGATGCCTCCTGCCGTTTGCGCTACCCCACCAGCGCCTCGACCAGCGCCGTCAACGTCTCCCCGGCCGCGGCATTGATGACCACATCGGACACGCTATCGACCATCGTTGGCTCGCGGTTGATGATCGCGCGTCGCGCCGGTTGCAGCGCGATGTAGCTTGCCGGCGTCACACTCAGGCTTGAGCCGACCACCAGCACCAGGTCAACCGACTGCGCCAACTCCATCGCGCGGTCGATTTCCGGCAACTGGTCGCCGAAGAGCACCACATCCGGCCGCAGTGCCCCGCCGCACTCAGAGCATGTCGGCAGGTCTGCAGCCCGCACCTGCTCGGCGGCGTCGGCCAGCGGCACAACGGCCCCGCAGCTCGTGCAGTGAACGGTCCGCAGGTGCCCGTGCACCTCGATGACGGTCTCCGAGCCGGCCTTCGTGTGCAGCCCGTCGATGTTCTGGGTGATGACGCCGACGAGTCGGCCGGCCTGCTCGAGGCGTGCCAGCGCTTCATGCCCGGCATTGGGCTCGCAGTCGACGATGGGGGAAAAGACGTCGATGAAGAAGCGCCAGAAGCGGTCCGGATGGTCGTACATGGCGGTGACAGAGAGGTACTCCATCGGGTCGATCTGGCTGTAGAGACCGCCCGGGCTGCGGAAGTCCGGAATGCCGCTCTCGGTGGATATCCCTGCGCCGGTCAGGGCGACGGCGCTGTCGACCTGCTCGAATAGCTGGACCAGGTCCTTGACGCTGTTGCCGGGCATCTGATCCCTCCGGTGGCGACACGGGCCTATATGAAGCGCTCGAACCACTCGTAGACGAAGTGCTCATGTGCCGCGGGCAGTGAGTGGCCCTGGTCATGGAGCAGATACCCAAGCCGGTCTCCGGCCTCGTAGAGGGCATACGCAGGCCGCGCGGCTTCGATGTAGTTCCACGTCAGAATGCCGTCCGCGCCGGGGCCAGTGCCCTCCGGGCGATGGGATGGCTCGAGGCCGCCGCCGATGACCATGAGCGCCCTGGGAGCGGCCAGTGCCAGCAACTGATGGTGATCGAGGTCGATGCGCTTTGCGAATTCGGGGCCGAGGTACCAGGGGGCGTCCCAGTTGGTGAATGTCTTGCCCACTCCGCCCTCACAGGAGATACCTGCCTTCATGCGCTGATCGAGCGCCGTCGCGTAAAGGGCCTCTTTGGCGCCCAGTGAGTGCCCGATGCAGCCGAGACGAGATGCGTCAACCATCGGCAACTCGCACAGCACATCGGCGGCGCGCAGGCCGTCCCACACCATCTTGCCCATCCCGCTCCATGCCGGCCAGCGCTTCTTGACCAGGGCGGCGTTTTCAGCGTACTGCTCCCACTCGGTAGCCTTCTGGCCGCAGTAGTCCCAGATGTAGTTGCGCGGGCTGAGCGTGACGTAGCCGCAACGCGCCAGGTTGAGCCCGAACTGCAGCGTCGGCCGGGTGCCGAACCCAACGGGCTGGTCGATAGTCGTGTTCGTGGTCGGGTGGAATACGACTATTCCCGGATAGGGCCCATCGCCCTTTGGCGCCATCAGGTAGGCCTCGACGCGGTGGCCCTTCTCGACGTCATAGCTGATGAGTGTCCGCGTGACATCGGCGAGGTCCTCGGCATCGCGGAACTCGATGTTGGTCGGCATAATCTCCGGGCCATGGCCGAGGAACCCAGACCACTTGTCGCGCAGGCTCTGCGCCTGACGCCGCCAGTCATCGATGCCGGGGCCGATCTCCAGGCGTGGCAACTCCATCGCGGAGGCGTCATACTGCCGTGGTGGGGTGAGCAGAGATGAGAAATCAGCCATTTTGTCACCTGCAATCAGTGATCGGTCTGGTGTGCGTGCCTGTCATTCGCATCGAGCCGGGCTCTCCCACCCGACTCACTCGGACAGCCGCATGTACCGTGTCGCCGTCTTGGCTGAGGCCAGTTCTGTCGCGCGGATCGTCCAGAGGCCGGCGTAGTCGTTGGCAGCCATCTGCAGCGTGATACTCAGCCTGCCGCCCTCGGCGCCGTAGTAGCCGCTGAACTCCGCGGGACGGCCCTCCGGGTCGATGATCTCGACGCGTACCGGCGCTACCGCATCCAGCAGCTTGCCGGTGTCGTCCGTCACGCCGACATTGACCTCCACGCTTTCCCCACGCTTGACCTCCTGTGGACAGGTGACATCAACGGAGTCGATTGCGTTGTCGGTGACCATGAACACGCGACCCTCACACGGGCCCAGGTGGACGTTCCACGCAAGCCGGCCCTCAGCGGCTTCGGCAGGGACTTCCTGGTGATTGACGAGGTCATAAACATGGCCGCCGCCGCGGTGCACGCTGATTGCCGCATCCGAGGGCAGACCGTTCTCCATCACGAGGCCGTGATGGCCGACGTACTTGCCATATTCGCGGAGGTCGTTGATCGTGAACACGTAGTCGGTTGATCCGAACGTGCGGCAGCGTGTGATGACATCGGGGTTGGATGATTCGCGGTAGCGCGCGTAGTGGGCATCCAGCTCCTTGCGCAGTGCAGCGGCCTTCTCCTGATTGAGCCTGCGGGCTGCGTCGGCCTCCTTGGGTCTCGCATGGGTCTGGAGGAGGATGTCGGGCTTGATCGCGGGTGCGAGATTCTCATCGCCGATGATGATCCCGCCGCGCGCCTGGAACCTCTCGACGGCCGCCGCGATGCTCTCGGTGAGCACGTCGCAGTCGGCCATCACCAGCACCTTGTACTGGTCCAGTCCATCACGCTCAATGGTCTCATCGTAGATGACCTTCGGCTGCAGTTGCGCGTAGTGGAGGATCAGGTAGGCATCCCCGGCCCAGCCGCCGTTCCAGCCGTAGGTGCCGCGCCGGTTGAACATCTGGGATGCGAAGCTCTCGAGGAAGGCGACATCCGCCGGGCGGTCGGGGACCTGCATCAGCGCGGGTCCGAGCGGCTCCAGCACCGTCTCGACAAGCCGCTTGAGTTCCTCCTTGGTGTCTGGGTTGGTGTACCGATAGCCGCTGGTGCTGTCGGTCTGCACGAGCGACTGCCAGCCGTGGTACATGATGCCCTGGATGGGGCGGGCCATCTTCGACCAGAACGCTTCTCGCAACTGCATCGGGGCGATGGTCGGGAATGCCGCATCCGGGATTTCCTTCTCCCAGCGCGCGCGATACTTGCCCTCCTCGACCCGGCCGGCGCCGCCCGTGGCGGTGTACTGGTCATCGAAGAACGCATCCGTGATCTGGGCTTCCTCGCCGGGCATCGGAGCCGTCTGGTTGCGGTACCAGATGACCTGCGTCATCTTCATGACCTGCTGGCTATATTCCGAGCCTTCGGCCATGGCGAACAACTCATCGGTACACAGCCCGATGCGGATCGGGTCGGGATAGGAGTAGGTCCAGTGGGAGAGGTAGTCAACCGATCCCCCGTTGCCCCACCTGCTGGCTACGCGCGCGGCGGGGTCGTGGAATGTCCAGAAGCCCTCGTGCACATTGGTCTTCAGCCCGCGGTCGAGCGCGGTGTGCAGCGCATTCCAGCCGTCGCCCCGCTCCCAGAACCACTTGTAGTAGACCAGGATCGGGTGGTCGTCGGGGATGATGCGGTCCGGCGGGAAGTCCTTGAGGTCGGCGTAGCGCACTCCGTTGCCTGTCTCGACTTCATCCGGGATCTCGAGGCCGGAGAACTCCCTGAACGCCTGCCGGTCGATGTCGCCGAATGACGGCCGGCTGTGGCCGCGCACCTCCGTGTGGATCAACGCTCCATCGAAGGCGGGGAAGTCGCCGTAGGTCTGCGCGGTCGATACGCCGACGTTGTAGCAGAAGTCCTGCGCCTTCGGATAGAGCCCGTCGACCTCATCGTACTTCGTGCCGTCGCGGAGGGTCTGCCGGACCTCCTCCTTCGACGCCGCCCAGCGGCCCGGTGAGAGGCCCGCGATGACACCTACGCCGTTGACCAGCGCCTCGTCGAGCATTGCGTATGCCGCCGGCAGCGCCTCATCGGAGGTCGCCTGGACGGGAGCGCCGGCCTCCCAGACCTTCGCGAAGTCGGTGGCGGTACCCAGGCAGTGAGTGAAGCCGATATATCTGAGTCTGTCTATCTCCTTGACGACGTTCTCAACGCCGCCGACGCCCCACATCACAACCGGCATCCGCTTCGGCAGCGGCCGGGCGACGATATTGACGCTGAAGCGCTCCTCGCTGGTGTAGGGTGGGTCGCCAGGAATCTCGATCCGGGCATGCACCTGGTATGCGTCCGGGCGCAGGGAGAGGTCGAAGGGATACTCGACCACGTGGGTTGTGCCGGAGGCGATATCAGGCAGTGTCAGGCTCACCGGTCGGGTTTCGGCAGTGGCGAAGCGGCATACGGCGCCGCTGAGCGTGTCCCGCGACTTGTTGGTGACCTCGAATTGCAGCGGCGGCGCGTCCTCCATCCGCACAAAGGCCTTGCGCCTGGAGATGAACGCGAAGCTCGCCGGACGGAACTCGAGCACGCCGTTACAGATGCGTACCTGGTCGATGAAGCCGGGGAAGCCGTGGTAGAGGCTGCCGATGCGGTCGCCGATGGTGAGCTTGTGCGTACCCGGGGCGACTGCCTTCCGCTCCGGCTGGCTGCCGCCGCCGAGCGCTACGCCGTCGCGGTAGAAGCGCCCGTCGCCGGCGCCGTCATAGGTGAATGCCACATGGTACCAGGTGCCGGGCTCATAGACCGCGGGGTCCGAGTTCCAGCGCGCCGAGTCGGCTCCGAAGCCGAGGTTGACGTAGAGCCTTCTGGTCTGCGTCTTCGCATCCGCCGTACCCAGAACCATCTGGTAGTCGGCGTTTGCGACGTACTTCTTGTCGATCAGGAAGCCGTCCGGATAGCCGACCAGTTCCGGCTTGGGCTTGATCCACATCTCGATAGTGAATGCGCCCTTTGGGCACAGGGCGGCGTTGTGGTTGACCTCGACGCCGTGCTTGACATCCTCGTCGGGATGACCGCGGAATGACTCGAGCGCGCCACCGAATCTGCCCTCGGCAGTGAGCTGGGCTCCGTTCACCGCCATGTCGAAACCCTTGCCCCCCGCGTCGGTCAGGTTGTCGGGGTCATCGAACGTCCACAGCGCGATGACATGCTCACCCGTTACCTCCGTGCCCTGGTACGCCTGGCGGAACGGCTCGGCGAGTTGCACCGTGGTTGCCTCCTGACAGAGCCCCATGGTCGATGCGACCAGCATCATGACTGCCACCACTGCTATCGTGCGCACCATCTACCACTCCCCGAGTGTAACGTTGTGGCGTCCCGCGGTTGTGCTCACTTGAAGCCTGTCGCCGCCATCAGGTGCACCGGCTGCCAGATGCCGCCGGCGGCGGCCGTGTTCCAGGCAAGCACCGTGATCTGGTTGGCTTCGCCCCACTTGATGGCGTTGCTCACGTCAATCTGGAAGGGCTTGTCCCATCCGGAGGGCCCCATGTTGTGTTCGCCGACGAATACACCGTTCAACCAGACACGGGCGCACTCATCGACGCCGCCGAAGCGCATGAAGGCGCCCTCGGCTCCGGGGTTGGCGGGCAGGTCGATGCTACGCCGATACCAGCCGTTGCCGATGTAGCCCT
Organism: Armatimonadota bacterium; assembly: GCA_003542955.1. Lineage (GTDB taxonomy): Bacteria > Armatimonadota > Zipacnadia > Zipacnadales > UBA11051 > UBA11051. Next base: position 18,411 of record DPJP01000319.1, read on the forward strand.
GGTGACCGAAGCTTCCCCAGGCCAGCCCGATGCCGATATCTCCCCATGCGCTGTCATCGAAGCCCGTCGCGTACCATGCGGCCTGCTCGCCGATGCCGTCCGGGTCTCTCATGAACTTCCATCCGTCGCCCGGCAGGCGCATCTCCCAGGTCACCTCGAGGTAATCCTGGAGCGCCGTGCTGACCGCCGCGAGGACGGCCGGGCTGGGGTCGTTCGAGGCCGTGCGGAGTGTAGCGAGTATCTCGGGCGATCGCGGCCGGACGCTCAATAGGGCCATGACGGCCGCCTGACGGACCAGGGGGTCGCCGTCGCGGAGGGCCCGCTCCATGAGCGGCAGTGCCTCGGACCCCAGGGGGCCCAGACAGAGCGCGGCGTTGCGCCGCACGAGGACATCATCATTGGTGAGCGCCCTCCGCAACCCCGGCAGACCAGTCTCGCCCAGGCGAGCCAGCAGCGTCACGGCCGTGCGGCGCACCAGCATGTCTTCATCCCCGAGCGCCAGGATCAGCCGCGGCATTGCTTCCGGTCCGCGGCGCGCATGCCGGATCAGCGAATCGCGGCGCACCGACGCATGCGGCGAATCGAGCTGCCCGGCCGCCCACGGCGCCTGTGCGCCCCCCAGGGCCACCAGCAGGATCAGCGGCAGACGACAGGCTCTGCAGATGCTTCCGGCACTCATTGGTCCCCTCTTCTCGGCGCTTTGGCTGCATGCTCCCGCAAGGCGTGTGTCAACTCGTGGAGTTCGAACACGTAACCGAACATCGTGCTGGTCTTCCACAACGCATACTCCAGATTCCGCTCGCCGACCGCGGACTCCTTGTTCTCGATCGCCACGCAGCCGCCGCGGACCGCCGAACACAGATACCCCTTGCGGCTCATGTCGCTCATTCCGCACGGGGAGAACCAGAGGCACCAGTTGAGCGCCCAGCCGGTGTAGACGATGTGGTCAATGCCTCTCGCCTGCAGCAGCCGATGGAGCTGCCACGGGTGCTGACAGATGATGTCGTCGCCCTGCGCGAGCATGTAGTCGGGCAGGCCCAACTCGTGGGGTGGGACATCGGGCGGGTTCTGCCGGGGCAGGTCGAAGACATCACGCGAGTGCTGTGCCTGCCATCCCGCGCCGGGGGAGATCACATCCGCGTCGGCGGGTGGGGGATCGCCGGCCTCGGCCACGCACTTGTCCCAGATCGCGCGTTCTCTGCCCGAGCGGCATGTCGTACCGACGTGGGCGACCTGCAGCCCTGCCGCGCGGGCGGCCTCCAGCAAGCGCGGCATTCGGAAGGTCACAACATCCATGGTGCGCGGAATCCACTCGATAGTGCCGAGGTAGTCTGGGTTCAGCGCATCAGGGCCGAACTCCGAATCCGGCGTCAGTCCACGGTCGGGGAAGTGCATCAGCGCGATGCATGTGCGGCTCAGGTCCAGCGGCCGCACCTCCGCATCCCATCCCTTGAAGCCGACGGCCGCGGCGTCCCATCGCGAGAAATCGGCGGGGAAATGCCTGTAGATGTGCCAGGGCAGTGTGATAGTCGTGTCGTCTCCGGCGGCCATGGTGTCCTCCGTCTGGGCAGGTTGGGCCTGCCCCCACAGCATCGGTGTCAGGAGCGTGGCGGCAAGCAGAATGGTGATGGCTCTGCACGCTGTGCGCAACACGGCGTCCACCTTCCTTGCTCGGAATGTCGGCTTGCCTCTGCGGAATCGTCTCGCCATGCAGAGTAGCATGTATCCGGACGGGCAACAAGCCGAGACAGCCCGCTCCGCTTGCCTTCTCGATGCAGGCACGCTCGGCTCCCTGGCGAAATAGCTCCGACATCATACCGACCGTGTGCACGCCGTCAGTGACTGGAGGCCGGCCGTGACCGAGATACCCGACTACTGGCAGTGGTTCGCCGATGCGCGCTTCGGGCAGTTCATCCACTGGGGCGCCTATTCGCAATACGGCAGGGGAGAGCAGGTGCTCTTCCGCGACCATCTTGACCAGAACGAGTACGTCAGCCGCGCCTGCGCGTGGAACCCGCAGCAGTTCGATGCCATGGAGTGGGCGGATGTGTCCCGCCGGGCCGGGATGAGATACGCCGTCCTCACCACGCGCCACCATGACGGCTTCTGCCTGTGGGATTCCGCCCATACCGACTACAGCACCGCAAAGCAGGCTGCCGGCAGAGACTTCGTCGCCGAGTATGTCGAGGCCTTTCGGGCCGCCGGGCTCCGCATTGGGCTCTACTACTCCCTCGCCGACTGGCGCATCCCGGCTTACTGGGAGGGACCCGAGCATGACCCCGCCGGCTGGGAGCGCTTCCGCGACTACGTTCACAGGCAAGTCGAGGAGTTGCTGAGCAACTACGGGAAGATCGACCTTGTCTGGTTCGATGGCGCCTGGCCACACTCGGCAGAGCGCTGGGGCAGTTACGAACTCATCGAGACGATGCGGGCGCTTCAGCCGGAGATACTCATCAACAACCGCCTGGGCAAGCCGGAGACAGGCACGGCCAGCGCCGATGGCGGCACCGGTGCGGGGGAGATGAAGGAACTCGGCGATTTTGGCACGCCCGAGCACCATATCACCGCCGAGACGGGGCGCATGTGGGAATCGTGTCAGGTGTCGACATGGCGGCTGTGGGGCTACACGGCGGGCGAGTACTGGCGCCCGGCGGAACTGCTCCTGGACATGCTCGTCGAGGCGGCCTCGAAGGGCGGCAACCTGCTACTCAATGTGGGGCCCGGCCCTGAAGGCCGGTATCCTGACGAGTACATCATCCGTGCCGAGGTGATCGGGGAGTGGATGGAGCGTCATGGTGAGGCTATCTACGGCTCCGAGCCCGGGGAGGTCTGCGAGTTCATTGCCTCGGGTCGGCAGACGAGGAAGGGCAACAACCTCTACCTGATTGTGCGCTTTTGGGGCCCGACGGGAGAGGTGACGTTGGGCGGGCTGCAGACGCGGGTCAAGCGGGCAGTCCTGCTCTCTACTGGGGAAGAAGTGCAGTTCCTGCAGACTGACGAGCACGTGACGCTGACGGGCCTGCCTATCGAGCGCCCGACGGAGCTGTTCCCCGTAATCAGGCTCGAGTGCGAAGGTCCGCCGGAGGCATGCGACTGGGCGAAGGATCGCCTCTGGGGCGGCGATCCACGCCGCATGACGCCGTGGGCGGCCGCGCGCGGCACATCAGTCTGGGCGGACGGCAGGGACAGGTGAAGCGCCGAGGCGCGGGGACGCGTCGCTTGCCTGCCCCCTGATACGAGCCGCGCCGGAGCTCCGCGGACCTTTCGCGGGTCGCGCCTACCCGATTGCCTGCGTGGTCCGCAGCAACTCATGCCCCGGGTTCGAGTAGCCCCCGCAGTTGCAGACGTAGCAGTCGGGATGCTGGTTGTGGCGCGCAAAGTCCTCGGCGAAGAACTCCCAGTTGTCCCGTAGCTCCCGGCAGAACGCGTACGGCGTCTGTGGGCTTACCCGCTCAAGCTCGTCGATGACGTGGCGGTAGATCGTGCGCCGGAACTCCAACGGTATCTCCTCACCTGATTGCACGCTTTCGCGGGTGTCGCTTTTCATGATGTCAACGAATTCCGGGTCGAGCAGGTCGAGGTCGAAAGCGGCTTCGAGCCGACCGTAGCGCATATAGCGGAGCGTCTCGAAGGTTATCACATCCGGGGTGCAGTTGGCGAAGAGCATCTCGATCATCTCGCTGATCTCCTCGCGCCAGTTGCGAACCGGGATGATCGGTGAGAAGCGGTGGCGGACGTGGTAGCCGGCTTGCTCGCACTTGCGCGAGGCCTCGATGCGCTCCTCCATCGATGCGGAGCGCCACTCGAACTCGCTGCACTGGGTACGGGTAGAGAGGCTCCAGCAGCAGACGGTGTGTCCGCGATGGTCGTAGTCGAGCATGAAGTCCACGTTGGCGCTCTTGCCGACATACAGCTCGAGAAACTGGTCTTTGCGCCCGGCGAAGAAGTCTATCAACAGCTTCGAGCCGCCATACTCAGGCTCGAAGCTCACGGTGTCGGTGGCGTTGTCATACTGGAAGAGCCCTTGCCGCGGGGCCTTTTCGGCAATCAGCCGTGGGAGGGCCTCGACGAACTGCTCGAAGTTCATCATGATGTCGACGTAGTACCCCAGCGAGCAGTAGGCGCAGCGGTAGTGGCAGCCGACGATCGTGTGAAGCTGCCATGCCGGGGTGCAGACCCAGCCGCTCTCGGCGCGGTGCTTTGCCGTGCCGGTGTGCCGCCAGTGGAACGCGTCGTGGCCCGAGAGCCGGAGGGTCAGGCCCGGATGTGCCTCGATGCGCGCGCGTGCCTGCTCATCGGGCTCGNNCGTCGAGACGCTCCCTGTTGAAGATGACGACGGGGTCGATCTCACGATACATCCCGTGCAGACCACTGCCCGTGGTCTTCAGGCCCTGGAGGACCTCGACCAGCCGCGCGTCATCCACACGCTCGATGGTCTCCGGCTGGAGGGCAGCGATGAGCCGCTCTGCCCTCGCAGCCGCTCGAGGGTCGTCCATCACGCCGTCGACGATCAGTACACGTTCCGCCTTCAGTGGTTCCACGTTACCGTGTCATCTCCAGAGGCTACCGTCTGGACAGCAGTACGTGCCGGCCGACACCTGCCGGCCTCACGACCAATCGGATTGCAGTCCGGCCTGTTTGCGCGCGGGCTCAAAGACAAGGGCGCCCGTCCCCGCGTGTGTCCGAAGCTGCCGCGGGCGGCGCCCATTCTCTCGCTATTCACCTGTGTGCCCTTGCGACGACATCGCCATCGGCGCGGAGGTGCAGTCACTCGCCACGCATGCTGTTCCCCAACCCAATCCCGTCACCTTCGCTTGCGCAAAAGAAAGCGGCGACGGCTTCAGATCTCCGCCAGCAGCCCCTCCAGCCGCGCCTCCCAGAGCACTCGATCGATCTCCCGCCTGATGTCACCGAGGCGTGCGGTCATCCCCGTCCAGACGGAGCGCTCGGGCGCCGTCCTGGACGCCAGAGTCTGGCGGAAGCCCGCCAGCTCGGCGCGATAGGCCTTGATCCGGTCGGCCAGCGCCTGCTTCGTCGCCTCGCCGGTCTCGGCCTTCCCGGCCTGCTCCAGCCGGTCGATCCACTGCTCGGTGGCGCCAATCGCCCCCGTCGCCAGCGCCTTGTACGCGGCATTCACGAAGGCGTCCGAGCCGTCGATGTCTATCGGTCCGCGACGCCCGCCCATGCGCAGCTGCTCCTCCACCGCAGCTATCATCTCAATCGAGGGCGACAGCACCAGGTGCCCAAAGCGAGCGGGGTCATGGAAGCCGCCTTTTGTGCGCGACCAGTTGCTCCACTCCTTGTCGGGCCCCAGGTAGCGGTCTCTGCAGGCGTTCACACCGACGACCGCGCCCGCCCTGGGCTCTGTCTTCAAGTCCGCCCAGGGGATTGCCACCTCCATGGTCCAGTTGTCCGCGCCGAGTTGTGTCGCCGCCTTCACATCCGCGCTCCATGCCGGGTCGGTAGCGCGCGAGTCGTAGATGCTGGCGGCGGCATTGACGGCAATCTGGTAGTATCTCCCGTGGTCGTGGTCCGGGTCGACAAAGACCTCGATCGTCTCGCCCTGAAACACCGCATGGGCGTCCCGCGGCTGGCTGACAGGCGTGAGCCGGTTCATGTTGGGCTCATCACAGGTGACCGCGATGTAGAGGTGGGTGTTGTCATACGCCCACCGGAGCGATGTCTGCACATCGGCGAGGTCGGCCTTGCTGTACCAGGTGAAGCCGGTCGTCTCCGGCGNNGCGCGTCCAGATGCCCTCATCGAGGAGCCCGTCGATAGTCACCGTCTCATAGGCATACGCGCAGGGATAGACCCGTATGGCGTAGTCATCATCAGCATGGCCGGCTGACGCGGTCACTGATGTGGTGATGAGCACCGCGAGCAGGCCATGGACTGCGAGTCGGGCAATGCGAGCAGTGTCTTGCCTCATGCAGATCACCCCGCTACTGGACTGCTATCGACTGGGTTGTGGCGGCATTGGTGAACAACTCGACAGCCGATACCTGGTATGTGCCCGTCGGATCATTGAACGCAATCGGCAGATGGAACTCGACCGGCTCGGCTCCGGCAATGACGTTGCGGTCCAGCCAGTCAAGCTGCCGGTCTCCGGCCTTCACGCGGATGCGGTAGGCGTAGAGCCCCTTCGCCCCGGGGACGGAGAGCGTCGCGGTGGCTACGTCGCCGCGCCGGGGTGCCGCAGGGGCCAATGTCAACCTCGGTTGCGCGACGGCAGTCTTGCACAGCGCGATGAAGCTCGCACGGCAGGGGATGATCTCCGTGCGGAACGAGCTGGTCTTCCCCAGCGCCTTGCCGCTGCGCAGGTCATAGACGAACCGGCTATCCGGGAGTGTGACCGTGGCCGTCTCCCGGTTGCCGGCCTCCCGGAACAGCGCTATAATCTCGGTGTCACCGTTGTTCCAGCGAACGAGTTCGATATTGCGCAGGCGGCTGCCGTCGGCGCCGCTCATGAGCAGCGGCGGCCTGTGCAGCCCGGAGCGGCCTATCAGGTCCATTGCCATGTCGGCGACTTCGGCGGGTGTGTCGGCGACGCCCAGCCGGGGGATGCTGGCGGCTGTGATATTGAGTAGAACCGCCGCGCCCTTGCCATAGCGGTTCACGATGTATATCGGGCTCCCCTCGGCGTCGCCGCGTGCCTTGCCCTGGGTGGTTTCCACGGCCGGGTCTACCACGGCCTTCTCGAAGCTGCAACCCGGGGCTGTGGTGATGGTGGCGGCGGCGATCGTCGCCCCGGCGCCGCCTGAGTTGGCGACCCCGAACAACTCATCCAACGCGCCCTTCTCCCGCGGCTTGCAGTGCCCGTCATACAGGCCGGGCCGCACATCGGCGATGACCACACCGCCCTGCTCGACGTAGTTGCGGATGATCTGCGCCTCAGCATCGCCAAGGGCCTCGGCACGCGGCAGAATCAGCATCCGGTACTTCTCGGCATCGAACTCGCCCAACCGCAGCATGCGGTCCGTGACATAGCTGAACTGGTAGCCGAGATCGCGCAGCAGCTTGTGGAAAGCCACATTGGACTCCTCGTAGCTGCCATAGCCCGCCCCCTGCTCCAGCTTGCAGGCGAAAGTCGAGGGGTACGAGTAGAGCATTGCGATGCCGGTGTCCTGCATCTGCGACTTGAGCAGCAGGTCGCCCAGCCCGTCGCGCATGATCTGCGTGTCCTCGAGTATCTCCTTCACTGCGGGGAACGGTCGCAGATCGGGAGCGAGCCACCCGTGGAAGCGGCCGATGCAGTCCCAGCGCCACCACCATACCGCGTCACTACCGCGGGTCACCATGCGCCAGTACTTCGAGAGCAGCGAATCCGCGTCCTTGGTGTAGCCCATCCAGTTCGCCCGCGGGAAGTCGCGCGGCGCGATCGAGCGGATCACTTCGTCGGCGACCCCGGGGTACGGCGCCCAGAAGGTGTTCTCGCGGATGATCAGGTCCAGATCATCGCCGCGGTCGAAGCGCCCCGCGCCCTCGAAGCCGGTGCGGCCCTGCGGATCGATCGCAGCGTATGCCGCCTCGTACTTCTGGCAGAACTGTACGAAGTTGTATGACTTGTACGCCTGTCGGTCGAACCAGCGCGCGTAGTTGCCCTCCGCGAGCGAGTTGGCCTCTGCATCGTCGCCTTCCTTCGAGAGCCCCACATGGGACCACTCGCCGAAGTCGGCGCCCCAGGAGGCGTTCAGCGCATCGAGGCTGCCGTACTCCTGTTGCAGGTACTTCCTGTACGCCGCCGCGCAGTGCTCCGACAGGCACGAGCCCGTCGTCATCACCTCGTCACCGAGCGACCACACGAATACGCCGTGCTGCCGCGACGGCAGGTATTCCTGGGCTTTCTCCGTCACGTGTTTCTGAACGGCCTCCTCATCGTTCCAGCAGAACGGCTTCATGATCCCCTGATCGTCCCTGGCGTTCATGATGCGGGTGGTGTAGGGCACCCAGGCGATGTCGAAGGCCGACAGCATCAGCGGCGGGTTGCCGCTGCGTAGCTGCAGCGTCACCGCGTTCTCCGCCAGCGACTGCTCTGCGTATGGGGCCAGCGTGCCCTTCGGCACATCCCACATCAGGAAGTTGAACTGCCCCTGGTGACGCCTGGTCACGCGGCAGTAGGAGTATGCCGAGTGGATCGTCTGCGCGGGCGCCGCTCCGGCCGGGTTGCGGTAGAGTGCGGCATCCACCCGTACCAGCATCGGCATCCACTCCTCGATGGTGAATGCGAAGCTGAGGTCTTCGGCGGGGTTAAGCGTCGCCTGCTTCAACAGCCGTCCGCGGCGGTCAAACAGCCCGAGGCGGACACGGTCATCGGGACTGGGCGCGCCCTGCAGGTTCACCGTCCCGGCGATCAGGTCGCCGATTTCGCCCCAGTCCTGATGCAGCGCAACATCGGACACGCGCAGGTCGGACGTGACGGTGAACGGCTCGGTGTCCCACGCCTCGACACCGGCGGAGCTGATCACCCACGCATCGCAATGGTACTCACCCGCAGGCAATGCTCCGAGACGGATGCTGTAGGCCCGGTCCGGGAGGGGCCGCGGTTCGAGCTCGATGGGCTCGGCGCCGGCCATTCGGACACGCACTCTCAGCTGCGGGGCGTTGCCGAGCGGCTGCCCGTGAGCGGTCATTGTGAGCATCTTCTCGGCGTCCCATGCGGCCTGCGCCGGGGTGGCATCCACGCGGAGCTGCATCTTGGGCTCATGGCCGGCGGCCCACAACACTGCTCGCCCGAGGCGCTGCTGCCAGTAGTCGTACTCGACCTCC
>DPJP01000319.1:27227-35203 GCA_003542955.1 Armatimonadota bacterium
CGACGAACACCAGTCCGGCGCCCTCGGTCACCGGCTTGAGCAGCTTGTACTGCTGCTCCGCGGACATCCTGTCGAGGCCCAGCCCCAGCATCACATAGCAGTCCCACTTCTGCTCGAGGAGGTTCAGCATGCGCTGCTCGCCGATATCGCCCCCGTGCCAATGCTCGTCAGAGCTGTCGACGATGCGGGCCCAGAAGACTGCCTCGGCCTCGATGTCGAAGCGCTGCATCAACTCGACCGCCTCGCGCGGCACCGTGCCCTGGCCGCTGCAGAAGAACAGCACTCGGGTCTTCTGCCCCGCATACGGCTGCGCCCAGTCGGTGTGCGGCGTGGTGAAGTCGAGGGTGAGCGCATGGTCAACCTCGAGTTCAGCAAGGTCCTGGCATTGAGCCGGATACGCCAGACCCACGCACAGAGCCGTGATAACGGCGAATGTCAGCAGGTTCCGCGTCATCGCACTCACTCCCCGATTCGCTTCGCTGTAATCAGATATCAGCAATCAACTCATAGAGCTTCACTCGCCACCTGAAGCTCTGGAACATGTCGATCGACTTGAGCAGCCGCTCCTCGCCCACAACGCCGGTCTGCTGACCGGGCGTCTCAAGCGCGGGAGCGTAGTCGGTCAGCCAGGTCTGGATCTGCTCGATGTCGTCCTGGAGGGCCTCGCGCGCCTCCTTGGACTGCAGGATGCCCTCGAGCAACTCCCGCGTCTCCGCGACATTGAACTCCTGCACCGTGCGCGGCCTGTAGTCGGTCTCGACGAGCATACGGCTGACGTGCTCCGCTCCGGCCTCGACACGCTCCAGCGCCGCGGCATTCGTGGCACCGGTGAAGTCCCAGAAGGCCAGGTGGATGGTGCGCGTGTGCGGCGGGTAGGTGATACTTGTCGACACCGCGTAGCTGCCGGGGTCGAAGGATATCTCGGAGGCCTCACCGGGCGGCATCAGCATCGCGCACGGGCCGTCACCCTCGCCATTGGCAACATCGAATATCTCGTCGTAGTACACCGCCCACCAGTTCTCTGCCGCCGGCAGGGTCGTCTTGTTGCCCTGCTCGATCAATGTGGCGGGTGTCTTTATGCGGCGTGCCCCATCACGCTTGTGGTGGGCTGTGAAGAAGCTCGGGTAGCAGCGCAGAGCGACGCCGATCCTGGTGATTTCCTGCTTCGGGTCGATGGTTATCTCCGTGGCCAGGTAGTCCTGGCCCGGCAGGCCGAAGAAGCGGGCGCGAACGTCGGCCTGATCGGTCTCCCAGACCATGTCGACAATCGCCCGCTCGCCGCTCTCGACACCCATCATGCTGGTGATCGGCGTGGCGCCGATGTCCTGCCCGTTGATCGAGATGGCCAGGAAGCCACCGTGGTACCAGTTGCACGAGCTTGGTCGAGGCATCCCGATGTAGCCCTCGATCGGGACAACCTTGCCGGTGTCCTTCTCCTTTGGGGGAATGGCTGCCCTGTAGGCGACAGAGTAGCTGCGCGGGCCGAAGCCGAAGGTGGCAACCTGCTCGCGAAGCGTGTGATCGGCGAAGTCGGACCGTGTGATCGGGCCTTCCTTCATCGGCGAGACGCCGACCGTGGCAGCCGATTGCGCATCGGCGGCTCTTGCGGAGATGGCGAATGCGCTGAGAACGACGGAGGTGGCGAGGCAGGCGGCAAGCAGTCTGAACGCAGTCACAGGCGTCCTCCTTTGCTGTCCGAGGTGAGGATCATTTCCCCAGAGAGCCACGGAGCCCTGCCTCGGGTGTACCGGCTTTCAGGGTCTGTGTGCGTGCGGAGACCGATTCGTGCAGGTCATCCTCGCGTCGTGCCGAACCGATGAGCAAGCCGGTTGTCATTGCCACAGGAGTGACCACAATGGCCGAGCAGTTCCTGCTCTCCGACCTCCGCATCTCCGAGCCCGCCTCCGCGTTGAGCCGAGTGCCCGGCCCGGACCAGTGGGGCACATACGAGTACGAGACGGCCTCCGTGCGCGGTGTGGCGCTCTACTGCCGCCCCTTCGCCAATCCGCCCGAGCTGACGATCCCGATCTCCGGCGTCGGATGGCACCGGATCTACGTCGGCATCCACTACGGGCATACCTACGACAGCTACGCCGCCAAGCTCAAGGTCCAGGTTCCGGACCAGTTCATCTGGCTGCGGCTGAGCAGCGACCGCGCGCATGATCTCATCGAGCCCGAGTACTACCCGGCGAGTGACGCCGCCGGGGCCGGGCACGCGTTCGGCTTCACAGACATCGTGCAGGTGCTCTGGCGATGCGCGGATGTTACCGGCCAGACGCTGCATGTCGCCCCGCGGCGCACGGCGCGCTACCCCGGCCCGCCTGCCGGCATCGCCTGGCTCCGCCTCGAACAGATGACCGCCGCGGAGATCGAGGCAGAAACCTCCGGCTCCGCCGGGGACACTCGGAGGCTCATCTACATCGCCGACACAGACCTGCACGAGGCCTGGCCCACGGCTGTGAGCGATGTTCAGCGGCTGCTCGAGCCGCTGGCCGGCAGCGACTTCTCACACGTGCTCTGGACCACCTCGCTGGGCGACATCTGCTCCTACCCGAGCCCCGCGTTCCCGCGGGCGTTCGTTGTGGATGGGGCGGATTCCCCGTACGGCTACCCGCACTCGGCCCGGACGCCCTCATTCGACGTACTGGCGGCAGTCGCCGACGTGTGCCACGAGTTGGGCCTGCGAGTACATGGGCTCATGCGCCCGGTCGCCTCCCGGATGCCTCCGTTGCACTGGCCCCGCGCCGAACACAACCTCTTCCACGACCACCCGGAGCTTCGCCAGAGCGGCCGAGGCGGTGAGCCCGTCGGCCATTACTCGTTCGCTCACCCGCGCGTCCGCGAGACCCTGCTCGCGGTTCTGCGCGAGCAGGTGACGCGCTACCCCCTGGATGGCGTCCACCTGCTGTTCAACCGCGGATGGCCCTTCGTCGGGTACGAGCAGCATGTCGTCGATGCCTTCATGCAGGCTCATGGCGACGACCCGCGAGATATTGACCCCCGCGACCCGCGTTGGCTCAGGCACAAGTCGGGCTACATGAGTCTGTTCGTGGGGGACGTCCGGCGGATGCTTGACGAGGTGAGCCGGCAGCGCGGCCGGCGGCTGGAGCTGTCCGTGACGGTGATGGCCGGCCTCGAACAGTGCATGCTCCTGGGCCTGGATGTCGCGCACTGGCTCGCGGAGGGCTGGATCGACCACCTGGTCATCCACCCGTGCTGGCTCCCCAACAGATGGCAGGACACGGATGTATCGGCAACGATGAGCGTGACGCCGGAGCGCATTGCCGAGGTCGTCGATCTCGCCGCGGTGTCAGGATGTCGTGTGTATCCGGACGTCTACCCCCGGTACATCGGGGCTGTCGAGTACGCGCGTAGAGCCGCCGAGTACTACGCGGCCGGCGCCGATGGTCTGTGTTTCTGGGATACCTACTGCCGCGTGCCGCGCAAGAGCGAGTGGAGCGCCATCCGCCGCCTTGGCCATGTCGACAAGCTTGCCGACCTGACCCGTTGCGCCGAGAGCTTCCGCACGGTTGTGTCCCTCGTGAGCGCCGCGGGCATGAGCCTCGACCCGGCGCATACACCGGGGACGAACGGATAGAGCGGAGGACACCAGCGCTCCACGGGCGAAATCACGCGTGCAGCGCGGCATGGTACCGAGCCGGCGAGGAGGAACTCGATTGGACTTCTGGCACCCGCGGTATAGCGTCGACTGGACCCCTGAGACCATGCAGACCTGCCGGGATGTGGGGCAGCGGCTGCTCGAGGACGTCGGCCTGCTGGTCAAGCACGAGCAGTTCGTCAGGGCCATCAGCGGGCATAACGGCGTCACCGTGCGCGGCGACCGCGTGCACCTGAGCCGGGCCCTCACCGACGAGCACTTCGACACCTTCATCGCACGCAACAGGGAGGTCCTCCTGCAGCCGCATGCCGCCGGCGGCGACGAATGGAGCATCTCCAACGACGGCTACTCGATCGCTGTGATCGACATCGAGACCGACCGCGTCCGGCCTGCCACCTGTGAGGACCTCCGTCAGCTCATCCGGCTGATCCACTCATTGGGCATCAGAGGCAGCTATCCCTGTTGCCCGCAGGACGTCCCGCCGATGATGCGGTCGCTTGCTACCTTCAAGATCTGCTGGGAAGAGAGCGAGGTGATCCGCCCATTCGACTACCTCGATGCCCGCCAGACGCCGTTTCTCCACGAGATGCACCGGGTGATGGGGAAACCCTTTGTCATCAACATCAACATACCGCACTGCATGAGCGTATCTGAGCACGATATCGACATCTTCATGCGCTACTACCCGATCTGGAAGGAGCATCCGGATCAGATCAGCTGGTACAACATCTGCGACTACTCAATGATCGGCATCAACCGGCCGATCAGCGCTACGGGCTCGGTTGCCGCCTACCTGGCGCAATCGTTCGGGACACACGTGCTGTTCCAACTCTTCGACCCGGATGTCCGCATGGCGCCGCGTCTCTCAGCCGGGATGCCGGTCGACCTGCAGAGCATGGCCTGGGCCTGGGGCCACCCGCGCATGCACCTGTATCAGTTCCTCAACGATCGCGCCCTGCCGGCCCTGTGTGGCATCCACCCGGACGAGTACTGCGCGGGCCACGGCTTCATGTGCTCGAGTTCCTGCGCCGTCGACGCCCGCGCGGGGATGGAGAAGACCGCGGCCACGCTGGTCGCCGCCATGCAGGGCGCCCGTCATTTCGGCGGAGCGGGCAACCTGGCTGTGGACGATCTCTTCAGCGGGGTGCAGCTGGTGCTCGATGTCGAGATATTCGAGTACGTGAAGGACCTCATCGGCGCCTTCGATCCCCACGCGGACCTGATGAGTACGGACGGGCTGTACGAGACTATCCGCGATGTCGCCGAGGGCCGCGACGAGTTCTTCTCCCACATCGACACCGCACGGAAGGTGCGCAACCTGCTCCCTGTCTCGAAGCGCAGGCCGCACGAGAAGCTACGCTCATGGATGATGCACGAGAAGAGCATCAAGGACCGCGTCCGCGAAGAATGCCTGGAGCGAATCGCGAACCAGCCGCCGTTCGAGCTTCATGCCGACAGGAAGACGGAACTCGGGCGCATCTATGACGCCGCGGAACGAGAACTCATCGACTGACGCACCGAGGGGGGAACGCCATGCAGCCGTCTGTCCCTGACCCACGCCATGTCGCCAACGGGCACGTCATCCCAACCGAGAGCTACAGCGACCAGCCCTACATCATCAAGGCCGACGATGGGGCATGGGTCTGTGTGCTCACGACCGGTGCGGGCCATGAGGGGCAGAAGGGCCAGCATGTCGTCTCCTTCCGGAGCACCGACCAGGGCCGCACATGGTCCGGGCCTGTCGACATCGAGCCCGCAGACGGCCCCGAGGCTTCCTACGCTGTGTTGCTCAGAGCCCACAGCGGCCGCATCTATGTCTTCTATAACCACAACACGGACCGCGTGACCGAGGTCAAGCGTGAGGACGAGGGCGCCTTCAGCCGGGTCGACTCACTCGGCCACTTCGTGTTCAAATACTCCGACGACCACGGGCGAACGTGGTCCGAACGGCGCTACGACATCCCGGTGCGCAAGTTCGCATGCGACCTGGGCAATGTCTATGACGGGGAGCTGTGCTTCTTCTGGAATGTGGGGAAGGCGTTCTCCATCGGTGATGACGCCTACGTGCCGATCATCAAGGTGGGGGCGATGGGAGTGGGCTTCTTCGCCCAGTCGGAGGGTGCGCTGCTGCACAGCCCCAACCTGATGACGGAGCCCGATCCCGACAGGATAGCCTGGGAGACACTCCCCGATGGCGAGATCGGTCTGCGGACCCCTCCGGGCGGGGGGCGCATCTCCGAGGAGCAGAGCTACTGCGTCATGAGCGACGGCTCGTTCTACTGCGTCTACCGCACTGTCGACGGCTATCCGGTCGAAGCCTACAGCCGCGATGGTGGGCATACCTGGACACAGCCACGGTACAAGTGCTATGCGGATGGCCGCCGCATGAAGCACCCGCGCGCCGCCAGCTTCGCCTGGGGCTGCAGCAACGGGAAGTACCTCTACTGGTTCCACAACCACGGCGGTCGCTTCGTCCAGCTCCACGACCCGACAGGCTACGAGGACCGCAATCCGGTCTGGCTGTCGATGGGCGAGGAGGTCCGGACTGGCGAGGGGCTCGTCATCCGGTGGTCTGAGCCGGAGATTGCGCTCTATGACGACGATCCGCACATCCGTATGAGCTACCCGGACATGATCGAGGATGCCGGCAAGCTCTACCTGACCGAGACCAATAAGGACCTCGCCCGCGTGCACGAGATCGATGCCGGCTTCCTGGGGAAGCTGTTCGGCCAGTTCGAGACTGACACCGTCACGGAAGACGGACTGCTGCTTCAGTTGCCCGAATCGGGTGCGCAATTGCCCGCCCACGCCCCGATGCCCGCTCTGCCGGCCTTGCTGCAGCGCGATACCGCCTCACCCGACTACCGGACGAGGGACAACCGGACCGGCTTCGCCATCGAGCTGCGCGTAGGCTTCGACTCACTTGATCCCGGCCAGGTGCTGCTCGACTCACGCTCTGACGACGGGCGTGGCCTCCTGCTGCAGACTGCCGACGCAGGTGCAGTCGAATTGCTGCTCAATGATGGGCGTACGGAGAACCGCTGGGCCTGCGATCCAGGCTCACTCTCGACCGGCCATGAGCATCACATCGGCATCATCGTTGATGGCGGGCCGAAGATCATCTCGTTCGTGATCGACGGGCGGCTCAATGATGGGGGAGACTGCCGCCAGTTCGGCTGGGGGCGCTACAGCCCGAACTCGCGCACCCCCGTCGGCGCCCCCACGCTCCGCATCGGTTCATCAGTCTCTGGCCACCTGAGCCTGCTGCGCATCTACGGCCGCGCTCTGATGGTTACGGAGCTGATTGGCAACTGCCGCTCGCGGGGGTGAGCGCGCGGCGCCCGCGGCAGATGGGGCTGCCTGCGTGCTCAAGCCTCGGCAGGCCTGAATGCCCGGTGCGCGGAATTAACACGCCACTCTCGAGCCTGGCCCCAGGAGCCTTGAATGCAGTACCGCACCATGCACAGCACCGGTGATGACCTCTCAGTCCTCGGCGCCGGGGCGATGCGCCTGCCCGGCAAGCGCGGCGGCATTGATGAAGAGCGAGCCCGCTCGCAGGTATACCGCCTCATCGATGCCGGTGTGAACTACATCGACACCGCCTGGACCTACCATGCGGGGGCCAGCGAGCCCTTCCTCGGCCGCATCCTGACAGGCTCCTATCGCGACCGGGTCCACATCGCCACCAAGCTCCCCTACTGGATGGTGGATACGCGCACGGATATGGACCGCCTGCTCGACATCCAGCTCGACCGTCTGAAGGCCGATTGCATCGAGTACTATCTGATCCACAATATCGGCGGCGCGAGCTGGGAGAAGATGCTCAGGCTCGGGCTCGTCGACTTCATGGAGAAAGCAAAGCAGAGTGGGCGCGTGCGGCACCTGGGATTCTCATCGCATGTGGGCACGGAGGATTTCAAGACGGTCGTGGACGGCTACGACTGGCAGCTCTGTCAGCTCCAGTACAACTATCTCGATGAATTCGCGCAGGCGGGGACCGAGGGGCTGGAGTACGCGGCCGCGAAGGGGCTCGGCATCATCGTCATGGAACCGTTGCGCGGCGGCAGTCTGACCAAGTCCGTGCCGCCCGCCGTTCAGGCTATCTGGGACGAGGCGACGCTGAAGCGCTCCCCGGCCGAGTGGGGCCTGCGATGGGTCTGGGACCGGCCGGAGGTCCATATGGTGCTCTCGGGGATGAATCAGGAGGCCCACATCGAGGAGAACCTCCGCATCGCCGACGCGGCCCATCCCAACTCCCTGACCGAGGAGGAGCTGAGGCTCATCGCCCGTGTGGCGGAGCAGTACCGTGGCCTGATGCCGGTTGGCTGCACGGGCTGCGGCTACTGCATGCCCTGTC
>DPJP01000319.1:35216-35521 GCA_003542955.1 Armatimonadota bacterium
AACGACTTGCGGATGTTCGATCAGGGCCTGACGGCGAAGCTCAAGTACGCGCTCTACCTGAGTGGGATGCTCGAGCAGGGCAATGACTCGTATGCCTCGCTGTGCGTGAACTGCGGCAAGTGCGTCGAGGCCTGCCCGCAGAAACTGCCGATTCCCGACCTGCTCAAAGATGTCGCCCGGGCCTTTGAGGGTCTCGGCTCCACGCTCATGAAGTGGCTGGCGATGGGTGTCATCCGCATCGACCGCTTCTTCGCCCTGCGGCGCGCAGGCCGGGAGCGTTAGGGGACAGGCAGCCGCCTGGCCGG
>DPJP01000319.1:35541-50687 GCA_003542955.1 Armatimonadota bacterium
TGCCGTTCCCTCGCCCCTCACCCCACGTCCCTCGCCCCTGCGGTCGCTACTGCATCACCCACTCCCCGAATCTGTCGGGCTCGACGAAGCCCCGGACGCAGCGCGACCACGAACTGTGCTCGGTGAGATCGCCCACGCTGCGCTGTCGGCAGATGTTTGCGTAGAGCTTCTCGCCGGACTTCGGGGCAGCCATCCCCAGCGAGGTCCACGGGATGGCCAACTCAAGCAGCCAGTAGTCGGGACCGTCGGACGTCGCGCTCTCATAGTCCGGGTGCCATTCGAGTGCCACATCAGGCGAGTGGATGGCATCCCACCGCACATTGTCTGGGTTGATGATGATGTGGTGGAACGGCGTCCGGCTCTGCTCGGGTGTCAGGAACACATCAACGCTGTCACCAAGCCACACGTCATCATCGCGGTTGGTGCCGACGATCCTGCGCTCGGCCATGCGTGGCTCCTCACAGCGCACGGCGATATAGAGGTTCGCGTCGTCGTATGCCACGCGGGCGAACGTCTTGGCGGTCAGGGCGCCCTCCCTGGCGTAGGCGTAGGGTGCGAACTCGTCGAGGCCGGTCTCACCCAGCCACGCATCCTCGCCGGGCTTGCCATCGATCACGGGTCTGATGCCTGCCTGCAGCCGGGGAACGGTCTTTGTCATCTGTCCCAGGATCGCCTGCAGATGCTCCGCCTCGCGCTGCTTTGCCCGCGCGATGATCTCGGTCATCTCAAACCCGAGGCCCTCTCGCGCGGCGATCTTCCGCCGTGCGGAGATCACGGCATCCTCCAGCCCGGGCGGGAGGTTCTCATTCTTCCACCAGTTCATCTTCTCGCTGTAGAGCCACACATAGCGGTCAGATGTGTAGAGCGCCCAGTAGGTGTTGTGCTCGAACCACTTCGCCCGCTCCTGCTCGGTCATGTGAGTGGCGGGGGTCGCGTGCGGCCAGTACTTGAACAGGTAGTCGACATACAGCGCCTGCGATGCCTGAATCTGCGTGCGGTACTTCACACGGTTCTCCGGCGCGACGAGCGCCAGCGCCGTCTGCTTCATCGAGTGGAAGGCCCGGAAGTACTGCAGCGGCTCGGTGTAGTAGTACGAGCTTTCGTTGCCGTCGGTGATGATCGCGCCGGGGCTCGCGACATCAAGCATGCCGTTGAGGAATGCCGGCAAGAGCCCGTAGCCGGCCTGTGAGAGCTTCCTGTCGCGCACCTGTGGGTCGAGTTCCTTCGCCAGCGCGTCGAAGTAGCTGAGTTGGAAGAACGTGTGGATCACCGGGGAGGGGAACTCCGACTCGATGGCCTGCATGAACTGCGCTCCGCGCTTGCGGGCGATGGCCTGGTATTCGTCGAAGCTCTTGCTGTCGGCATGCTTCTGCGAGGTGTACATCCACGGGTTGTCGCCGTATGGCTCATGGTCGAAGCAGATGCCGACACAGCGCGCCAGCCTGGCCGCCCTCGCGTTCAGACGCACGTTATGGAGCACTGCGTCCCAGTCCTCGTCGCTGAACCAGTCCATCGTCGAGGCGGCATAGACGATGATGAAGTTGTCCGTGAACGTGCCCCACTCGATTGCCTTGCAGGCGTCGAGTTCATTCTGGATGGTCGCCTCATCGTACTTCTGGTTGTGGAAGACTCGCCCGATGCTCGGGATGCGCATGAGGATCCCGTCGAAGGGGCGCTTTTCCATCTCCCGGATGTTCTCCGCGACATAGACCGGCGTCGGTACATCCCATCCGTACTCGAGCAGCTTCTTCTCGATGGGTTGGGCTGTGGCGCAGGAGGCATGGAGAACCATCAGGCACACAACGGCTATCAGAACAGTGGGGAAGCCAACTCTCATCAGCGAGCACCTCCAGGTTGACCGGGAGTGGAGACCAGTATCTCTGAGGCATGTATTCGGGGCGGCACTGGGGGGCACCTGCGGCCGCGGCGCGACGGCGGCGTTCGCAGACACTGTCTGCAAGGTGGTCCCGCTCTCCGCGGCGAAGACGCTCTGGGATTCCACTTCGCCCGGATAGGCCGAGGGAGCCAACGGCCCTGGCACAGGATTGGCGTACGGTTCGGGTGTTCATCTCCTCGACGTTCCGCGATATGCAGGCGGAGCGCGACCACCTCGTGCGCTTCGTCTTCCCCCGTCTGCGAGAGGAACTCATCAAGCGCCGCATTCACTTCGTTGATGTCGACCTGCGGTGGGGTGTCACCGCGGAGCAGGATGCTCTGGAGGTATGCCGCGAGGTCATCAATGAGTGCCGTCCGCGGTTCATCTGCATGCTGGGAGGACGGTACGGGTGGACGCCCCCCGGCCACGAGCGCTCCATCACCGCCGAGGAGGTCCAGTATGCGGCGCTCGACCGACTGGACGCTCGCGAGTACCGCTACTTCTACTTCCGTTCTGCCCGCGCGACGCTGTCTCCGCCTGAGGCCGCGGCGCGCCGAGACGGCTACCACGAGTTGCCGACCGAAGACGAAGTGGAGAAGCACGGCCTGCCGGCAGCTCGGGAGATGGCCCGCAACCGCGCCTGCCGACTGGCGCGGCTCAAGTGGCGCATCAGTCACGCCGGGCTACCTGTCAGGGAATACGACTGCCGGTGGGACGAGACGAGGCAGCGATTCGTCCACCTCGATGCCTTTGGGGAGGCCGTCTACCGCGACCTGATGGCGAGTATCGATGATGAGTTCGGACCGTTTGAGGCTACCGCGCCGGACTGGTTCGCGGATGAGAACTCAGCGATGGAGGCTTTCATCGAGGAGCGCACTGCGCGCTACGTGGTGGGCTCGCGCCGCGGACTGCTCGAGCAGATGGTCGCATTTGCACAGGACAGCGGTGACGCGAGCGTTCTGGCCGTTACCGGAGTNNAAGCCGGGGTTCAGCCAGCATCCGTCTCGCTCTGCGACGACTGTGCCACGAACTGATGCAGTCACTGGAGCTGGATGCTCCCGTGCCCGAGGACAGGGACGAACTAGCCGATGCCTTCAGGCAGTATCTGGAGGCGGCCGCCGAACGGCGCGTTGTCATAGTGGTTGACGCTCTTGACCAACTCGATGCCGCCGACGGCGCGCATACGCTAAACTGGCTGCCCGTGAACCTCCCCCCAGGTGTGCGGATTGTCGTCTCATCTCTTGATCACCCGGCATTGGGCGCACTGCGAGGGCGTGGGCGACAGGTTCGCGAACTCCTGTGCGGGCCGCTGGCCCCCGGCGATTCCGGTGGAATCGTGGAGCGCTTTCTGGAGCGGTACAACAAGCGCCTTGATGAAGAGCAGAAAGGGGAGCTGCTGGCCAAGGCCGGCGCGGACAGCCCGCTGTATCTGCTCAGCGCCCTTGAACAACTCCGCACGCTTGGCAGTTACGAGCAGATCACCGCACGCATCCGGAGCCTGCCGCAGACCGTGCAGGAGCTGCTCGACTGGATACTCACCCGGCTTGCCGCCGGCGTCGAAGGTCAGGAGGCGTTTGGGGAAGACCTTGTGGCGGCATACACCTCCTACATCGCGATTGGCCGGGGAGGAATGACGGAGGCCGAGCTGGCCGTCCTGTGCTCTGAGGTGGACACCGAGGGTGAGTTCTGGGTGCTGCACCGTACATTGCGGCCCTACCTGATGCAGCGCGGGGAGCTGGTCGACTACTCCCACACACAACTGCGGGAGGCCGTGGAGCGCAGGTACCTTCGCGATACGGTTCGCATCGGGCGTCACCGCGAGGTGGCGAGGCACTTCTGGGATTGCGGCTATGCTTCGAAGCGTGCGCTGAGTGAGCTGCCCTACCACCTGACCTGTGGCGAACGCTGGGATGTGCTCACGCGGGTACTCAGAGACCTGAATATGGTCGATGCCAAGTGTGCGGCCGGCATGACATATGAGCTTGTCTCCGACTACGACTTTGCGTGTGAGCGGCTGCCACAACTACGTGCCGCGCGGGAGCAAGATGAGGCAGATCGGGAGCGCCTGCGGGGATATGCGGCGGAGTTGGCCGGATACGCCGCCCGCGCGACTCAGCAGAAGGCGGGGGGCGGGCGTCATACGCCGCCGGTTGCTCCTGCATGCCGGATGCCGCTGAGCGTCGAAGAGCTTGGGGAGCTGACTGAGGCGTGGATGCTGCCGGATGACGACGCGAGGCGGGTCGAGCAGTATGCGCGGTTCGTCAGGTCGGAGGCCCATCATCTCGCTCGCTTTGCCGCCTTGCCGGGCTTCTGCGGCCAGCATGCGCACAACACACGGCACCGCTGGCTGGCGGTAGGCACAGACGCAATCAAGACGCTGAACGCCGACCAGGAGCACTTCGCGGTACTTGCACCGCCGCCCCCGATGGGCCTGGTGAACCCGTTCGCGCCTTTCCCGCTGGCGCTGGTCGGGCACTCGGAGACGGTGGTCGGCCTCGGCATGTCCGCCGAAGGTGGAACCGTGGCATCGGCGAGTTGGGACACGACCGTAAGGGTGTGGGATGTCTCATCGGGGCGTTGCCGCCACGTCCTGAGGCTCGCGCGGCGCCCCGAGGCGCTTGCGCTCACCCCTGACGGCAGGCTGGTCGCAGTCTCCGACACGGAGGGGGCTGTGGCAGTATGGGATGCGGTCACGGGCAACCTGCTGCACTCGCTGCAGGCGGGGCCTCCCGCGATCACCAGCATCGCCCTGACGGCCGATGGCCGGTTCCTACTGACTCTGCGCGCCGACAACCAGATCAGGCTGTGGAACGTGGTCACAGGCGAGGTCGTCCGCCGGCTCTCCACACCTGAGACGCCGCTCGGGTCTGTCGCCATGTCCGCCGATGCGAGCACAATCGTCGCCGTCGACGGAGGGCTGAGAACCTGGATGCGTGAGTACGTCTCCGAGGCCCTGGACGACAGAGCGGGTCGCCAGGGCGCCGACCGGCGTGAAGCTACCGGCTCGGAGATGGAGGGCGACCCGGAGGGCGACGCCTTCGCCTCCGAAGGCGGGCTCGACGGTCTTCTGTCCCGGAACTGCGGGCTGTACGTCTGGCGCGGGCCGGACGCAGAGGAGCCGGTTGCCCTCGACGGGCACACCGGGGGCATTGACGCGCTCGCGCTCACGCCGGACGGCAACTTCGCCGCCGCCGGGGATACATCCGGGACGGTGGTGGTATGGGACGTGCGGGCCGGCGAGTGCGTCGCGCGGACAAGGGCAAGCGACAACGTGGTCGCATCTGTCGCGATGTCGGCCGATGGGCGCGTGATAGCCTGCGGCTGTATGGACTCCTGGCTGCGATGCTTTGAGGCCGGTGGGGGCGAACCGCTCAGGAATGTCCCCCGGTACGCATCCTGCCTCGCGTGGAGCGCCGATGCCGCCGTCGGGGTTGTTGCGAGCCATGGCGGCGATGTCTGGGTCTGGGACGTCACTCGTGGATGGGGCGCCTCCGAGACCCTCCGCCACTCGATACGCGCCTGCTCGATCGCGTTCACGCGGGATGGTGCGCGCGCGGTCTCCGGCGGGTGGGACCGCACAATTCGGGTATGGGATCCCGACTCGTGCGAGTGCGTGCAGACCATCCCGCACCGGCTCAACGCCGTGACGGGCCTGGCTATCTCCTGCGACGGTTCGCTCGCGCTGACCTCGAGTCTGTCAGGCGAGGTGCAGGGCTGGGACCTCAACACCGGGGAGTGCCTGTGGGTCGGCGAAGCCGACGCCGGCGGGGCACTCGGTATGGCTATGGCCTCGAGCGGGGCCTTCGGCGTGTGCATCGGTGATGACCGGCGCCCGTGGTTGTGGAGAACCTCCGATGGCGTGAGCATGTGTGCCACTATCGACGACTGCCGAAGCGTCGCGGTTGGGCCGGATAACCGTGCCCTGGCCATTGGTCTCGAGGATGGGAGCGTACAGGTTCTCGACTTGCAGATGTCACGGTGGCTGGCCACGCTGACTGAGCACGCGGGAGCCGTGTGCTGCGTAGCCTTCAGCCCGGATGGATGTCTGCTGGCCTCAGGTGACGACGCCGGTGGTGTGTGTGTATGGGACGTTGTGGAGGCGAGGCTGCTCCTGCGCCTGGGCGGGCACATTGGGGCTGTGAGAGCCGTGCGGTTCATCAACGGTACCAATCTCCTGGCTTCGGCCGGCGACGACGCATCAATCCGGGTATGCGATTGTGCCTCGGGTCAGTGCGTGGCTGCGGTCGGTCTGGATGCCCCCGCCACTGCACTCGACGCCTCGGTGGCGCGAATGGCCGTTGCCCTCAACGACGGCGCGGTGGGCTTCTACCGCCTCCGGAATGTCGAGTACGACCGGTTCGCCGTCACGGTTCTACCCCCGGCACCCGGGGAGGGTGGCTCTCTCGACGCACCCGGGGTCCACCGGGCAGTATGCCCGGCATGTGGCTCGGACGTCGTGCCGCCGGAAGCGTGGGCGCGCATCGCGATTGAGGTCGGTGGGAGGACCGATGCCGTGGAGATACCGTCACTTGCGCCGGCGCGCCGAGCAACTGGCGCCGACGCCCTGTGCGTTGACTGCGGCACGTGCGGCGCGCCGCTGTGCTTCAACCCCTTCGTCCCGGAGTATGATCTCCCGTGGCGGGAGACTGGCGGCGATACCGATCGCGATGCCGACATACCTCTCGATGCGCTGCCCGCGGTGCCCGTCCCCAGGGCGAGGGCGGCGCTCCCTATGCTCGCGCTTGCGGCGGCCTCGGTCGGGGCATTCTCTCTGGGGCTCTCGCCGTGGATATGGATGCCGGCAGCCATCGTCGCGGTGCTCTTCGGCGCCATGTACGCTCTCGTCCTGAGCGGGCGGGTGCGGGTGGTTGAGTGTCCCGACTGTGGGGCGGCCGCAGCCATGGTGGGCGACAGGCTCTGGTGCAGGACATGCCTGGAACGCGAAGATCGTGATCAGAGCTGGCCTGGACCGTCGTGAAGCCGTGCGGCACACACAAGGCCCTCCGTACCCAGGCGGCGAACCTGTCCGTGCAGGCAAACCACCGCGGAGGGCCAGGGCCATGAACTACCTGCTCGGCATGCATGATCCCGACCTCATCGACGCACCGAACAAGCCGTTCTCCTACTACGCCAACCCCAACGACATCCTCAAGCCATACGGCGCCACTGTGGCGAGCGAAGTCACGCCGGAGGGGTACATCTTCACCGGCTTCGGGGAGCTGATGTTCTGCATCGGGAACCCGCCGGTGCCTGCGCGGCAGCGCATCCGCACGCTGCACGGGGGCTACCTGCCGGCCATCGAATACGACATCACCTGCGACGGTGTGCGGCACGACTTCCAGCTCTTTGCCGCCGACCTCGGGGGCGCGATGGCCGGCATTCCGGTCAACTTCGCGCAGATCACGATCACCAACACGACCGACGAGCCGCGCGCGGCGTGGTTCTCGACCGGCTGGCGCTTCCGGGGTGACGTGAACACGGGCTACACCCAGCTCGCGGATTACCGCTTCGGGCAGCAGTTCAGCAGCCTGCCGGAGGAGCTTGTCGGCGACCAGCACACATTCAACCCCGAGTGGAAGTACCGCTTCGAGACCGATGCGGTGATCCGCGATGAGCGCCTACTCTACTGCTTCCCGAGCGCACCGGCGCCCTGGCGAGTATTCCTGGCCCCCGAGGACTGTGGGCTGCGCATGCGGCGCTATTTCTCCGGCGAGATCGAGGGCGACGCGGACCCAACGGTACACTGCGACCCGCACACTCCGCTCGGGATGGTCATGTACCTGCTCCGGCTCGAGCCGGGGCAGAGCGAAACACTCACCTACACACTCCCAGTCGTCCCGTTGCCGATCGACTCGGAGCGGGCCGAGCAGGTGCGCGGGGCTGATTATGATGAGGCCTTCTCCGACACTATGGCCTTCTGGGGTGAGTTGATCGCGGACCACCCGCCACTGCGCTTCCCGGAGGCGAAGGTTCAGGACTACCTGGTCGGCAACACCATCGCCAACCTGCAGAATGTCGACATTGTGGGCGAGGACACCATCGTCAATGTGAATCAGTTCCAGTACCACTCCTGGTACGGTGGCGGCAATATCAACAACATCATGCGCGGCTATGAGTACATGGGGCTGACCGACATCGCGCGGGAGGGGCAGTTGTTCCTCCGCAGGCAGCAGTACCCCGACGGCAGCTTCCGCATCCTTCATCACCAGGAGACCCTCTACTTCGAGATCTGGGGCTACAACCTCTGGGGCTGGATGCGCCACCATCAGCTCACCCGCGACCGGGGCTTCCTCGAGACGGTCTATCCAGGCGTGTTGGAGGCGATGGAGTGGCAGCAGCGCGTGGTGGAGGATGACNNCACGGTCGCCGACGATGCGTATCTGAAGGACTGCCGGCAGACCGGGCAGCACTTCTGGGGGCTCATCGGGCTGCTCGCGTGTATCTACCTGGCCGAACAGATGGGCCACGAGGACGACGAAGAGCGCTTCCGTGCCGAGTATGGTCGCTTCAGGGCTGGTGTGATGGCGCTATTGGATGCGCAGACCGCCCAAACGGGCGGCTACATCCCGCCAAGCCTCGAGCGCACCACACAGGGCAACGACTGGGATAACCTGCTCACGCTCTACCCGCTCTTGCTGTTCGAGCCAGATGACGCCCGTATCGAGGCGACCCTGCGCACCGTGCGGGAGCGCTACCAGGAGGGGTTGCTGTCCTACACATGGCCCTCGGCGATGGCGCGCGACGGCGACGGGTTCATCTTCAACGAGGAGCCGGGCATCCACTACTGGCAGACGCCCAACAACGCCCAGACATCGCTGGTACGGGGCGCCGCGTGGGATCAGGAGTGGGCAGTGAAGGAGCTGTATGCGCTGCTTGTCCATACAAGCTCGACGCATCTGCCCGCGGAGTTCGGGACGATCCCCTGGAGCACGCGCGGCTACAGCCACGTGTTCAATATCATCCCGCAGAGTACCTCATCGGCCAAGACCATCGAGCTGCTGCGCAACATGCTCGTTCGCGAACAGGGAGATGACCTCTACCTGCTCTCGGCCGTGTCGCCGGCGTGGCTGCAGCCGGGCAAGGAGATACTCGTGCGCGATGAGCCCAGCAGCTTCGGACCGCTGGGCATGACCGTCAACGCCTCCGCGGAGGACCTCACCGTCGAGCTGCCGAGCGGCTTCCGCAACGCCCCCGAGCGGGTGCTGCTCCGGGTGCCCTGGTTCTATGACGTGGACGCCGCGGAACTCGACGGCTCCGCTCTCAGGGCGGATGGCGGGCACTTCAGCCTGCCATTGACCGGCGGCAGGCTGGTCATCCGCGGGTGCATTCGCCCCGGCACGCCGCCTTTGAGCTACGAGCAGGCGGTGGCCGACTACAGGGCGGAGTACCGGCGCCGTTGGGAGCACTTCAGGAGGACCGGGAGCAGAGGGCCGGAGTACGAGAAGTGATGAATGACACGTGCGTGGAGTGAGGGGCGTGTGGCGTGGGAACGGTCTCACAGCGCGGGTATCGGGAGGCTGAGACTGGTGCGAGTGATACTCAGACAACTGTCCATCTGGGTGGCAGCGGCAATCTGCCTTCCCCTTCTGGGAGCTGTCGACGAGAACTGGCTGCCGGCCACTGGTGACGCGGAGGATACCCCGACGGTATGGGAGTTCCAGGCCATCACACCGCACGTGACCGTTCCATGCGGGCGGATGAGCGTGACTTTGAGCGCACAGGGCGCCATCCAGGTGGATGCCGGAGAAGACTCGTATCTGCTGGAAAGCTGCTTCTCGTATCCGGGCACTCCGC
Organism: Armatimonadota bacterium; assembly: GCA_003542955.1. Lineage (GTDB taxonomy): Bacteria > Armatimonadota > Zipacnadia > Zipacnadales > UBA11051 > UBA11051. The sequence continues at coordinate 45,212 of DPJP01000319.1, forward strand.
GCAAGCCCGATGGCAGCATCGACTGGAATGGCGAGATCGGCTGGAACGGCCTCGCGCGGGGCTTCAACCACCCGCGCTATCCCGACATTTCCCCACAGCGTGGGCCTGAGGTTACATGGCAGCCGGAGGTGAGCCGCGTTGGCGACGACACGGTCCGTGTCGAGGCCGCAGGGGAGCACTACCGCCTGCAACGGACCATCCGGGTGCACGAGGGCCGCGTCGGTATCGACGACACGCTCACCAACCTCCGGGCTCACCCGACATCCGTCGTCCCGCGCTACGGTCTCACGGCTTCGGAAGACTTCCTGGAGCGCTATAACGCCGGCCTGGAGGTGCCTGCCAACCCGACGCTGTTCTGCCGCGGCCCGCGCCGGAGCGTCGGGATCGTGATGCAGGACAACTTCTCACGCAGCCGCCTGCGTCCGGCGATGGGGGAAGCGATGAACCACACCGGCATTCAGGTGAACCGCCTTGCGCTGGATGTGGGCAGCAGCCGTACCCTGTCGTGGTCCTTTTACGTGATGGAGCCGGGGCAGGGCTACTTCGACTTCATCAACCGCGTCAGGGATGACTGGGACGCGAACTTCACGATTGACGGTCCGTTCAGCTTCGGCTACCTGCTCCCGAAGGACGACGACATCAAGTTCTACCTGCTCTACAGCCCCAGGGAGTTCTATCTCAATGATGTGGAGAATGACCCGACTGCGCTGCGCGAGTACCTCGACTGGCGCGGGATCGAGATACTCGCCATCACCCCGTGGCTGGACCACGACCCCGGCGCGATGGATCACGTCGTCACTTGGGACGAGTACCGGCAGATCATGCGGCGGTTCGTACCCGCCATGCGCAAGGTCGCTCCCGACCTGAAGATCATCGCCTGCATCGAAACCGACTGGGTGGCAATCCGCCCGGACACAATGCCGAACGGTGACCAGATTCCCCTGCCCGACCAGACGCAGAAGTACGGGCCCTCGGTGATCAAGACCATGACGCCGGAGGTCAGCGCGATCATCGAGGCCGGCATGCCCGGCTGGAGCGACAGCATCGTGCGCACCGCCAAAGGTGAGTTCAGCGTGTATCACTACTACCGCGGCGGCGCGCCGATCAACCAGCTTCCGCTCCATGTCTACCCGCAGGTGGGCAATAAGCGCTATGACTACATGATGGAGCAGATCAAGCTCGCCGTCGAGGAGTTGGGGATGGACGGGGTCTACTGCGATGAGTTCCCGCTCGGGCAGATCGGAAACGTGCGCAGCTACGGAAGTTGGGACGGGATGAGCGCAGAGAACTGCTTCAAGACCGGCGAGCTTCACGGCGAGTACACCGACTGCGGCCTCGCCGGGGTCCAGGCGCGTGTAGACTTCATCAACTACGTGCATGACCGGGGCAAGGTGTTCGTCGCCAACCGCCACTGTACCAGCCGAGATGAGCAGGCGCTGCCCGCATTCCGTTTCACCGAGACGGGCTCCGCGGTCGCCGAGGCGGCACAGACGTGGGAGGTCGGCACCAGACCGCCTGCCCTCAATTACCTGTTCTTCTCGCACCTGAACAGCCCGCTGGGCCTGGGGGCCTGCGGCTTCCCGGAGGGCGAGGACAAGGTCCGCTGGATGGTGAAGGTGACAATCATCTACCTGGCCCACGGCATGATCTACTACAACTACACGATGCCCGAGCCCGACATGACTGAGGCCAACAGGGATGCGTATCTCCTGGAGCAGAAGCTCTTCCCGATCACTCCGGTCGAGCTGGGTCAGGGGTTCATCGTGGGCAAGGAGCGCATCCTCAGCGCGGTATCGCTGGATCGGCTCTGCGATGTCGACCACGAGCCGAGCGTGATGGTGTTCGACATCAACGGGAAGGTTGTTGATGCACGACGACGATGTCGCGTGCGGCAGGAGAACGGGCAGTGGCGGGTCAGGCTGGACTTGGATGACTGGGCCGAGGTGGCGGTCGTTGAGTGAAGCGTCAGGGGCGCCGAATGCCCGATGTCGGTCGGCCACAACCGTAGCGCTGTGGTGAGCGAACAGCGCAGCCAGAGAGGATCACTTGAATGGGTGACATAGCGACGATTGACAGGCAGGTGTATGTGGCGAATGAGGGTGACCGGCGGGCACCGGCGGTATCCGTGCGCTATCTCGGAGCCGGTGTGCGGCGTGAGGAGCGGCTCAGCTTCGAGGTGGCCAGCGACTGGTGTGAAGCACACCGCGTGCGCACATCCGAGGACAACGGCCGCACCTGGTCGGGGTGGGAGAGCGTCGAGGGGACAGGAACCACGGACAACGGCATGGCTTGGGAGCTGATTCCGTTCGCCACGTGCCATGATCCCGTGAGCGGACGCACGCTGCGCTTCCTGTTCCTGCGGCACCTGTTCGGCGCCGGCGCGGAGGCGATCCAGGAACACTTCCGTACCGGCAAGCAGACCATGTTCGACCACAACTACTGGCAGATGTCGGCCGATGATGGGCGCACGTGGTCCGAGCCCGCCCAGTTGTGCTTCGAGGATGGCCCTGTGCTCGGGGTGAGCGATACCCCGACGCAGGAGCAGCTCGAGACCAACCAGATGTACGGGGGCTATGACGCGATCCCAACCCGAGAGGGCACGATCATCTACCCCTCGGCCGGAGTCCCGTACCTCCTGCGTGAGGGTGGGGCGGAGGAACGAGTTGACGGCGTGCGCTGCTTCATCGGCCGTTGGGATGAGTATGCGCAGACCTACTCCTGGGAAGTCTCCGAGCCGATTGCGGTGCCGCACAGCATCTCCGGACGCGGCCTCGCGGAGCCGACCATCGCCGAGCTGACCGATGGGCGGCTGTTCCTGGAGATGCGCGGCTCCACCGTCGCCATCGAGCCGGAGTGGAAGGGCCAGACCACGGCACCCGGTCGCCGCTGGTTCAGCGTGTCGGAGGATGGTGGCAGGACATGGTCGCCCGTGACGGACCTGCGCTATGGCACGGGTGAGCAGTTCTACTCGCCCTCGACCTTCTCCAAGCTCCTGCGCCACAGCCGCACGGGCAAGCTCTACTGGGTGGGCAACATCACCCCGGAGCCGCCGGACGGCAATCTGCCCAGGCATCCGCTGCAGATCGCCGAGGTCGATGAGGCGGGGCCGTCGCTGCGCAAGGATACGGTGACGGTGATCGATGACTACTATCCGGATACAGACGGGCCGCAGTTGCAGCTCAGCAACTACTGCATGTTCGAGGATCGGGAGACCGGCGACATCGAGATGTACATGACCCGCTATGGTGAGAATGCCGAGCACTGGCTGATCGCGAATGCCTACAAGTACACGATACGGCTGTTGTGATGCCCGGATCGGGGGATGGATGCAGTATGCACGTGGAGGGGACAGGACTGATCTACCGCAATCCGAAGCCGCACGTGTACAGCCGGCATGCCTACTTCCCGTCGCTGGTCAAGCTCGGCAGGGGAGAGCTGCTTTGCTCAATGGTCATCGGGGAGGCCTTCGAGAGCGCCGACTGTCGCGTCTACTTGGCGCGGTCGATAGACAGCGGAGAGAGCTGGACGCTGCAGGGGCGGATGCTGCCGGAGGCCACTGACGGCACCTTCTCAGAGGCGTGTCGCATCATGAGAGCCTCCGACGGCACGTTGGCCGCCAATGTGTTCCGCTATGACAGGCGCAGGATAGATGAGGGTCTCGCGAACCCCGACACACTCGGCTTCGTAGAGACCGAGCTCTCGGTGTGGCGCTCGACGGATGGGGGCATCAACTGGGCGGGCCCGGACGTGGTTGTCCCGCCACTGGTAGGGCCGGAGTTCGAGTTGTGTTCGCCGATGGTGGAGCTCTCTGACGGTCGCTGGATGCTGCCGACCTCCACCTGGCGCGCCTGGGACGGCGCCGACCCGACCGGCATGAAAGCCGTGGCATTCGTCTCCCATGACCGGGGCGCCAACTGGCCTGAGTATGTTGACGTGCTGGATGGGTCCGCCGAGAAGGTTATCTACTGGGAGAGTAAGATCGTCGAGCTATCACCGGGGCGGCTGGTGTCAATCGGCTGGAGCTATGACGAGGCCGCGCAGGGAGACAGGACCAATGCCTGCAGCATCTCGAACGACGGCGGCCGCAGCTTCGGACCGCCCGTGGACACCGGGCTGCACGGACAGACGGCGGCGCTCCATCGCCTCGATGATGAGCGGCTGCTATGCGTCTACCGGCGGACCGATGCGCCGGGCCTGTGGGCGGCGGAGGTCTCGCTCGCCGACGGCAGGTGGCAGACACTCCGGCAGGAGCCGCTGTGGGCGGCGGGCAGTCTGCTGACGGGCGAAACCGACGAGAACCGCATCCGCCAGTTCAACGTGCTCCGCTTCGGGGCGCCGTGCGTGATCGATCTCGATGATGGCGGGGTCCTGGTCGCCTTCTGGGCCGTCGAGGACTGTGTGGGCAACATCAGGTGGCTGAAAGTGGCGGTGGACAGATAGGCACAGGCAGGGAGCCGGCGTCCCGATGGTCCACGCGCCGGATTGCCGATGACGGGCGCCATGGTCCTTGGCGCAGCCGATCCACCGGCCCCCCGCAGCACGCATTTCAGCTTGCCACGGGCCGCAACTGCACCCCAACCGCCGGCAGGCCCTCGGACGCCTCCGGCACGATATGGGTGGCCCTCAGAGAGAGAACATAGACGCCCGCCCGGTCGAGCTTGATCGTGCCGAGCATGGTGGCATGCTCGGGGAAGTACTGCCCGCGTGGGCTGTCGACGGGCTCGTCGAGATTGAGTTGTCCCTCGACCGTCTGTCCGGCGACACTTACGGCGACGGTGTGCCCCTTTGTCGCAAGGTGCGTCCGGTGCGGTGAGGAGACAATCACGCGGACGTCATACTCGCCCGACTGGCTCACCTTGAACTGCCACGAGAACCAGTCTTCCGTGCTCTTCCAGCCCTGGGCGATCTTCGTGCGTGACAGCGCGAGTGTCGAGTCGGGGGCAGCAGCGTGCATCTGGCCGAGGTAGACGGGGAGACCCACAGTGCCGGAGGGCTGCTGCAGCGGCTGCGTGTCTACATCCGGCATGCCATCGAGTTCGAGAACGACCACGCTCACGAGCGGGTCAGGCCCCTCGGCGGGAAGTGACAGGTCCACCCGGTGCTGGTCGGCATCCGCGTCGTGGCTCTGGCTGACTGCCACCTCGACGCTCGGGTCTGCGAGCAGGGAGGCCCTGCGTACGTTGTTGCGCAGGCCCACGATGCTGAGCTGCGTGTCCCAGTTCATCACCAGCAGGTAGAGCTTGTTCTCCTTTGTGGTGATGCGGCCCCAGTCGAACTCGTACGGGTACGGGTTGGCCCGCGTCCCGTAGACCGCCTCGCTGTTGACATCCATCCACTTGCCGATGCCCAGCAGCAGGTCGATACTCGGTTGCGGAATCAGGCCCTCGGAGGTTGGGCCGACGTTGAGCAGATAGTTGACGCCCTTGGAGGCGAGATCCACAAGCAGGTAGAGCAGGTCCTTGACCGACTTCCAGTT
>DPJP01000319.1:50697-50957 GCA_003542955.1 Armatimonadota bacterium
GTCTCCCAGGCGCCCTCGACCGGCCCGCAGGGCATCTGGTTGTCGCCGAGCGAGCCGTAGTCGCCCAGGTCGTTGCCGATGCGGCCGCTGACCAGGCAATCCGGCTGCAGTGAGTGGACGAAGTCCTTGAGCATCTGGCTTTGCTCGCGGCTGATACCGACCGGCGTATCGAACCATATCAGGCCGATGGGGCCATACTGGGTGAGCAGCTCCCGCAGTTGCGGCTTGACCTTGTTCTCCAGGTAGGCCGCGAATGACCC
>DPJP01000319.1:51064-51238 GCA_003542955.1 Armatimonadota bacterium
CCGGGAGCATGCCAGTCCTGGCTCTGCGAGTAGTAGAAGCACAGTTTGAGCCCGGCCTCCGCGCACGCCTCCGCCAGATCCGCCATCACGTCATGCCCGTATGGGGTCGCATCGACGATGTTGTACGGGTCCGACGGCGAGTTGAACATCGCGAAGCCGTCATGGTGCTTGGAG
>DPJP01000456.1 GCA_003542955.1 Armatimonadota bacterium
GGGAGCACGACAAACGGCATCCGACACCCTTCGAGCCAGCCACACGCTGACGGAAATAAGCATCTTCGTGGTTTCTGGGTGTCAGGGAAAGCGTCATGTCGCCGCCCTCTTCCCGGCCTGTCTGTTCCCGGCCTGTTCGGTCTCAAACGACGAGACCAGACAGGGCGGCGGGAGGAGGCGGGTGAACGGCAAAAGAAACTCCCGGCTGGTGAGTCGCAGTGCCGTGCGGGCAGCGATGGCGGCTTTCCCGAGCAGGCTGCGCAGATCGGTACCAAGCGGGGCCATAGAACCAAATGCCTCCAGTTACGAAGTGGTCAGGAGCAGTCGCGGACTCGCTCACGCCGTGAGCCGTTCTCCCCTCTCCGGGCACGGAGAGGGGTTGGGGGTGAGGCCGTGCCGCAGCTCCTGAATGTCTCCAGCGCGCGATCGTCAACTGCACAAATGCACATCACAGTATCACCGGCCGGTCACTGTCGACATACTCCATGATGATGCGGCGGGCTTCATCAAGCCATGCGTCGACCTCGTCCCGGGTTGAGAGCGTGCGGGAAGGGAGTTTCGCCCTCACGGCCTCCGGCCTGAGCAGCCGCGTGGCCTCGACCAGGGCATTCTGGAAGCGCTGAGTGAGCGCATCCGTTCTGCTTGTCCAGTCATCAAGCGAGATGGCATCCAGCGACTGCAGCAGCGCCTGCTCCGTGGAGACATCCGGCTGGTCGGCCGGCTGCAGCGCACAGCGGGCGATGATATCTGCTTTCTGGTTCTCATCAAGCTGCTGCCAGTCGGCTGATGCGTCGAGTGCGGCCATGCCGTCCGTGTGGCGCTGCTGATAAGCGGAGAACGCCACATTGACGGCGTCACGAAGAGCCCCTCCCACTCGCTCACACAGTGGAGGGACGGGATCGGGCTCGGCAAGCAGCAAACGATCCTTGAGGATCGCGTCCATCTGCGGCTGCACCTCGTCGACCACCGGGAGGTCGGCCGCGTGTGCGATGAGTCGCCGGAGAGCCTCCCATCGGGGCATGCGCGCGGCGATGCCGTCCGCCCGTTTCTGCCAGTCGGCGAGGTCAGTGGTAATACGTTCCCGCGCTTCGTAGACGGCCACGCACTGCTCATTGCCGGTCTCGCGCGTGAGTTCATCCAGGTATGCCGCCGATGGCTTCGCGGGAGCGGGCGGCTCGTCGCCGGCGGCGCAGGCAAGCGCGAGCATCCGGTCAAGCAGGGCCACAACGGCGGCGCCCTCTTCGTTGGTCTTGTAGGGGATGCCGGCAACCTGCAGCAACGTGCGCACCCCGATGCGTTGCGTGGTCGTGAACTGGACGTTGACGGGTCGGAAGTCGGCGACGCCGATCTTGCCCTGGTCGAGGTCTTTCACGCTCAGGCGCGTGCCGTTCTGGCTTGCGGAGACGAGGTCGCCGACCATGAGGGCAAGCAGGGCGCCGTCGATGGCATCCCGCGGCCACCCGTACGGTGGCCCTCCGAACTGCGAGCGGATATCCTTGCCCTTCTTCCCTGCCCCCATGGAGCCGAGTATGGCCTTGCAGACGGGGCTGTCGGCGATCTCACCGGTGTGCTTGACTGCGGCCAGGCAGTCGCCGCCGCCCTGTTTGGCGCGGGTGACAACCTTCTCCCAGCCGGGGTCGTCGGCGATGCTGAACTCGGGGTAGAGCCGTGCGAGTGCCGTCACAGCCGCCGCTTCGACCTTGCTGCTAACGGCGAGCCCGCCGACCTCGCCTCCGCCGCCCTGGTAGACCTCCGCGCCGTCAAGCACTTCACCAATGAGGTGTTTCACCCGGCGCTCGGCATCATTGAACCTGGTGTCCATGGCGCTTCTGGCTGCCGTCCCCTCGTCGGTGGTGGGAACGCCCCTGAGGTCGAGGGTGGCCTTGGCGGCCTGCCAGTGCGCGATCCAGTCTCTGAGTGCCTCGCNNGCTTGCATGAGCGGGGAGGAACACGAACACAGTCGGGCTCTGCTGGCCGGCCTTCCGCGCATCCGCGAGCACGTTCTTCTCGCTGTCAGACCAGCCGTCACGTATCCAGACGGGGACGGCATCGCTGCCTGCCTTCGGCTCATCGTCCCCGAAATGCAGTTCGATATTTCGCGGCGCCTTGCTGGCCCCGTGTAGCAGCTTGATCCCCTTGAGTTGCTCGGTGCACCGCGCACGCAGCAACTGGTTGCGCTCGGTGGCAATGCGGCCGGCATCGCCGACGATGGCCGAATACTGGGCCTGGAACTCACGGTTCCACTCGGCGCCCTCCCGCGTTTGCATGGAATACTCATCGCCGACGCGCATGAGGTCGCCCTGCTTCTCAAGCTCTGTAAGCAGCTCCGGCACCTTCTTGCGCAGGGCCGTGTTACCGGCTTCGAGGTTATCAACGAGCAGGTCGGCAAGCATCTCCGGCGTGGCGCGGACGCCGGTATCGCTGCCCGGCTCCCTGGGCAGCTGACTGATCAGGAAGCAGAGCGCGCAGATACGGGCCTTGAGCGTGCCATCGGCAGCAGCATCATTGTGGTGATGCTCTATGCGCTCATGGATATCGCGCAGCAGCACGCCCGACTGCAGCAGCGTTATGCTGATCTGGTTGTAGATGAAATCGGCGGGGACGACGGCCGCCAGGGGCAGCTCGACCATTGCTGACACGGCTTCGTAGGCGATGCGCAACTGGGTCCGCAACTGGGCCGCCGTACCGGCCCTGTCGACGGCCCTGAGCGTGCGCTCCCAGAAACGCCGGCGAACGGGCAGGAGCGGGTAATCGGCGACGAGGGCCTGCTTGTCTTCCTGCCGGGGGCCGATCTCGGTATCAACCAGGTGGCGGTCGATCTCGCCGCTGCAGCGGGAGAGCATGTCCTCGATAGCTTTCGCGCGATCCGGCTTCTTGGCGAGCACGAGCCTGCGGACGACACGGTCGACATCCCTGTCCGTCAGCTCGATGGGGATGGTGTACCGAGCCTGCAGCTTCTGAAGTTCGGAGGTGGCCGGCAGGGCAGACTGCCCGGTGCCGACGAACAGCATGCGGTCACCAAACTGCTTGGTGCATGCCTCGGTGACCTCCTGCACCTCGATAGCGCGGTTGGTTCTGTCGCCGATGTACTGCTGGAGTTCGTCAATCACCACAAGCGTGCAGGGCATCTGGCCCCGGGGTGCCAGCAGATCACGGATTGTGGTGACCATCTGTTCATCAGTGATATCCTGGTCGGGGGGCAACTGCGGGTACTGCGCCCGGAGAAACTGGCGCGCGTCCTTCGCATCGGACGCGAAGTCGGGCATGGCCTTGATCAAGGCTTCCGCCAGCACAGGTGACACGTACATGTTACGGAGTTCCCTGGAGAAGTCCTTGCCGGTCTGCGTGACATGCTGGGCCACTGCGTCAAGGATGCCGTTGTCTCGCATCCAGATGGAGAAGGTGGCGATAGGATACTCCTCCGGGATCCCCACGCTGCGGAAAAGCATCGCCAGCAGCCCACGGCGTATTGGGAGCGCGCCCTGGAGCTTGCCGGCGGCGGCATGGAGTCCGCCGGTGCGTGCGGCCAGCGTTGAGAGTTCGCGGAGGTCGTCCTCAACCTGGGTGGTCAACTGTGCAAGCCCACGGGCGGAGGCGCCGCTCGAGAACGTCTCATCTGTCCACAGGTAGCGCAGTATCTTCACCAGGTGTGACTTGCCGCTGCCGTAGAAGCCACTCACCCAGACGCCCGGCTGCTGGGCTTTCCCCTGGTTTCGCAGATACGCCCCGAGTATCCGCTTGAGGCCTTCATCGAACTGGCCCTCGCAGACGAACTTTTGCAGCTCCCACACAATGGTGTCTTCCTGGTCGACATCGGCGACGCCTTCGTTTGGGATGGGGTTGGCAGTCGGGTCTTCAGCCAGGATATCGCGGATCGAGAGACTATCGCTCATCGGGGAACCGCTCCCTCAGGCATTGATTGGAACTGCATGGTAGTTCCAGCCATCGCGTGCATCGAGCAAACGGAAGGTGTTGTCACGGTAGACGCCGGGGAACATGATCAGCAGCCGACCCCGGATGTGGGCGGACACGTCATCAAGCAACTGCGACACGCGCATGAGGCCGAACAGCGAGGCGGCGCCCAGCACGGCGACAACCGTGCCCTCATCCACATCTGGCCCCGTCAGGGCGTCAGCAACGATCCCTGCAACGTATTCGCCGAAATCGGCCATAGTCAGTTCGAGATCGTTTGGTGACTCGAAGTATGCGTCACGGTAATCGTGCCCGGCCATCCACTCGGCGAATGCATCAGTCAGGTCGCAGAGGGCCCAGGCGTGCCCGGCGCGCCTGGTCGCGTTCTCGAACTCACCGATATGGCGTCGGAGGCGGCGCTCATCCATCGGGTCGTAGATGGCACACCAGACCTTCTCGGCTCCCGAGAGGTGACTCTGCCACGGGAGACCGGCGAAGCCCTCGTAGTTCTTGATAAGCCGCTCAATCCTGTTCACGGATCATCTCCATCTCGGGAGCAGTGAGCAGATCGGGGAACGTGATCTCGACAACATTGGCGACACGGCGATAGTCAAGCCAGCCGCGCCTCGAGGCCTCGAAGGCCAGCGCGTCGACCCGGCTCATCGGCGCATCGAGGAGCCGGACCCAGTAGGTCGAGTAGAGCAGCTCTCCGCGGGCGCCGCTCATGTAGCCAAGCAGCAGCGCGTAAGCCGTTGCCGCGGGCGTTGCCTGTGCCAGCGCCCTGACCTTCTTCGCCCGGCCCTGCAAGTGCCCCGACTGCGTCCAGGACGATGCCGCGTTGCGCGCTATCTTGTCGATTGTCGAGAGGCTGAAGCGCTCCCCCGTGCCCTCTTTGAGGAGAGAGAGCATCTGCTCCTTCGAGTAGGCTTCTCCGGCATGGAGATCGAGCACCGCCGGCGAGGTGATGCGCAGCAGCGGGTCGCGTGCATTCGCGCAGAGGCAGGCAAGCATGGGGCGGCCGGCAGTATCGAGCTCCCACAGGCACCGCATGGTGCGAAAGAGCGGAACCCTCGGGTCGAGTGCGTACAGCTCACCCAGGCGCTGGGCGGTCAGCCGCCGCGCGGAGGCAGTGCCCTTCCCGAGCAAATTGTCATCGATGACGGCGGCATCGTATTGCTCCCGGGAGGCGTCCTCCGGCAGGGCAGAGAGCAGCGCGTCAAGCTCGGCCAGCATCATCGTGCGGGTCGAGTGCATTCCCCGGTTGCCGACGCGGAAGCCGAGGCGCTCCGGTAGCCCCTGTGGGAGCCGATAGGCGATTGTCACGGCGGCATTCTCCCATGAACGGTCACCCGGCAGACTGTCGCACGCCGGCGCTCTCACACCATCGCGCCAGCGAGGAATAGTGCCCGTTGAGCGGGAATGGTTCTCCGCGTGCAGGGCACATTCGGGTCGTACGGGTGCTCCCTGCTGACATTTCCGTGTGCGGGGGGCGATTCCCTTCCTGGCATGGAGTGTCAAGGGGACATGGTGCGGCCATTGTTGCAGCCTTCTGAGGGGGCGATGATCTGTGGGAGACGGACCGTGGGGGAAGCCGAAACTCAGATGGGACAAGGACCCCGCTGAGATACTGAACCGGCCGCCAAGGGACGTGCGGGCTTGGATAAGGCGGGGGTATGCGTTGCCTCGGTGGATGGAACCCAGCAGGGTGGAGGTCGGTCTGATTGCCAACTGCGTTGGTCTGCTTGAAGCAGCCGCAAGACAGATGGCAGCTGGCGAAATCCATCTGTCCCTGGCAGATGCGCTGGACACTGTACTGGAGACACTTATCGGTGGGACCTCGACATTCTCCCCCATGATTGACATTGGCGCGGCTCAGTACGCCAACACGAAGGCTCTGCCACATCTCGTCGTACGCTGGGTCCTGTGCGACCCAGACCCGGGTGTCGTGCAAGTGCCGCCACACGTCTGGGACCGCGTCATCTTCTTCCTGAGAGTGCTTGCCGGGGAGACAGCGGCGCAGTTCCGTGTCTGCCAGGCACCGAAGGCGCGGCACCCAGACAGCACATGTGGCAGGTTGTTCCTAAGCGCCCGGCGCGATGCGAAGTACTGCTCACCGGCATGCCGCAAGCGAGCGGAACGACTTCGCAAACGCAGTGCGCGAAATGTCGTTGATGATTCGTGACATTCATCCGGCAAAGAGTGCACTGCCTGGATTTAGAGGGGTTCTGTGCTAAGGGCCTGGAAACCGCAGAATGAGCCACTCCAGGACTTCATGTAGCCGTTCACGCGGCAGGAACTGGGGTTATCGTCATATATATAACACGACATCTGGACATTTTTTCGAGGGATGGCCAGAACGGATGATATATTGGATGCAAGCACGAAGAAGCCCTGCCGGGCTTCGGATCCTGGAAGATCGTCCCGGCAGGGCCTAACCAAAAGACGGCGGGTGGCACCCCGCACTAAATGCAGCTTACCCGAATGCGGTACTCGGGTCAAGCACTCACTGCGCACGGACGCTTCAGCTTCCTGTGCGCTCCCCCAGTGCAGGGTGCCATGCCGCCGGACCAATCAGCAGGAGGTCCCATGGCACTGGCAGTACAGACCAGCAGACACCGATTGGCATCAGCACCAACCACACTTGCCGACGAACTCGACGTAGACGGCTTCCTAACCTACCTTCTCGACTTCCGTCACTGCTCTCCCGCGACGACGACGGCGTATCGTGGCGACATCTCCTCCTTCCTGACATGGTGCCGAGAGCAGGGCATCGATGCGTCCCCGTCGACCCTCAACCGGCAGACGCTGTTCCGTTTCGTCACGAGCCTGGCCCATCTCCGCCCCAATACGACGAGGCGCCGGCTGCACGCGCTGGGCAGTTGGTTCCGCTACCTGATCGAGCTTGGCGCGATGCGAACTAACCCCGCGCATGGGCTTCCTCTCCCCCGCCGGGAGCGCAAGCTCCGCAACTTCCCGGATCCCGATCAGGTTCGACGGATACTCGACGCCGCCTGGACGCCGGCCGAGTGAGCAGTCGCCTGGCTCCTTGCGACCGCAGGCCTGCGACGAGCGGAGCTGTGCGATCTCGACCTCGATAGCGTGTCGGCAGACGGCAACGAACTCCGCGTCCGCGGCAAGGGCGACAAGGAGCGCATCGTCCCGCTCCCGACAGAGACTCAGCGCGTCCTCGCGGAGTACATCGCGCTCCGCGGCGATGAGCCGGGGCCGCTGATCCTCAACCGCGCCGCCAACCGCCTGGGCCACACAAGCCTGCGGCGCATCTTCGCTCGCCTGCTCACCCGAGCGGGCCTCGCCGAGGAGGGCTTCACTCTCCACTCGATGAGGCACAGCTATGCGACGATGCTCGTCCAGGCCGGCGTTGACCTCGGCACGATCAGGGACCTGCTCGGCCACTCGGATATCTCGGTGACGAGCATCTACCTGCACTCGGACCTTCGCTCCAAGCGCACCGCCGTCGAGCGGCTGCCGATCCTCGGCGGAGGCGGTGAGGCAGATGAGTAGGCGAACGCGTGACCTCACGATGGCTTCACCCACGCGCACTGATGGGGCAGGCTCAGTTGCTTCCCGGCCGAATGCGCCCGATGCGCAATACGTACAGGACGGATCCGCGGGCGTGCTCATGCCGACCAGTGACACCACCGAGGCGGTCGCACCCAACAACAACGCTGCTATTGTGCCGAATCGGCCTCCCAAGCGCACCCTGAGGACGCCGCTGCAGGCAGTGAAAGCGCGCTGCCGGGAGTGCATCGGTGATGGTGTCGTGCGGGACTGCGCGGCCAGAGACTGCCCGCTTTGGGGCTTCCGCTTCGGACTGTCGTTGAAGACAGCCAAGCGCCGGGGCCGAATACCTGCGCGACACAAGCCCTGCTGGAAGACGGCTATGAGGGCACTCCGGGCGTACTGCCTGGAGTGTTCCGGCGGCAGTTGGCTCAATGTGAAGCTTTGTCCCCGGACCGACTGCCCGTGCTGGCACCTGCGCTTCGGAATGCGTTCCTCGACGGCGGCCAAGCGCGGGTACCCCATAGACGCGTCTGAGCAGTGCGACGGGCGCAGTGGTCATAGAGCCGACACGCTCACACAAACCGACCAACAATGCAAAGGAGGTGGCCATCGGGCCGCGCGTTCGCGTTCTTCAGCGGACAGTCGAGCCCGTGCATAGCCTATGGCAATGGACACCATACGCACAGACAACAGGCAACACATCAAATGGGAGGGCAAACTCCCGCCCCAGGACCTCGACAACGAACAGGCTGTCCTCGGGTGCATGCTGCTGAACGCGGACGCTGCCACCTTCGCGCTTGGCCGACTGCAGGCCGGTGACTTCTACCCTGAAGCCCACCGGGCGATATTCCACGCCATCGCCACCGTGGTCGAGAACGGCGACAAGAGCGACCTGCAGGCAGCGACGGCCGAGCTGCGCCGTCGCGATCTCCTGGAAGAAGTCGGCGGCGCCGAGTACCTGCTGGCACTGATGCAGGAGCCGCCTACCGTGGATCACCTGGACCAGTACATCGACGTGGTCAAGGATCGCGCACTCGCTCGTGAGTTCATCGCAGTCGGCGACCGTCTGCAAACAATGGGCTACGACGGCGCCAGCCCTGAGGAGCTCTGTGAATGGCTGACCGCTCGATCCGCGGATATGGCGCAGAGCGTGAGCCTCAACGCACGAGAGGTGCACGGTCTCGTGACCTACGACGAGATCGATGGTGTGGTCTCAACCACGCAATGGCTCTGGCCAAGTTGGCTGCCGTTGGGGCACCTGTCGTGTGTCTTCGGTCCGCCTGGATGCGGCAAGACATTCGTTGCCCTGGCGTTGGCCGGGTGCGTCACGGAGGGGCGCGCATGGCCTGACGGGACGCCCGCACGTGATGAGCCGGGCAGCGTTCTCTGGCTTGACTACGAGTCCGGCCAGGGCACGCTTCTGAGCCGGCTGAAGGCGATGGGTCTCACGCAAGCGCGGTTCCTCACACCGGAGATCGGCAGAGAACGGTTCCTGAGCGAGCCAAAGGGACTCGAGGCGCTCCGACATTGGGTCCTGGGCCACAGGCCACGCCTGGTTGTGGTCGATAGCCTGCGCTATGCGTATCCAGGCGTCCATGAAAACGACAGTCGGATCGCGACACACCTGCGGGGGCTCTCGGAACTGGCTCGGCAGGCGAGTGTGCCAGTGCTGCTCATTCATCATGCCGGCAAGCAACCGGACCGCCGGCCCGGGAGTGGCTCATGGGAACTCGACGGAGAGAGCTTCCGTGGCAGCAGCACCATCGGCGCGTCGACGCGATCGCTCTTGGCCGTGGACAAGCCCGACGCGGGCGTTGACACGCTCCGCCTGCACGTCGCGAAGAACAACCTGTGCCCGAAACCAGACGCCATGGGGTTCACCATCGGCCAGGACGACGAAGGCGCGCCCTGCGTGCAGTGGACGGTTGCGCCCAACACATCGCAGCCGTTAGGGGCGCTGGGCGTGGCCATGGAGTTCCTGCGTGATGAACTCCAGGCCGGCGCGAGACCCAGCAGGGAGCTACTGGCCAGGGCGGAGGAGGTGGGCATCAAGCAAGCCACACTCTACAGAGCCCGGAAGGAACTCGGCGCCATTTCCTCGGGCGGCGAGTGGATGCTCCCGGCGTCGGGACCCGCTGTGCCTGAGAAGTGATAACTTGATAAACTGATAACTTGATAAGGGTGATAATCTGGTAGCTGGTGCTCCGATCTTCTGGCCATCTGGCCTGGGTTATCAGATGATCAGATTATCACCTATCACAGTCAGCAACGATGCCGGTCAGACAACTGCTTACACCATTCTCCGAACGCGGAGGTACAGACGCGCCATGACGAAGCACAGCAGGTCCGGCCCGAAGGGCATCAACTGGGAGGCTTTGGCCACTGAGTACATCACGGCAGAGCCGAAGCTCTCCTATCGGGACTTGGCCGCCAAACACGGTCTCAGCGAGAGTTCGGTATCGCGCCGTGGCAAGCGCGACCAGTGGCCCGAAAGACGCGAACAACATATGCGGCAAATTGCGTGCAAGACGCAGGCAAAAGTGGAAGAAAAGACCGCGACTGACCGTGCTGATGAAGCTGTTGACGCAGTCACGTTCATGAATGAGGCAATCATCGAACTCCGACGTCTCATCGACTCAGGAGCGCTGAAGTGCAACAGCCTCGAGGGGGCAGCCAACGCGCTCTGCAGAGTGATCCTGACGAGACAGAAGCTGATCGAGGACCTCGAGGCCAACGCCGAGCCGGAACCCGTCGAGGAACCGCCGAGGGAACTCACTGAAGAGGAGATAGACCGGTACATCGAACTCGCTTTCTGTCTCGCAGAAGACCGCGAAAGACCTGTGTCCGGCTGGGAGCGTGTACACCCAAAGCCGCCTCGGCACCAGAATGCCTGATNNATCAGCGCCCGGCCTGGCTATCTTCATCAGGCCGGGCGCTTTCACCGTATGGCGAGGCCCTTGCCGTTGGCGAAGGGCCTGGAAGTGTTGCTGTAAGGCATATTACGTGGCCCAGGGGCCAATGCCGTCCTGACTTCCGGTAACCCACGTCCCGGAGCTGAAGCCCAGTATTCGGACCTGCAAAGCTCTGCCGCGTGGAGGGCATGCTGAGTCCAACAGGTACCTCGCGGCACGCCGGCGAACGTGCTGACACAGTTGTGGCATCGGGCCAGGGATGTGGTACACGGACTGGGGCGGGCTGGCGGACCGGCCGTGTCTCCATCAGCTCCACCCTCCGCGACATGCAGGCGGAGCG
>DPJP01000271.1:0-8192 GCA_003542955.1 Armatimonadota bacterium
GCAACTGCAATTCGGGCACGCCGTGACGCGGCCATCAAAAGGGGCCAAAGGCCCCTCAAAGGCTGGTCCTATGCGTCTTGCGCCTGCCGCCGCAACAGCGTCCCGCTCGGGACTGACGTCCTCCTTGCCGCATGCTTCACAGGCATCCGCCGTCCTCTGCTGTGCCCTCATCACGCTCCTCTGCGCTTTGCCCGCGTTCTCACAGACGGATAATCCTGCCTCGATGACGGCCGATGAGTTGTATCAGAAGGCCGACACGCTCTACAAGGCCGGCGACATCGCCGGTGTGTGGACCGACGTGTGGACGTCTGACCGTGCCTCCCCACCAGATGCGTCTGCTCGACGTGGTGGTGAGGAGTGGACAGCGCCGGAAGTGCCTCCGGAAGGAGCCCCGTGATGAATGCTACAGTGGTCTGGCAGAAGCTGCTGTCTGAGGAGATGACAGGGGACAGGCTCAAGGAGGCTCTTGCCCAGGTGGAGCAGCTTCCCAGTTCAATCGGCACCCAGGGCATGCAGGCCGAGATACTTGCGAAGCTTTCCCGTTGGGACGCCGAACGAGAGCCGCAAGCGCGCAGCGCGATAGACGCTGTGTCCACGGCGCTTGACGATGCCTCGCTCCCTCATCGGTGTGAGGCAGCACTCCACGCCTTCGGTGCTGCCCTGTCTCTTGGCGACATTTCACTGTCTGAGCACTTCTTCGAGCGCGCGACGGAGTTAGCGTCCGATGATGGCCGCATGCAGGTCCGTATGTATTGCCACAACAACCTCGGCTGCCATTACCGCGGCAAGGGAGAGTACGAGAAGGCGTTGCATCAACTGAAGAAGGCGCTTGAGTACACAGAAGTTGATGAGGACGCCGTCGCCATCCACTGGAACATGGCTGCAACGCATGCGAAGCTGGGGAACGTCGACGAGGCGAAGGCACACCTTGAACGAGTGATCGACGCCTGGGGCCTGTCCGGTGCCCGGCTGGAGACGCACTGGTTCGATGGCTTGCCTGCCGCCGTTCTGCGTGAGATGAGGGAGCGCTATGGTGCGCAGTGAGCTGCTACCACCTGAGCAACTCGGAGACCACACCATTGTGCTGGACGTAGTCGGTTCGCCGCTGGCAGTAACGGTCGACACAGCGGCTACTGCTGCGGAGATAAGGCGGACCTACGCCCAATGGGTATCGAGCCTGCCAGAGGAACCGACCGCTGCCATAGTCGTCCGGGCGGGCACCGCTCAAGTCGAGATCGGGGATGCGACACGGGTAGCCGAGCGTGATCGCGTCCAGTTTCAGCACGGTGCTGACGCCCACGAGATGTGCCATAGCGTTGTGCGGTTGATAAGCAGGTGTTACCTGGCTCAGCTCTACGGCATGGGCGGGTGCTTGCTGCACGCTTCCGCCGCGAGGGTAGACGGGGTCGGGTGCGTCTTCTTGGGGCCATCCGGCGCTGGCAAGACTACTGTGGCTCAGATTCTCAGCGAATGCGGTGCGGACCTGCTGGCCTCCGATAACACAGCTCTTCTGCGTCGTGGGCAATGCTACAGTGTTAGAGCACTGCCGTTCCCATTCGATCCCGACGTCACGGGCGCGCGCGCGCGACTGCGCCGCGATATCGTGGAATTCCCCGTGGACGCGGTGTTCGTGGTGCAACAGGGCGCAGCCACACGAATCGAGCCAGCGCCGCCAATCCGGGCCGCAGATGCGGTCCAGAACGCACTCATATTGCGGCGGGTCGTTCCGCCCAGTCCGGGCCTCCCTCCTCGGACGTGTCCAGAGCTGCAGCACTATGTGGGTTCGTTGGTGCTGGACTTGCTCGTCGCCACGCCCGTCTACATGCTAACGTTCCCGCTGGACCTAAGCGTCTACAGGGGTGTTGCCAGTGTGTGCAGACAGATATCGCATTGCGAACGACATCGCTGCCCGTGAAGTGGCCGGCCAAGTGCTCGTCTTCGTTCCGGATCAGGGGAAGTTCCTGTGGTTGAATGAGAGCGCGACCGTCATCTGGCCCGCCTTGGATGATGGAACAACCGCGGGGGAACTCGTTGAGTTGCTTCGCGACCACTACGGTATGCTCCCAGACAGCGTACTTGATGATGTTAGCGAGTGGCTCAGGGACATGGAGGCAAGGCGAGTGCTCAACCGGTGTGTGGGAGCGACCGGAGGCGGCAGCGAATGAGCAGCTTCTGCCACGTCCCGCCTTGGCGCATTGCCGTAGCCTAGGCGTCATGGCTGTTCTCTATCCACTTGGAGTTGACGGCGCGATGCAATCTGCGGTGCATCCACTGCAACTGCAACCATGGATCCGAGGACAGGCTGTCGACCCTTGATGTTATACACCTACTGAATGAGGCGGCCGATCTCGGCGTGTTCGAGGTCACTCTAACCGGTGGCGAGCCACTTGTGCGCGAAGACTTCCTGGAGATACTTCAGCACGCACGTCAACGACGCTTCTCAGTCTCGATCTACAGCAACCTGACACTGGTAGANNAGTCCGCCTCGTGATCCACGGCCAGATGTTGAGCCTCAACAGCCGTGAATGGCCCCATGTGCTCTCGATGGCTCGTGAGATTGGTGCCTTCTTCAGAGCTTGGGGCACGCAACTGTATCCCCCTTCATGGTGTGAGCGGGCCAAGCAGGAGAGAAGCCGGCCACCAGATGCACCGGTCATAGAGCAGTTCCACCATCTAATTCCAGCCACTGATGATGTTCTTGATATGTATGAGGCGCTCGAGATGACGGAACTCGGGTTAGTGCCGGCACACACGAACCACCCAAGGCCTCTGGATGGTCACCTGTGCCAAGCCGGTCGGAGTTCCCTGAGCGTCAATGCACTTGGGGAGGTGTCAGCCTGCGAGTGGCTACCTGTCGCGGGCGATGTGCACCGCGACTCCCTATCGGGGCTCTGGCACGCGTCAGAAACGATCGCGGCTATGCGAGAAATGAGAGCTAGAGATCTGCCTGAATGTGCGCAATGCGACCTGAGAAGGTGGTGTGAGCAGTGTCCGGGCATTACTGTCGCCGAGACCGGCTCGCCGACGGCAGCATCACCACAGGCATGCCGACTTGCGCGCGCCCGCCGGGCGCGTTACAGCGGGGTGCCGATGGTCTAGCAGGAAAGACGGAAGCCGCAACGCCCAATCGGGGCGGGGAACGGATTCCCGCGCATGGGGGCCTGTTGCTGCCAGCCGCAGCACGGCCCTTGCTGGACGCCCCCCTGCAATGGGACATGGTCTCAGAAGTCTTGGCTCGGGGTGGACGAATCACCCTGCAAGGCACAGGAGACAGTATGGCTCCGTGGTTCCACTCCGGCGAACGTGTAGTAATTGAGTACTGTTCCCCAATCGACTTCGTCATAGGGGATGTGGTCGTCTACCGTATCGGGTCCATCGGGGGCGC
The DNA here is from genome assembly GCA_003542955.1 of Armatimonadota bacterium. Classification (GTDB taxonomy): domain Bacteria; phylum Armatimonadota; class Zipacnadia; order Zipacnadales; family UBA11051; genus UBA11051. Next base: position 3,386 of record DPJP01000271.1, read on the forward strand.
GCTGGGGGCCCACCGATTCATAGGCCGCTGTTCGTGGGACGAGAACCGCTACTTGACTGTGTCCAATCACAGCGGCCATATCGATAGTGTGGACGTGGGGTGTGTGTTGGGACGAGTGGTAGCAGTTGAGAAGAGAGAGGGGACTGTCCGCATCGATAATACTGTCGCTCGCCACATGGGGCGCCATCTGGGCGATATCAGGCGGTGCGTGCGATCTGTTGAGAACGCATTCCGTCCCCGCATTGGGCCTCTGTATTGCCTTGCGCGCCTGATCTGGCGAGCGGCCATGCACACGACGTGGTATGTGCTAAGAGTGGCATCAGGACCGCTGGCGCGAACTCAAAGCAACACCAGCGCTACGTGCGGGCGGCGGTCAGGTGAGAACCGCGACCACACATAGGCTCTGCCAATCAATGATCGGGCGAAGGGAGACGCAACAGGATGAATGAGCAAGATGACCGTGCTTGTGAGAAGGCAAGCAGCAATACGACGTACAGGCCACCGACTACGTACGAGAAGCCAAGTGTGGCGGATGAGATGGATTTCGGCCCGCTGCAATTCTACTGCACGGTGCATGTGAAGGGCGGTTCAGAGGACTCCAACTACGGCATCACGAAGAGCGGCGGGTCCTGCCAGCCATGGTAATGGGCATGTACCGACCTCACACCAGAGCCCTGTCTCTCGTCATCATGGTGCTGGCGAGTTCTGGAGCGCGTTGTGGTGGTTCTAGCGGGGCAGGTTCTGCCGTGATGGGCGGCCTCCTCGCCAACCACCAGGCTTGGCTCGATCCGCTGGCACGGACACCGCAGCAGGTGGCCTACCAGTCACGGACACAGATCGGCCAGTGGACTACTGTCGAGGGCTGCTGCTATGAAGCCCCGGCCACGGCTCTCTGGTGGATGCTGGATACGCATCCAGCTATACGCTATCAGAACATAGATGAGAATGGCGTGCTGTCCACGGTCGAGAGGAAGAGAACCGGCGACTTCTACCTTCTGGCTGACGGCTGGGTGAGGGCCAGCGTGACAGACGGTTCCCCATATGTGGCGGGTTGGGAGCGGGTCAAATGGCGCTCAGAGATGAACAGGTGGCTTTGCGGCGGTCTTGGTGTGCCGTCTCTCCTGCAGACCTACGGCGCTGCCCCGGACGCATTCGCGATATCCGCGGCGCCGTTCGTCGCGGGTGCACGCACACTGCTACGCGTGGTCATCAGGCCGACGTTGGGAGTTCAGACTGTCAGTATTGGACCGACACCGCGGTTTCGCCTTGGGACACAGCGTGTCGCGTGGTCTGAGGTAGTCGTCGAGCCGGGGCGGTTCACCCCGTTGACTGAGGTGCTGTTTGGGTCTGACGGTAGGCCGGTGGCAACCAGCGCATTCCACGACTACACGCGCACTGAACTGGGCTCCCTGGTTCCACAACGGATCGAGACGCGAATCGGGGAGGCCAGGGTCGTTGCACGCTACCGGATGACTGACACTGGTATCTGGCTTCTGCGATCAGCAGTCTGGGCAGACGCCGACATCAAGTGCGACGTCGTCGTGTCACCTTGGGACGCCGCCACCCTAAGGCCCGAGTCAAGCGCTGATTTCCGAAACGTGAGCGACATCATTGCCAATGCTGCCAAGAGAAGTGCGGAGGGGAGGACGATAGCACGGGCTGTCTGGGAGAAGAGCATGGGGTGGGTGCGGGGAGTGCGTTGGCGCGATCAGGCAGTTGCGGGGGACACCGCCCTTCCCTTGGCGCGCCGCGGTATTGCGCTAGTCAAGCACGACGACGGCGCACCAGACTCGAGCGTAGTCGTGCAGTTGGGTCTTGTCGATATGCTGGATCCGGCCGCCTATGACAGGTCGCACCCGCTGCTGTTGCCAGATTTCATGGAGGGTAGATACCCGTCCCAGTTGCGTGCCCCGCCCGACGACGATGCGGTCTTCCTCCAGAGCGCCTTCGGCAGCCCGATGGCGTTGTGCCGGGTGTTGAGTCGAACGGCAAGTCGCGAGTGCTGCCCATACGAGATTGACTGGGATTGGGGTGTGATGAGGATAGACCGCGCCAGCTTACGCCCCGAAGTTCTAGCCCTGTTTCCTTCCTCTCATCGAGGGGAACGGCGCTTCGAGCCAGTCTTGGTGGCCCAGTTTCTCGACTGGCAACAGGAGGGGGACTCCGGTCGCGTGTACCCCAAGCGCATCCATGTGGAGTGGCCGGCATGGGACCTGCGTTACGAATTGGAGATCGGTTTCGATGGCACCGACTTCCACTTGAGTTCGCTGAAACACCTGGAGCCATCTTAGCAGATTCGGGTGTTGCCCTGAGGAACATCTGTCGAACAATACGGCCTGTTGGCTGGCAACCATAGCATTCAACGACGCCAGGAGAACCGATGACTGTGAGAGTCTGCTTGGTCAAGCCTCCGTGCCGGTCACAGTATTGCGCCGATAGGCTGCGTCCTCCCTTGGGTTTGCTCTCGCTGGCGGCCAGTGCTGAGCGTGTGCCGGGCTGTGATGTCGCTCTGCTCGATCTAGACCGTGAGTGTGTTGCGGGGCGCATCCCTACTGACGAAGCGGCGTTTGGGGTGGCGGCACACATGATCGCGTCTGAGGCTCCCGATATCATCGGGATCACAACACGATGTGACACGCTGCCATCGGCACTACGCATTGCCGAGGAATGCCGTCAACTCATGCCCACAGTGGCCATCGTGTTGGGAGGCCCAGGATGCAGCGGGCTGGATGTGACGGTTCTCGAACGCTTCCCTCAGGTCTCGGTTGTGGCTCGGGGCGAAGGTGAAGCAAGCTTCAGTGAACTTGTCGCACGAACCGCTAACCACTTGCCACCCGACGCCATCGCGGGCATCACACGGCGATTGCCCTCCGGACAGATACAGCGTGGCCCAGACCTCCAACCCATCGCCGACCTTGATGCTGTACCGATGCCTGAGTACGAGCTGTTAGGGGCTGGCGACGGGGAGGTCGGCTACATCGTGGATGAGGTGGAGGCCGGTCGCGGATGCCATGGAACGTGCGTCTTCTGTAGCACAGCCAGAATGTGGAAGCGCCCAGTGCGATATCGCACTCCGGCTCTCGTCATCGATGAGATGCACCGTATCGCGAGTCGGTTCGGGACGTCGGTGTTCAGTCTGATCCACGATAACCTGACCGCAAGCCCTGAGTGGATTGAGGAATTCTGTGCCGCCCTGATCGCCGAAGGCTGTCCGCACCAGTGNNGATGAACTGACCCCGGGACTTCTAGGTAGGATGAAAGCAGCCGGCCTCGTCTCGGTCTTTCTTGGCATCGAGACTGGTTCACAGCGGGTGCAGCAACGCATCGGCAAGAGATTGGACCTGCTGAACGCGCGCGGGGTCGTAGCTGATTGCAGCCAGAGAGGCATCCGTGCTACGTTGTCCTTCATAGTCGGCCTGCCCGGCGAACTATCACAGGAGACAGAGCAGACAATTGCGCTCGCGTTTGACTTGGCTCAGCCTGAGCCATCGGGTCAGGTGCGGGTCCAGGTTGACAGCCTCAAGGCGTACCCAGGTTGTCCTGTCTTCACTAATCACAAAGACAAGGTGCGCTGGCGCGGGCCATCTTCGGCCACATGGGACACTGTACTCTCTGAGACTGATAGCATTGTGCGATTGATACGAGCCCATCCCGACGTCTTCACGGCGCATTTCTCGATTTCTGACGCCTCAGTGGGGGTTGAAGACCCAGACCTGATAGCAGCTACAGCGGGCTTCCTGGCCGCTTTATGCAGGCGCTCTTCTCTAATGGCGGTGGCTTTGCTCGGGATAGGGTACGTGCAACTCATATGCGCCACTTGGCAGCAAGCTGCCGGGACCGAACCGCTACACCCAACGGGAATGCTCAAACCTGGTTCGATGCGGCACCACCCACAGATGGTGCGCCGGCTCTTCCAATATGCAGGGAGACACACCGATCTTGTTGACCAGGTCCTGAGGATTGAGGAGAAGCTGATTGCGCTCTGGGACGCAGGGCTCTGCGGGAGCCGCAGCGGCATGGCCGCGAGCGAAGCCGATCAGACGTTTACTGAGTGCGGCCCAGAGGCCGTGTCCTGTTTCGTGCCAGTACTCGACCCGTCTGCCGCGCTTCTAACATGCGAAATGGACGTTGACGCAGAACTCAAGCGTGTCCTCGGTGATCCAGCGACGACGCAGGCCCCATCCCCGACCCGGGCCCACATGTTGTTGGTCGCACAACCGTGGCGCAGACGCGTAACCAGCAGGAAACTACAGGCGCAATGGCTCCTCCTGCTTCGTATGCTTGATGGTGCGTCCGCTCTGGGTGAGATTGTAGATCGCTTCTCGGAAGGTTGGGGCGATGGTCCATCGACGGCTATAGGCGCGCTGCGTGATGGCGCCGTCAGCATTCTGCAGACATTGGTGTCTGAGGAGATCGTCAGTCTGCGCGAACCACATTGCCACGGCGGCCCCGAGCGATAATGCGCACGGGGTCTCTCTGGCGTTCACAGCCCGCACGGAAAAGCACAGCTACGTGGCGTGGTCTCGGTGGAACACGGCATGTCTGCCGAGTAGCCGCTTGAAGGTTAGTCCCGTCGGTCAACAGGAGGCATGGCCATGTGCTCGAGAATCACTGCACCAGGCAAGTGGCGACCCCATATGCTCGCTGCTATTGGGATTCTCTTCGGAATTGCTGTCTGGGCATACACGCCGGAGGAGCCATTCTCAATTCTCGTTCTCGGACTGGACTTCGCTGACTGGGGAGACGACGCGGGCGAGTCCGACGCGATGGTTCTATGCTTGGTGGATCCCCAGCGAACCCAGATGGT
>DPJP01000271.1:8211-10813 GCA_003542955.1 Armatimonadota bacterium
AGATGGTTCACCTGCCGCGCGACTGGAAGGCATGCCTGCCAGATGTGGGGCCGCGCAAGATCAACTACGCACACGTAGCAGGAGGGCCCCTATATGCCGTGGAGCAGGTGCAGCTTCAAACCGGCGTTGCCGTCAGTCACTGGGTTTCGGTTGACATGGAAGCCTTCGAGCGCATCATTGACATGTTGGGGGGTGTCGAGGTCACGGTTGCTGAGACAACTAAGTACACCATTGACGGCGACACGGTAGAGCTTGCCGCGGGAACGCACCAACTGAACGGGGAGCATGCTCTCCGGTTCGTGAGGCATCGCGGCGGGGGCCGCGCGTCTCTGCGGTCTGCGAGGCACGAGGCCATGATCGAGGCAGTGATTAGACGGCTCGCATCAGTCCAGACCATGGGCAAACTGCCAGCACTGGTAACGGAGGTCAGCAAGTGCGTCCACACCAACCTCTCCGCCGGGGACATCGCGAGCGTGGTGCGCTGCGGTTTGCAGTGCTGGCCGGATCGACTGACCAGCAATGCACTCCCGACGTCTGGCATGCAAGTTCTGAACGACTGGTATGAATTGTCACCGGATGCCACAGCGATCGATGGTACGTTTTCCGCGTTCCGAGATGCTCAGGTCGAAGCTGGCGATCTGGGCCTGTCGCGTCCGTGGCTCGTGACGGGGCAGGCAGGGCCCTGGCGATCAGACTCCGCCAGTGTTCGCGTTGGGCAGGTCAGAGTGCGTGCAGACCAGAACGTCATGGCGGTACCAGTAATCGGATGGGTTGGGAATGGGGCGCGTGCCCGTTGCCAGCGACGTGTTGCGCGCCCGTCGCAGCAGGCCTTCCCTGTCTCGCTCCCTATTGCGTGCTACCTCATCGGCCCGCCGGGCACCGAGAGCGCGGAAGTCACTGTTGAGGGCTGGACCGATCAGGGATTGCTGCTCAGTTCGCAAGCCGTCCGCGTCGAAGCTGGACACTGGTGTACCACAACGGCTAGTCTGCATCCGCGTGATTGGGGGGGGGTCGCCGGCGCCAGGCCAAGCAAGGGGACGATTGTCGATGTCACAGTGACAAGCCAAGCTTGGCGCCCGCAATGGCTGATCGTCAGACTCGACCTCTCATCCCTCGGCGGCGCGAATGAGCTCTCGGACCTGCCACGTATCGTGCTGCCCTTGGTGGAGCCGCGCGATGAGGCCGCGATGGATGAAGCGCTGTCTCTGGCATGCTGGGCTGCGTCGTGTTCAGACCTCGCCAACATCGCCACCACTGTCATCTCGCAATCTCGGGATGCTAGCCTGCGCCAGAGAGGCACGCTAGCGCGGGGGCTCGCGCGCCTGTCGATGGGTGACCGGGCCGGTGCTGTGTCAGATTGGCAGCACCTCGTGGACGATGACACTGCGACAGACGGGGTTCGTATTGACGCAGCGCGCGAGATGATCAGGGCTGGGCTGAGCACCGGCCAGGTAGAGGCTACTGCGGCCGCCATTGACTACTGCAAGAGCGTTGACGCAGGGACATCGACAGCGTGTGGCGAAGCCAGGGAAGCAATAGCTTGGGGAACGCTATGGGAGGGCCAGGTAGCAGAGGCATGGACAATGCTGAGTCAAGCTCCTGGGCTTTTTGCGGACGACCATGAGCGGGCGCTGGCCTTCGCTCGCGTCGATGGTACTTTCAGCGCGTTGACCAAGACCCCGGAGCTTGCGCGGCTGGCATCGGCGATGATGACGCCGAATGCGTCCGGTGCACTCGGGTTGTACCTTCAGGCGGTGAGTCAGTCTGATGACCCCGAGCTCGCGCCGGCCTTGGCGACGATCTCAGCCCTGAATGACGCGGATTCCGCGGGTATGTTCGGTGCCAAGGGCCAGGTACTGAGGCTGGAATTGCTTGTGTCTCGGACCCCAGGCTACTCTACGGTGGTGTTCGAGACAATGAATGCCGCAGGTGGTTTCGCGGAGCAATGGCCCCGCGAAGCCGCCACTATGCTGCAGACTGGGGCGAGCTCTCTCTTGGGCCAACCCTCGGCGGCGGCCGATGCAGCGACGATGCTCGCGCGCGCGGCACGATTGGCTGACAAAGCCGGTGACCCAGTCCAAGCTGCTCAGTGCCTCGCTGCACGAGCTACGGCGGAGGCCATGGCAGGCAACGAGACCGCCGCTCGCAGGTTGGTCGTCCGAGCCTTGGGGAAGGCTCCTGCGAACGCTCGGCGGGAGATCGCGGTGGCGGTATCGAGAACGCACCACGCACTCGGAATGGACTCACTCGCCATCCAGTGTCTCTCTTCGGTCGCTGTGCGCGATCCAGAGAATGATGCCGTCGGTGCAGTCGCCGCGTGGCTTGGGCACAGTTACCTGTTAGCAGCGGGAGAGACAGACCGCGCGGCGGCGTGGGACGACAGGTGGGCAAACGCAATGGGGGGCGAGTAGGGCACCATATGCTCTCCATCACCACGGTGGCGTCCGCCGGAGCGACCGTGTTCTTCGGCCAGGCCGAACACGCTCTGGGCAGATCAACCCTTGTGGGCATTAGTCTGAGGGAGGATTCGCGATTGTGCCTAATCACGGAACAGATGTGTACTGGAGCGCGGCCTCACCTGCAGACAGAGCGCTTGGCGCTA
>DPJP01000271.1:10835-17677 GCA_003542955.1 Armatimonadota bacterium
AAGTGCACGGTACTACTTGGGGAGCATCACTAGAGCGGAGTTCATCGCGGCGCTTCAAGCCAACTCAGACGCTTGGGATACGCTAGCAGCAGTTGCCCATCGGAGCGGGCTTGCCCCGCTATTGCTTCATGCGCTCGTGACGGCGAATGGCCGGACCCTCCTGCCGGGCCACATCGAAGACAGCCTCAGGACCTTCGCGTTGCGGACAGCTGCGCGTTCAATGGCATGTCTGAGTGCGCTGGCCCTCGCCCTCGACCTCCTACAGTCTGAGGACATACCGGTGTTGGGAATCAAGGGCATTGCGTTCTGTGCGCTGGCCCCCGAATATGCCGCACTGCGGTTGCTCTCGGATATTGACCTATGGCTCCCGACCACGCAGATCACGACAGCCAGCGCAGTATTGCAGGAAGCTGGCTACGTCCCTGATACCACACAGCGCTTGTTGGGCCCTCGCGACAAGCACTACCTCCCGCTTGTCTGCCCCGCCACGGGCGTCCCCATAGAGCTGCACAGGCGCCCGTGGCGTCCTCCTGTGCAGGTCGAACCGCCTGAACGAGAAATGGACGTTCCGCCGCCACCTGGCCATGTCAGCAGGCCCACTCCGCTCCCGCCACTTGAGTATCTGGTCGTGATCCAAGCCCTGCATGCGGCTATCTGTGACGCAGCACCGGGATGTCTCCGGACAGCTCTGGACATCGCGATACTGGCTGGATTGCGTTCCATAGAGTGGGGGTGCGTCCTCGACATTGCGGGCCAAGTAGGTGCGCGTCATGGCCTCAGGACTGTGCTCTCCCACGCGGCACAAGCAGGCATTCTCAGTCCTCCCCGGTCGGCCCGCCTTCCTGTGGCAAGGGAAGCGTGTCTTCGAGCGCAGCCAAGCGACATCTCGCTCAGGCTTTCCGCTTTCGGCCGGTTGGCCCGGCGACTGGGGACGTACGACGGGCTCCTCCGTTGGATGCGCAGCGAGTGGCACAACCGCACTTGGCCCGAGCCCGATGCGTTTCGCTGAGAATGCGCACCGCGACTGCAGTGGCGCGGAGAACGCAGTTGCACTGTCATCATCTACGCGAACTGCGTGGGCAGTGCGTTCGGTCTGATGGACACTGAGGTGAGTCCGCCGGTTCCCATGTCGCCGAGCCGCACGTAGTGACGTGCAGGTGGCCCCTGCGACACTTGGCGACGGGGGCGCTGGCCACTGCTGGCGATCCAGGTCATCGGCCTTCAGGGGGCATTCCGGCAGTTGCTGCTTTGGCATCGAGCGTCTCGACGGACAGGGTTTTCGGGGCGACGGCAGCCCATGCATCCGAGCACCCGCCAACAGCCATGACTCCAGAACGCATCTTGGATCAGGCATGCAGGAGCGAGCGAACGACGTGCTAGATGAGTGGTGCAGCTGGGTTTCCGATGGACGAAAGAAGGGCATGGCTGAGTCCTGGCCACGAACATGGACAAGAAGACGGGTCTGCGAGAGCTAAGGCCTGCTGGCTCATCCCCGGGGCGGGCGTCTCTGTCCTTTGGACGCCACGCCCACGCTGACCGCGGCGAGCGTACGCCACGGCCCTGCAAGGTTCTTCATGTCATAACTCGCATGATCCGAGGAGGGGCTGAGAAGAGCCTACTGCACCGCCTGAACACGCTCGCAGACGCAGGTTACAGCGTGGAACTGGTTGTCGGCAGAGAGTATGAGCTGGGCGTGATGCGGGAAGCGGCCGCTGCAGTCCCAACAACAGTCCTGCAGTCCCTTGTTCGCGCCCCGGCACTGGGGCACGACTTGGCCGCAACCATTGCATTGACACACCTGCTTCGCAAGAAGCGCATTGACATACTGCACACACATACAGCCAAGGCAGGCTTCGTTGGACGGTTAGCTGCTCGACTCTGCGGCGTGCCATGTGTGCTGCATGAACTGCACGGAAGTGTCTTCCCAGCCCACTTGCCCTGGCTTGAGCGCAAGCGGAACATCATGCTCGAGCGAATGGCGGCGCATTGGACTGACCGTTTCATCTGCGTCGGGGAGGACCTCATGTCTCGGTACGTTCGTGTCAACATCGGGCGTCCTGAGCAGTACGTGGTCGTGCGGAGTGCCATCGACTTGGCTCCATTCCGCGCGGCCCGTGAGGTCGGTGCCTTGAGTGCCAGTCGCATCCGAGCCGACCTCGGGCTGTCTCCGACTGACACGGTGGTAGGTGCGGTTGGGCGGCTCGAGCGCCGCAAGGGCTTCCCGCTTCTGCTCGCAGCGGCGCGTATCTTGCTAGATCGCTTCCCTCATCGCCCAATCAAGTTCCTCATTGCCGGTGATGGCAGCGAACGTCCAGCCATTCAAGCCGATATTGCCCGCTCGGGCCTCTGTCATGTCGTCACGGTCCTTGGTCATCGTGAGGATGTCGCGGAGGTGATGGCCACGTTTGACGTGTTTGCGTTCACCTCACTGTGTGAGGGACTGCCCCAGGTCCTGGTGCAAGCTGCCTTTCTGGGCAAGCCGATCGTCGCGTTTGACGTCGAGGGCGTGAGGGAAATCGTCTCACACGGCCACACCGGATACGTTGTCCCCGCAGGGGACGTTGCCACACTGGCTTCGCACATTGTGGCCCTGCTGGACTCCGATGAACTGCGCCAGCTAGTGGGTAGGAACGCCTGCGCGAGCATTGCGGCTCNNCGCTCGTGTTCCTGATCTCCTACCTGAGCCTCCGCGAGCGCCGGGCGGGCCGGAGCGGCGGCGTGCGAAGGCCCGGCTTGTTCCCGCGGGGCCTGCCTCGCGAAGCACACTCGCCGGCGCAGGCTGGTCCCGCGACCGCGGGATGAGGCCCCTCCCGAGGATACTCCGCGCACCCAAACACGCTTTACACGCGTGGAGGGCTCTGGTATAATGCTGCTCCGGGTAGGGCGCTTAGTTCAGGGGAAGAACGCTACCTTGACACGGTAGAGGCCGGTGGTTCAAGTCCACCAGCGCCCACCATCATTTGATAGCACCAGCCGCGGGCAAGGTTGCCGGCGGTCTTTTGCTACCTGCAGACAGGCTGACCGGCGGCCCCATGATGCCATCGCGCCGCCGCAATCTATAGGGGTCCACAACCGCCACACGCGCCGCCACACAATACCATCAAGGCTGGAAGGAGGTAGTTCCCGTGAGTGAGATCATCCTGACACTTCCCGACAAATCCGAAAAGAAGGTGGAGCAGGGGACTACGTCCCTCCAGGTCGCCCTGCAGATCGGCGCCCGCCTCGCCCAGGCCGCCGTCGCCGCCAAAGTCAACGGCGAGGTCGTCGACCTCACCAGACCGCTCATGGAAGACTGCAGCTTCGCCATCCTCACCTTCAATGATGAGGAGGGAAAGGACGTCTACTGGCATTCGAGTTCACACGTGATGGCGGATGCCGTCATGCGGCTGTTCCCGGATGCGAAGATGACCATCGGGCCCGCCATCGAGGAGGGCTTCTACTACGACTTCGATGTGCAGAAGCCCTTCAGTGATGAGGACCTCGAGCGCATCGAAGCCGAGATGCGCAAGATTATCGATGCCGATGAGCCATTCACCTGCAAGAACCTGACGGCCTCAGAGTCGGCCGAGTACTGGCGCGGCAGGGGCAACAGCTACAAGGTCGAGCTGGCAACCGATATCGTCGCCGGCGCCATCGAAGAGGATGCCCCGCGCGGGCATGATGCCATCCAGGAGTTCGTCGACACGCACTCGAAGCACTTCGATTCCGTGCAGGTGACCCACTACACGCACGGGGAGTTCACCGACCTCTGCCGCGGACCGCACCTGCCCTCGACCGGCCGCATCAGGGCCTTCAAGCTCACCTCCGTGGCGGGCGCATACTGGCGCGGCTCGGAGCAGAACCGCATGCTCCAGCGCATCTACGGGATTGCCTTCCCGGACAAGAAGATGCTCAAGGAGTACTTCGAGCGGCTGGAGGAGGCCAAGCGGCGCGACCACCGTGTGCTGGGCCGCGACCTGGACCTGTTCAGCTTTTTCGACCAGGCCGGCGCGGGGCTGGTCTACTACCACCCGCGCGGCGCGATGCTGCGCCAGCTCGTGGTCGACTTCTGCATCCAGGAGCATCTCAAGCGCGGCTATGAGCTGGTCCGCACGCCGCACCTGATCAAGTCCGACATCTGGCATACCTCGGGCCACGCCCAGCAGGGCTACCCGATGTACTATACCGAGATTGACGAGCAGTCCTACGGCATCAAGCCGATGAACTGCCCCGGCCACCTGCTCATCTACCGCTCGCGCACGCGCTCCTACCGTGACCTGCCGATGCGCTACTTCGAACTCGGCACCGTCTACCGCCACGAGCTGTCCGGCGTGTTGCACGGGCTCATGCGCGTGCGCGGCTTCACGCAGGATGATGCGCACATCTTCTGCACACCCGAGCAGCTCCAGGACGAGATCATCGGCGTCATCGACTTTGCCGCCCACATGCTCAGCGTGTTCGGCTTCTCCGAGTACAAGCTGTATCTTTCGACGCGGCCGGAGAAGTCCGTCGGCACCGACGAGCAGTGGGAGCGCGCCACCGATGCGCTCATCGAGGCGATGGCCGCACACGGGCTTGAGTATGATGTCGACGAGGGCGGCGGGGCGTTCTACGGGCCGAAGATCGATGTCAAGGTCAAGGACGCCATCGGCCGGCTGTGGCAGTGCGCGACTATCCAGTGCGATTTCACCCAGCCGGAGCGCTTCGACATCAACTACGTCGGCGAAGACGGCAAGGAGCACCGGCCGGTGATGATCCACCGCGTGGTGCTGGCCGGCATCGAGCGCTTCCTGGGCGTGGTGATCGAAAACTACGCGGGCGAGTTCCCGCTGTGGCTCTCGCCGGTGCAGATGGTCATCCTGCCGATTACGGATCGGCATCTGGACTACGCCAAACAGGTCGCCACGAGGCTGAAGGCGGAGGGCTTCCGCGTCGAGGTCAACACGGAGTCCTCGACCCTCGGCGCGAAGATCCGCGACTCGGAGATGCAGAAGTATCCGTACATGCTCATTGTCGGCGACAACGAGCAGCAGAGCGGGCAGGTGTCGGTGCGCGACCGCGACCAGGGCGACCTGGGCCCGCAGCCGCTGGACGGCTTCATCGCCACCGTGCACGCGCAGAACGTGCCGGGGAAGTAGAGGCCGGTGACGCCTCCTCCGTTTCCCAACCGTCCACAGTATCTGCTATAATGGCTGCACTAGAGGTGCAGCGTTGAGTCCAACAGCTACAGTGGCGCTGCTCCGCAACGTGGGGGCGGCGCCACTTCGTATTCCCGCATGGCTCGTATCCGGTCAGCGACAGTGGCTTGAAGGGGGAGAGAAGCTCATGAGACGTCTCATCGCCGTTGGCACGATCGTCGCTCTGTGCATCGCCGGCGCCGCATCTCTGGCGAGTGCCGGCCTCCTTGACGACATCAAGAGCAAGCTGCCGATCCCCGATCCCGAACAGAAAGCCAAGGAAGAGGCCCGAAAGAAGCTCCAACTCCAGATCCCCGACCTCGACCGCATTCTCGGTGAGGAGCCCGGCCTCACCACCAGCTTCGACGATGCCGTCACCGGCATCCCGTTCTTCGACGATTACGAACCTGCCTACACCGCGCCGCTGTGCCAGCTTCCCACGCTGCCGCAGGGCGGCTTTCTGATCTCCGTCCCTGGCGACTTCGAGTTCGAGGCGGCATCCTACTGCCTGCATGCCGGCACCCACGGCCCCGGCTCCGGCGAGGGGTACCTCTATGCCACGCTGAAGGGCTCTCAGGCCGGGATCATCACCGATATACTCAACAACTCCACGCGTCATCTGGACATCCCACAGCAGCACATCCAGTCGCTCGTCTGGGGCATCCAGGCGAAGACGAAGATCAGCGACATGCCGCCGGAGCTGCGTGATGCGGCAAGCAGGCTGCTGAGCCAGAGCCAGGTCAGCAAGCTCAACGGCGGTGCGCTGGGGATGGTGCCCGATGAGCTGTTCGACCAGGCGTTCTTTGATGTTCCCGCACCGCTACGCACGGTGATGGAGGCTGAGGCGCGACTACGCAGCAACCTGACGGGTGGGCTGTTCGACTATGGCGCGCTCGAGGAGATCGCAGTCCTCTCCGGCGACCCGCCCGACGACGGCGAGGGTCCGGTGATCCCGCGCGGGCGCTGGTCGTTTGACCCGGCCGGCTACTTCGTGCGCTACTTCCCGGATGGCTACAGCCATACGACGGTACAGATCATGCGGCCGGACAGCTTCACCATCGAGGTGGATCCACTGGGCCGCATCGTCGCGATTGCCAATTCCTTCGGCTCCCGCATCAGCCTGGAGTACGATGATCAGGTCGCCCCGCTGCAGTGCGAGCGGGATGACAAGACAAAGGGGTACGCGTTCAAGCTCATCCGCTTCAGCCGGCCCGACCCCGGCAACGCGGGGCAGGACCTCGTCGCCGAACTCAATGACGTCGGCTGGACGCTGCTCGGGGCCCCGACAGAGCGCGGACGCCCGCGAGACCCCGGTGACCGTTACGATGACGCCGCGGGCCGCTACGAGTGGGGGCAGGCGCATCTGAAGGAAATCCAGCAGGTGGCAGGCTCCTCCAATGATGCCGCCGACCGGGAGAAGGCCATCCCCGAACTGGTCAACCTCGGGCACCTGTCGCAGGCACTGCTCGCGGTGACCGGCGATGCGGCCGCCGATGTCCCCTGGATCGGGCAGCAGGTGGCCATGGTGAAGCAGGCGTGGGGCGCGCGGCTGTCGGCGCTGTTGGCGCCGGAGACGGCACCCCGTGTCACAGCGCACCATGACGGGCGGATGCTTGCGGCGCTCCCGTTCCACGGCATCTCTCTGGCCCGCCGGGGCGGCGGCTACTCGGGCGGTGGCGCGGCCGT
>DPJP01000504.1:0-2962 GCA_003542955.1 Armatimonadota bacterium
GGGGGCTGGGGGGGTGAGGCCGGGTTACTGGGGGCCTTGCTCACTCATACGGCTTGCCGCGCAGGCGGGCGTTGCCGAAGCGCGAGTCCGACAGCCCCCCACAGTCGGCCCACTCGACATTCTGCGGGTTGTTGCCCCCACATATCTGGCTGATGTCGTCGATCCGCTCGTAGATGAGATCATACAGCTCTCTTGCCGTCCGCACATCTCCCGGCGCCAGGCCCAGCCGCTGGAAGGTGTTGAGGTCCTTGNNCCCGCAGCCCGCAGGCGCCGTCGCAGATCTCACGCTTCGGGTCGAAGACACCGCACGGCGGGCACACCTGGCATGCGCCCTCGATCAGCTCGATCTCGATATCGGGGTTCTCACGCATCCTCACCAGCGGCTCCCAGAGGTTGTCCTCGGCGATCGGCTCATCGAGGAAGCGCCCCCAGAAGGCCATGATGCACAGCAGATGGTGCGCCCGGATGCGCAGGCGCCCGCAGCTCTCGATCTCCCGGCATGACTCGGCCTTCGCGCACGCCTTCTTCTCCGCGGGGCGCAGCGGGCAGATGCCCGCCCGTGTGCCGCGATGATAGGCCTCCGTGTGCGCGACGGGGCACTCCTTCCACGCCGGGCCGCTCTCGCCGTTGAGGTTGCAGACGTTCCACAGCGTCGGGATGAACCTCGGCAGCGCGAGCGAGAGCAGCCAGTAGGCGGAGCGCGTATCTCCCGGGGCCAGGTTGAGCTTCTGCAGCACCTGGAGGTCCTTGCGGCGCGTGGCGGGGTCATACATGGACGGCTGCGTGGTCGGCCCGCCGTTGCAGTTGAAGGCCGTCTGCAGTGTGATCAGCAGATTGCGGTCCTCCCGGATCTTCCCAAGCACCTCATCGAGCTTCCACTCCTCGCGGTCCGGCGGGTCGCCGCCGCCCTCGAGGCAGAACAGGCACAGCAGGTGATGCGGCCTGAGCACGACACACTCCTCGCCATGTGTTGCGGGCCAGTTGCAGGTGGGGGTGCTATCGTTCATCGGGTTGACCTCCGGCGTGCGCAGTATGGTGCGGACGGGCTCATGTCGTGTCTGTGGCCCCCAACGCGGCCAGCTCCAGCAGGCCCTGCCTGAACACCTGGAAGCTGTGCGAGCGGTTGACTGCGGGGTCCATGTGCCTGCTGATCTCTCTCGCAACCTCTATCTTCGGTATTCCACCGGGGAAGTAGTGGGCTCGCTGCAGCACGCGTTGCAGCGCCTCCCACGTGCCGCCGGCGATCGCATCGGGGTCGCGATAGGGCTGGTTGCGATCGAGTGCCGCCGGCACGCGCGGGTAGGCGGCACGGAGGGCGGCGATATCACCGAAGAACCAGGCCTCCAACTCCTCGATGGCGATGCGGGTGAGGACCTGGAACTGCTGCCCCTCGCCGGCGCTTGAGCGTGTGGTCAGGCCTGCCTGACGCGCCGCCTGCTCAAGTTGTGCCTTGAGTTGGTGGCAGTTCTGCCGATCTTCGTCAATCAGGACAACAATGCGCGAATCGGCCGGGAGCCAACGGGCATACGCGCGGAGCCTGGCTGGGAGTTTCCGGAGAAGGTCATGCTTGCCCTGGAACGGGTGGATCGCGGGCCTGGGGCACGCCGGCAGAATGCGTGGGATTACACGCTCGAGGGCCTTCTCTGTCGACTCATCTTCGACGAGCACCTCCAGGTGCATCAGCTCTCACCATCGTCAAACAGGCTCAACTGCTGCGGCCCGCCGGCGTTGACGAGGGGATCGCCCACCCTGAACTGGCCCTCCATCCAGAGGTCCCCGAGTTGAGCACCTTCGGCCATGAACTCGCGAACCCCGGCTATGCCGCTCGCTTGTACAGCGTTCGCGTGGCCCGCCTCATCCCGGTACAGTATCCACAGCTCCTCCGGCCTGACACCGTTGACGAAGAACGGGGAGTGAGTGGTAACGAGGAGCTGACCATGTCCGGAGGCCTTGCGGCACTCCTCCGCAAGCTCCGGCAGCAGGCGTGGATGGAGATGGTTCTCAGGCTCCTCGATGCCGACGAGTTGCGGCGGATCAGGATCGTAGAGGACGGTGAGATAGGCCAGTAGCTTGAGCGTGCCGTCGGAGGCGAACTTCGAGAGCACGGGCCTGTCAAAGGGCGCGTCCTTGATCTGCAGCAGGAGCCGCCCGTCAGCCATCAGCTCCGCATCAACGCTCTCAAGCCGTGGAACGCGGCTGATCAGCGTGCTGAGTACCTGCTCTAACCGCTCGGGGTGCATCTCCTTCAGGTACTGGATGACGTTCGGGAGATTGTCACCGCTCTGCGAGAGCCGCTCCTTCGGACCGGCCTCCGGCACGCCACGCGTCGTGTCCGGCGTGAGATAGGAGAGGTACCAGCCAGTGATGAACCGCCGGAGAGCGCTGACTCGTGGATGCCGGGCGAACTGCCCGAGCGTATTGACTGCGAGCATATCCGGCGAGTCGAGCTTCTCCGGGACGCGTTCGGCATCCTCATCTGGAGCCTCTCCGCTGATCACCTCCCCCTCGCCGTTTCTGAAGTCGAGGAAGCGGAATGGGCGTCCATACTCACGCCGCCTCCACTGAAGCCACTCCTCGGCAACGTAGGGCCCGGACTTGTTCTCATCGACTGCAAGGTGGTAGGTGATGCGGGGCGTCCTTGGCGATTGGCACTCGCGGTACTTCAGTTCTACGACAATCGGTCCCTCCGAACCGCGCGTGAGCAGCTCCTTGAAGCGGCCGCGACGGTCCCACGCGTGCCGGAGACCGTATGTGAAGCATTCGGACATGAATGCGAAGACGTCGAAGATGGTGGACTTGCCGCTGCCGTTGGGTCCGAGAAAGACCGTCAGCGGTGTGATCCCCCTCAGTTCCACATCTCGCAGCGCCCTGTAGTTGAGCACGCGAAGCTGCTCAATCCGGGGCACGCCGGCCGGTTGTCCAGCGGTCTCACGCATTCCCCTCACCTACTGCTCCCTCGAAG
>DPJP01000504.1:3009-10329 GCA_003542955.1 Armatimonadota bacterium
TGCTCCCTCGAAGCTGACCACTGCCGAGACTGCACCATGCTGCGCATCGAGACGGTAACACCATTCGTGCATCTATTCAGGATCTGTGCGTTCTCGCGCGGGGCCGGCAACCTGGGGCCGGGCTCGGTCGGTCCGGATACGGCACCGGCCCTCCCTCGAGCGGCCCCTCCTTCTGCCGGCGGGCCTCCCGCGGCATGGCCCAGACCAGCCCTCACTCCTCCGGGTTCAGCAGCTTCTCGACGCCCTCTTCGCGCAGGCGCTCGTACTTGCCCGAGTGCGTTCCCCCGCAGGTCGTCCACTCCGGGATGCAGCCGCCCGGGTTGTCGCAGATGTCGGCGAGGCTCTCGAGCTTCTCGAACAACAGCGCCCACAGCTGTTTCGCCGGCAGCACGTCGCCGTGCTGCAGCCCGAGCTTCTGGAAGGTGTTGAGGTCCTTGAGCCTGTCCCGCAGCCCGCAGCCGGCGTCGCAGATCTCTCGATCCGGGTCATAGCCCTGGCATGGCGGGCAGATCATGCAGGCGCCCTCGATGAGCTCGACCTCGATGTCGGGGTTCTCCCGGCTGCGGACGAGAATCTCCCAGAGGTTGTCCTCGACCAGCGGCCCGCGCATGCTGCCGCCATACGCGCACAGGATGCACAGCAGGTGATGTGGCCGCACGCGCAGGCGGTCGGCCCTCGCGATCATGTCACAGGAGTCGACCTTCGCCTGCTCCTTGTTCTGTGGATCGCGCATGGTGATGATGCCGGCCTCGATGCCCTTCTCATACGCGCCTGTGTAGGCGACAGGGCACTCGCGCCAGGCAGGTCCCGTCTCTCCGCCGAGTTGGCAGATGCCCTCGAGCGAGGGGATCTTCTCGGGGATGCGTCGCTTGAACAGCTCGCGCGCCGGGCGCGTGTCGCCGGGGACGAGGTTGAGGTCCCTGAGCACCTGGAGGTCCTTGCGGCNNGGCGCGTGGCGGCATCATGCTTCTGCGGGAATGTGCACGGCCCGCCCATCGGGTCGAAGGCGGTCTCCATCGTGATCAGCACATTGCGGTCGTTCTCGATGATCTTGAGCTTCTCATCAAGCTGCGCGCAGACGCAATCGGGTGGCTGTGCTCCGCCCTTGAGGCAGAACAGGCAGAGCATGTGATGCGGCCGCATTGTGATGCCCTCGCGGTTGACCTGTTGCTCGTTCGACATCTCTACATCATCTCCTGATGGCCCAGACTGTGCTGGAGCTACGGGGACGGCAGTTGTGCAACGGTACCCGATGCGGCCGCCTCGCGCAAGCGCAGGGCGACCTCCGTCATGTAGAAGCAATCGCGGGCGGGGACGATGCAGTCGCCGCCCTCGACATAGCCGATGAAGTCATCCCATTCGTCGATGACATCGGTCGCGGGGGCTACCGTGGTCTGCCCGGCCTCCGCGTCGATAAGGGTCATGATCTCGCCGCAGTGCAGCGATTCCAGCACGGCATTCACCCCGGCGAGGCGCAGGCGATCATCGCAATGCGTGGGCGCCGCCGCCGGGCGGCAATAGTCCATTCGCACCGCCGCGGAGCCGCCCCCGGAGAGCCGTAACGCTATGCACGCATTGTCCTCCATATCGCGGAGTTCCGGGTGGCCGGTATTGCCGCAGAACGCCGCGCCGGAGACGAAGTGCTCGCCGGAGGTGTAGTAGATCAGGTCCAGCGCGTGAATGCCGATGAAGGGGATGATGCCGCTGAAGGTCTCCCGGCTGCGCTGCCACTCGGGCCGGTTGCCCAGCCGGTATGACTTCTGCATCGTGGCCAGGCACAGCTGCCCGAGCGCGCCACCATCCACCACCTGCTTCATCGCCACGTAGATGGGGTCATAGCGCATCGTCAACAGCATTGACAGCGTGATGCCCGCCTCATCGACAGCCGTGCGCACCCGGTCCAGCTCGTCGAGCGTGAATGCCAGCGGCTTCTCGGTGATAACATGGATGCCACGTCCGGCGCACTCAATGATCAATCCGCCGCGGAGGTCATCTGTGCCGGCCTCGCAGACGATGTCGAGGTCTGTCTCCGCGAGCATCTGTGCGGGATCGGTGAATATGCGCGTATCGGCGTCCGATGCGGCCCAGNNCCAGCCGGGCACGCCGGCGAGCGCCTCGGGATCGTCATCGCAGACGGCTGCCAGGCGGCAGTCCTCTCGGCGCGCGATGCCCTGCAGGCAGGTGCCTTGATGTCCCTTCAGCCCGATGAGTCCGATGTTGTAGCCCATTGCGTGAGACCTCTATCCGTCGATAGATGCGCCGCGCGGCCTACGGCTTCGATGTGTAGACCCTCAGGGCGCGAATGCAGGTAGTGTTGTACAGGTACAAGCCAACTCGATCATGGCCCGCTCCGAGCAGCGGCTGCCCGTCGGTCGTCTCCACGATTGTCTGCCCATCCACGGTCAACCGCACGGTGCCGCCATCCAGTTCTGCAACAACCAGGTGCCAGCGTCCCGGCTCGATGAACCTCGGCACGCTGCGGTCCTCGAGCTGCACGTCGTTGCGCAGAACGCGATTGAGAGTGTTGCCCGCACCGCCAAACTGAAGCAGGTACCCGCTCTCACGGACGGTCGAGACTCCTGTGGAGGTCTGGATTGCCGGGCTGAAGTCGCATGGCCGCTCGACGTCGGTCATCGCCTCGAACTCAAGCCTCTGCAGGCCGGGGAACTCTCGCGTGAGCAGTATCTCTGAGTGGCCGGGCCCGTTCCGGAGCATGCCGTCGGCGATTTCCCAATCGCCGATGAGGGGCTTGTAGTCTCCCCCCAGTTCGGTGCGGTCGAACCCGTCCTCGAAGGCCAACTCCCAGTTGCGCCGGGGCCGATTGGCCTCTGCGCGCCGTATGCGGTCGAGCCGCCCGCCGGCGAGGACGCGGTCACTCTCGGCCGCGCCGCTCAGAGCCAGGACCGCCTCATAGTGCGGGATCGCCAGGTAGTCGAGCCGCTCCGACATCGCGATATGGCCCAACTGCAGGCGGGTTGAGGCCTGCTGCTCGTCGGTGGCGGCCATCTCCAGCGCCTGCGAGAACCATACGCGCGCCTGGGAGGTCTGTCGATCCGCGGCGGCCGCCGTGCCGGCCTCGAATGCCTCGGCGAAGCTGCCCTTGCGCACGTCGCCCAGCGCGGGACGATCGAGGCCGTAGGCGTTGTCACGCATCTCTATGTTGGTGTCCCCGCCGGTCGGCCAGGGCATGATCGCGGGTGAACCCGGCTCCGACTGATAGAACCAGTTGTGATGGATCTCGGTCGCCTGCTGTGGCACACCGCGGATAGCGATGGCGCGGATCGGCGCCCGGAAGGTGTTGTTGTGTATCCTCATCCAGTCGCCGGCTATGGTCGTGCCGTCTCGCCGGTCGCCACCGCCGTGCATGTCGAAGCAATGGCTCAGTGATACCCCCAGCTCGACGTTGTGCCGGGCGGTGTAGGCGTTACCGGGCTTGCCTGTGCCCGCGATCGAGTGGCGGTTGGCGTCGAAGAGGTTGTACTCGACCGTGGAGACCGAGATGTCACCATAGCCGTGACACACACCATAGCCGAGCCCGTTCATCTGGCAATGGTGAATGTAGTTGTGATGGACCAGGTGGTCGACGCCATTGGAGAGATGGATGCCGGCATGGCTCCAGCCCGACACCTCGCAGTTGTCGACTTCCAGGCCGTCGAAGGTGGTCAGAATCCCCTCGGATACCGGGAACTTGTAGTAGTACTGGTGCTGGATGGTCGAGTCCCCATCGCCTCGCGCGGGGTCGAACGAGCGATCGTGGTGCTCGAGACGCCGCTTTGGGTCAGGGCCGCGCAGCCACAGGCCGGTGAGGCGGACATTCGGGCCCAGGGTCCGTATCAGTGGCCGGGTGGCGAAGTTGTCGCTGTAGATGACCGCGCCCCGCGAGCCGTTCTGACCGCGGTTGCTTGCCAGCGTTACACCCTCCGGGATGCCGATCACGAACTTCTCCTCGGCAAACACCAGTGTGGTGAAGTCGAAATCGCCCTCGGGGTCGAGGTAGATCACCTGGCCGGCCACGGCTTGCTTGAGCGCGGCGAGCAGCTCATCCGGCGTACTGACTGTGAAGTCGCCCTCGGTGATGATGCGGGTGTAGCCTTCGCCCCCGCCGATCGGGCCCAGTTCATCGGGCACCGCGCCGTAGACCTCTCCGTCGATCTCAACCCAGGTCTGTCCCACCTGCTGCGGCGTGGGCATCGGCCGAAGGTCCGGGCGCATCCATTGCGCGCAGACCGGGGTCATGCAACAGAGCGCCATGGCCATCGGTATCAGCATTAGCAGTCTCAAACGGTGTTCATCCTTTCGGGTAGCCGCGCATTCACGCCGGGCGCTACCACAGCCCTCGCATTGGCTGGCCCGGGGTATGGTTCCATCAGGTCGGGGTGGATACCTCCGGGCGGAGCCGAGACGCCGGTTTCGTTGGCCACAATACCAGACCGTCGCCGCGCCCGTTCGCGGCGGCGTTGCGCCCTACTGTGCCCCTCCGCCACCCCTGCCGGGCCGTGCGCGTGGCATTGTCTCCGCCGGAGAAAGGTGCCACAGTCCGGATGACGAAAAGGTGGCCGACACCCACCATCAGCGGGGCACTCCATGGAGGCGCTTCCCATGCAATGGCATTACTTCGNNTCGATGATGAGGATCTGGCGGCGGTCAAGACAGTCTTTGAGAGCGGCAATCTCTGCTCGATCAACGGCGCGCAGGCGCCGGCATTCGAACAGGAGTGGAAGACCGAGTTCGGCTCTCCGCTGGCGATGGCGATCGTCAACGCCATGGCGGGGCTGCACTGCGGCGTGGTGGCCTCGGGCGCGCAGCCCGGAGACGAGGTGATCGTCGACCCGATGGTCGTCTTCGCCGCGCTCGGAGCGCTCTACCACAACTGCAAACCGGTCTTCTGCGATGTGGAGAAGGACACGCACCTGATGGATGTCAGCCGCCTTGCGGAGGTTCTCACCGACAGGACGAAGGCGATCATCGTCACACACCTGTGGGGCCTCTGCGCCGACATGGATGCGATCAACGCCTTCGCCGCAGAGCATGGCCTCCTGGTCATCGAGGACTGCTCGCACGCGATCTACGCCACCAATGACGGCCAGTACGCCGGCACGATGGGCGATGTCGGCGTCTACTCGTTCCAGATGTCCAAGCAGATGGCGCTGGGCGACGGCGGAATGACGACGATGAAGTCGCCGGAGGTCCGTCAGACCATGTATGAGATGACGACCTTCGGCACGGTGCCGGCGCGGCTGGGCTGGAACTACCGGATGAACGAGGTGGTCGCTGCGATCGGGCGCGTGCAGCTCACTCGGGCGCGTGGATATGTGGACATGTGCCAGGCCGCCGCGGAGCACTACAACAGGGCCGTCGAGGGCTGCGAGTGGCTCGTGCCGCAGGCATCCAGACCGGGCCGCGTGAACGCCTACCACATCTGGGCGATGATCTTCGAGGGCGACAAGGTCGGCATCAGTGCTGAGCAGTTCAAGCAGGCGATGGCCGACCACGGCCTCAACTGGAATATGGGCTACATCGGCAAGCCCGGCTACGCCCCGCCATGCATCGCCGACCACCTCGGCTCCGAGCCCTACTGCGAGGTCGCCGAGTACCTGATGCCGCGGCTCGTGCTGACGGGCACCGGCGGCGATCCGCAGGGGCATATTGCGGCAGCCGAGAAACTGTCCGAAGTCATCGACAGCTTCGGGTAGCACAGCGCACGTGGGACCGCCGGTGTGCGGGCTGCCATCCTGAGGGCCAACTCGAGTATGGATGTCTCCATCGTCATCGTCAACTGGAACACCGCGGGCCACCTGCGCGCCGCCATCGCGTCGTGCTACCGGCACCACGGCGACCTGTCGGTCGAGGTCATCGTTGTCGATAACGGATCGTCCGACGACAGCGTAACGATGGTGCGGCGCGAGTTCCCCGAGGCGGTTGTCATTGCCAACGACGACAACGTCGGGTATGTGCGGGCCGGCAACCAGGGCATAGCGGCGGCCACGGGCCGCTACATCCTGATGCTCAACAGCGATGCCGAGCTGACCGAGGGGTGCCTGCAGGAACTCGTGCGCGTGATGGATGCGTACGCCGACATCGGCACCGCGAGCGCATTTCTCACCTACCCCGACGGCGCTCCACAGGTGTGTGCGTTTCGCTTCCCGACGTTGTGGACACGGCTGCTGCCCGCCGGACGCGTGCACTCGGTCGAGAGCATCCCGATTGGGAGTGGGGAGGGCGCGGACGGTTGTATCGATGTCGGCTGGGTTCTGGGGGCGTGCCAGATAGTCAGAGCGGCGGCCGTCGCCGATGTCGGGCCGATGGATGAGCATATCTTCATGTGGTACGATGATGCAGATTGGTGCATGCGAATGCGCGCTGCCGGCTACAGGCGGGTGGTGGCAACACGCGCCGTGTGCGTCCACAAGGAGCGGCGCTCCGCGGCAGCGGTGCCCTCGCTGCGCCGCAACCTGCAGGTCACGATGTCGGAGTTCACCTACTTCAGGCTCCATCACGGCAGACTGATCACGGGCATTCTGTGGACTGCGCGCACGGCTGCCAGCGCGCTGAAAACACTCGTATGGGCGATCTGCAATCTGTTGACACTGGGCCGGCGGAAGCGACTCGTCGAGGCGCTGCACTTCAGCAAGGGACGGCTCTGGTTCCACCTTAAGTATGCCGCGCGCATCCTGTGGCTGGCGCCAACACCCTGCAGAGCCGAGGATTTCTGACTTCAGGCGGATTCGGTATCGCGAAGCGTCCGGCAAACTGGGGGCTGAGATCACTGAGCGAGAACCACAAAGCCGGGAGCGACCCTGCCCGGCCCTACGGGTATAACCCGGCGGCCTATGGTTCGCATGCCAAGCCGATGGCACTCGTGCGCGACGGCGCCCGAGTGCTTGATGTCGGCTGCGCTGAGGGCTATATCGCGCAACGGCTCTCAGCACGCGGCTGCACCGTGTACGGAATCGAGCTGGATGCCGGGGCGGCAGAGACTGCCCGGCAGTACTGTGATGATGTGCTCGTCGCCGACGTCGATGCGCTGACTGCCCTACCCTGGGAGGGGCTTCAGTTCGACGCAATCCTCTGCATGGATATCCTCGAGCACCTCAAGGACCCCCAGCGTGCCCTGCGCATGCTCCGGGACTATCTGGCTCCCGATGGTCTGATGGTCATTACCCTACCGAATGTGGCCAACTGGTGGATCCGCTTTCGCCTGTTGCGCGGCAAGTGGCAGTACGATGACCTCGGCATCATGGACCGCACCCACCTGCGCTTCTTTGACCTTAGGGGCGCTCGGGCGCTTGTCGAGGCGGCGGGCTACACCATCGAGGCGAT
>DPJP01000504.1:10339-27581 GCA_003542955.1 Armatimonadota bacterium
GCCATATCACTACACCATCGGTGCCCTGCTGCGCGCGCTTGGACTCGCCGAGCGTGTTGACTACACGCTCTCGAAGTGGTTTCCACGGCTGTTCGCCTATCAGTTCATCTTCTCCGCCAGGACGGGTCAGAACGTGTGACACCCTCCATTGCCGGCGGGGACAGATCGGCCGCAGCCGGGAAGAGTGTTCTCTATTGAGCTACATGTAACCAAGCGCCCGCAGCCGCTTCTCCACCCGGGCGAGGTCATCGTCGCTGTACTCGGGTGTGACAGCGGCAGCCACATCGGCACAGGCTGTGGCCGGCTGTAGCGAAACAGAGTCCCGGAGTACCTCTCGCAGTAGTCGACCCTCCACGTGCGCGGGCACCGGCACATCCAGCAGCGCCAGTGCGGTCGGGGCAATGTCCATCAGATCGCCCTCAACCGGTATATCGGTCGGCCGGATATCGGGTCCACAGGCGACGAACACGCCGTGGCTTCGGTGCAGTCCTGGTGAGGCGGCGAACACCTCAGGCGGGGGCGCCACGGTGATCTCCGTGCCATCCGCCAGCCGCGTCGTCAGGCCACCGACTTCGATGTCGTCTCTGAACCGCACGTGGATGTCGGGGATAACGTCCATGTGCGGCCCGGCAAACAGCTCCTCCCGTCGGCGGACCTCCGCGACCGGGCGCTGCCCGGTGCGTGGGTCGCGCGCTTCCATGAACAGGCGGCGGATGTACTCGCACAGCTCATCGGCCTCGCGCCCGGGCTCGACGAGTCCATCCGGGTCGCGGCCGCGCAGGTTCAGCCATATCTCTCCTGTCTGGATGCAGACGTACGCGAAGGCCTTGCTCCTGCCAAAGTCGATATGAGAAAGGAGCGATGCGGTGAATCCCTGAGCGCGTGTCGCCGCCTCGAGCGGCTTGAGGCGTCTGCGGACATGCCAGGGGATGCGTTGCGTCAGCGCGCTCCTGGCACGACTGAGCAGCCCCACGCGCGGTGGGGTCTGCTGCCTGCGCACCGTCAAGCCTGCCGCCTCGAGCAGCGGAGCGACACAGTGAGGCCCGTACAAGTGCGGCCCCGAGCCGTGGTCGGAGA
Source organism: Armatimonadota bacterium (assembly GCA_003542955.1). GTDB lineage: Bacteria > Armatimonadota > Zipacnadia > Zipacnadales > UBA11051 > UBA11051. The sequence goes on from DPJP01000504.1 coordinate 11,417, forward strand.
TGAGCAGCAGGTTCCCGTTGAACTCGTTGGAGTCGAGCAGCCACCCGAGGCGCCGGTCAACGCGCTCGTACACGGAGAGCAGGCCGTTGCGGAGGTGCTCGGGCGCGCTGGGATCATGGCTGGGGTGTGAGGCGTCGTGGTGATGCCAGAGCGTATGTGAGGCGATGTCGGTCTCGGACGCGACCCCGAAGAACAGATCGAACCGCTCCCTCTTCAGAAGGTGATCAAAGACCGCAAACGATGTGTCCGCGTTTCGCAGCAGGCGGCGGAAGGCCATTGCGCACTTGTCGGGCCTGTGCAACTGCGCGTCGCCCCAGTACTCTCCCCAGTGGGTCCATCCGAAACGCGTCACCAGCTCGGCGGCGAGTTCGGGCGGGTGTGTGAAACCCGGGTGGCGCGGGGAGGGAGCCAGCCAGTCGGCGACGCCGACACCATTGAACGCCCGCAAGGGGTAGGTCATCGGGACTCTGACAACAAGGGCCCTGCAGCCTGCCTCCCCGGCCGTCTCCCAGAATGCCGGCGTTCCTCGGTTGGCCGAGGTCGGCAGGTTCAGTCGATACTGCCCTGGAACCCGCTCCTGGAAGTTGTACACGCCGTGTGCGCCGGGGTTCACTCCCGTGGCAATCGTGACCCACGCGGAGGCGGTCAGCTGGTTATACGTGGAGAGCAGCTTGCCGCTTGCGCCACGCTCGATACAGCGGGCGATGTTCGGAAGCCTGCCGGCGGATACCCACCTGGTCAGCAGTTCGGGTTCCATGCCATCCAGGCCGATAATCCACAGCGGTCGCGCCATTGGGCCCCATCTCTTCCGTATCCACGCAGCATCGTGGAGGATCGGCGGCACGCGCGCATGCTCCGTTCAAGCAGCAACAGATCGTGGCAGGTCGTGTCGCGCGGTCTGCTGGGTGCAACTGCGGACGCCCCGTCGAGAGAGCGCCCCCCGAAGCATCGGGGTGACGGTAGGCGTTGCCGTACGGCCCGGACCCACAGAACGTGGGTCACACCTATCGGGCGGTGCGGCGCGTGCGGGGGTTATGCCCGGGCGCCCGATGTCGGCTCCGCGAACGGTTGTGTCGCGTCGGAACTGGCGGCACACCCGCTACGCGCATGGCAGGACAGCACCACGCCGACATCGCTATCGCCGATCCAGACCGGCCCGGAACACTGTCCGTGGCCAACCACTCAAGACGACGTATTCCCGGGCACAGATATTCCAACAGATCTTGCGGTCATCGCAGGGGATTGCCGAATTGTCGAACCGGGGGCATGCGCGGCCGGTGCGTGCGGCCGATGGCCGGACCCGGACCGCCCTGGTAAGGAGTTCACTGCCCCCGTCCGCCAGGGCGGCCGACACCGGCTCACGCCCTGCGAAGCAGGCCCACCAGGTCCTTGACGAAATGGCGGAGGCTCGCATCGNNACAATCTCGGAGGCGAACTCAAGGCCTCCAAGCATCGGGGGGTGCCCGGCCCTGACGACGGCCTGCGCGAGCGTCTGCTTGTAGTAGTCCCTCTCGCACTTGCCCTGTTGCACAGCGGGCGTGACACCCACAACGGTGTGGAACGACGGCAGATCCGCCAGAAACCAGCGCTCAATGTGGGGGTCCGGGCACGCGGCGACGACTCGCTCCCTGAGTTGATCCCCCACCTCGCCAAGCACACGGTCGCGCACCTGCGCGTAGCCCTGGCAGTTGGCGTCGATGGCGACAACGAGCAGATCGGGCGGTTGGCTCCGGAACAAGGCACGGGTCTGCTGGTAGACCCTCAGTTCCTCGTAAACACGCCCGTGCCCGCCGAGAGCGGCACGATCGCTGATACGCACCTGGCGGCGCTCCTCAAGCGCGATGCGCTCGATCAACGCCCTCAGGAATGCTTGATGTGCATGATCCTCGGCAAACAGGTCGATGGTGGTGAGATCACTCATCGAGTATCCCCCGCAGGATGAGCCCCTCAAAGATGCCGTCGGCTGTCTGCGATGAGAACCCTTCTGCCAACTCGCCGCTCTCGAACAGGCTGTCTGCGAACTCGATCTGCTTCACCGTGGTCCCGCGCGCATCTCGCTGAACGTTGAGCATCGCCATCTGCTCACGGCAGCCCGCGGTCAGCCGCAGCATGGCGGCGCAGAAAAGCGGGGAGTGCGTAGTGACGATCAGTTGCCGTCCCTGGTCGATGGCGATGGACTTCAGCAACTGGGCAAGCAGCTCCAGACGCCGCGGGTGCACACCGTTCTCCGGCTCCTCGAAGGCCACGAGACCGTGTGTCCACGGATTGGCTGCGATTGCGCAGACGGCCAGCACCCGAAGCGTCCCCTCCGACACGATCCGTGAGGACACTCTCCTGCCCTCCTGCTCGATGGCAATGTCAAGCAGACCCCGCTTCTCGTCCAGTTCAACTTCGAGGTTTCGGATGCCCGGTATCAGCGCCGACAGCGTCCGCTTCACCGCCGCAAACGGCTCTGGATGCTCAACCTGAAGCCGATGCAGGTACGGAGCGATGTCCTGGCCCAGCACACCGATATCACGGACCTCCCGCGGCGGGCGAGGGGCACGCATATTGACGCGAGGATCGAGGTAGTAGACCCTCCACTGTTCGAACTCGCGCCTGCACCGCTCGATGTGCTCGTAGCGCTCCCCGCTCAGACGTCTGTCTGAGATGAGTGTGTAGTTGTAGCCCAGTTGCTCCGAGACGGGTCGGCCCCTCGCGCTCCGGCGCACGACCAGGTGTCCATCGTCGGGCTCTATGAGAGCTCCATGCTTCGGGACTCCGTGCCGGTCGAGGCGGGTCAGGTACTCGTCATCGACCGTGAGGCTGCCGGATTCCGGGCGCATCTGAATGCCAACTCGGTAGCGCAGGGTCTCCTCTCCAAGGGCGAGGTCTGCCTCGAGGGTCAGGCCTGCTCGCGACCGCTCCAGCAACGCGGGCAACCCGCCTGCGGGGAAGGCAAATGCCTCCAGAGGGTTGCCACGGATCGTGAAGCCGTCGAATGCATCGGCCAGCGTCAAACGCGTGGTCACAGCCGACAGCAGTTGCGCGGCCTCGATGATGTTGCTCTTGCCGGCCGCATTCGGGCCGAACAGGACGGTCAACTGCGGCAAGGTGAGTTCGACGTCAATGAGCGACTTGAAGCCCCGGGCGCGGAGTCGTGTCAGCATGAGTACCGCCTTCTGTCAACGGAGCGACCAGACGGGTGTGACGGATGCGCACTGCCCCTTCCACGGGCTCATTATCGCCCATGCCCCCGCCACAAACAAGGGAGGGGACAGTCCCAGATCACGCTCGGTCGCGCACCCGATATCACGCAGCCCTGTCGCAGGGACCCAGAGCCGTCCGCTACACGTCGCTCCCCAGGAAGCCCTCCGACCAGAAGCAGGGCTCGTAGCCGTTCTCGGTGGCCCAGGAGACGGCGCGGCGCACCTTCTCCGTGACATCGGGCTGGTAGATCGGCAGGTCCCTGCGGAAGTACTGTTCGTGGATGAGGAACTCGATCATCTCGCCGGTGTGCGGGCTGGCGGCCTGCCCGATGATATGGGGGACGACATCATCGAGCGCCTTGCCGTTGACGACCTGGTCGCACATCACGAAGGTGAAGTCCTCGGCCGTATCCTGCCAGGCGTCGCGGGTGGCGGCGTGGCCTGCGCGCTCGGGGTCGAGATAGTACATGGTCGTGTACTCGCGTCCGTACGGCGCCGGTAGCGCGATGAAGGTATCGACACCGCGGTCTCGCAAGGCCCTGAGGCCCTCGACTGTCGCTTCCGCCCAATGGACCGTCGTCACGTTGCCATGGACGCATTCACCGGCGAAGCGGTCGATCTGGGCCATCACCATCTCAAAGTGCGTTGCCATCACGTCATAGCCGGCGTCGCGGTAGAGGCGGTTGGGGAAGTTCTGCAGGGCGTGGAATGACAGGTGCAGCCAGTCGGAGTTGGCCTCCCACTCGCCCCTGTAGGTGTCGGGGAACATGGTGAGGTTGAAATCGCGCGCCTCGTTCTGATAGTAGATATTGATGTGCACCTTCGTCCCGAACTCCTGGTGGATCTGCCGCCAGAAGCCGAGGAATGGGTGATCGAACAGCGACGGATACGCGCCGGGGTCCTTGCCGATATCGACGAGGAACTCGATGTTGTCATCGACGGAAAAGCGGTACCGCTTGCGGCTGTTGAGGTTGACCGTTACGCCGATGCGGTGCTCGGTGAGNNGCCCGCCACAATCCCACCTGACGGTGATCAGTTGCCGGCCTGCCTCCAGCGAAATCGGCGCGCTGAACCATCCATCGGTCATCGTCGCCGGCACTCCGTTGACGCTGACGGCGCCGCCGCCGAGTATGGCGCCGGAGGCGGTGATGTGCAGCTTCCCATCGGCGATCTGCCCGTCATGACGGCAGAGCACATCGCCGTCGACGGGGAAGTTCATGCTGAGTTGCTCTGCTACTGGTATGCTCATGTCCTGTCCCTCTTCAAGCGAGACAATCCCGCAGTAGTCTGTGACGGCTGCCGGGGCGACCATGCCCCTCGGCGCCGACCTGCTTCCCCGGCCACACCATCCGTACCTTGTGCTCCGACCTGTCTGGCCTACCCGGGGTGCTCATGCTGCTCGTGTTGCTGGTCTCCATGCTCCGCCGTCTCCGGGGGCGAAGGCTCGGGGGCGGCCTGCGCTTCCCGCTGTTCGGGCTCTGCATGCCTTCGACGGTCACCGTTGCCATGGCGTCCGGGCCGCATCAAGCCCCTGGTGCGCCAGTCGCAGATCGAGTCGAGCAGCCGGCCGCGGTAGTACTCGACCCGCTCCCACTGCTCCTGCGGAATGCCGCCCTCGAAGGGCAGTTGCGTGGCGCCGCCCATGTGCCAGACCATGTTGGCGACGGCGCTTGCGGTGTGGGCGAGAGCATCGAAGGATATCTTGTCCAGAGTATCCTCCGCGCTGTGATGGTAGTAGCGGGTGGCGCCGAGATTCGAGCGGTAGAACCACAGCGACGGCACACGCACGAGGTTGAACGGGAACATATCCGAGTACGGGCTGACCTCGATGTTGACGTCGGCGGCATAACCGGTCTCGCGCAGGCGCTTGTTGGTCCAGTCGCGGAGGCTCTCGCTACCGACGACGTTGACGATGTCGCGGCCGATCCACGAACCGACGCTGTCGATGTTGATAACAAGGGCCGTCCTGGCCGCGCGATCGATGTTGGATGCCACGTAGTGGCGCGCGCCCTCCGAGAGTGCCTCCTCCCAGCCGCAACTGACCATCTTCACCGGACGCGGCGGCGTTCCTTGCCCCAGCGCCTCTGCCACCGCCAGCATCACCGCCATTCCGCTGCCGTTGTCCTCGGCGCCCTCCCCGAGCGAGACGGAATCGTGATGGCATGTGACAACCAGGGGCGGCAGGGTGTCATCCTGCGCGCCGAATGAGGCAACGACGTTCTGCGAATTGGCCTCCCCACTGCTCGTGCGCAGGAACAGGCGCGCCATCGGCTCGCGCATCCGGGCGATCTCCCAGGCCTCCGTGTAGGCGACGGTTGCCGCGGGGATGGTCAGCAGGTCGATCCATCCCGCGGCCGTCCCGGCGTGGACGACCCAGGGCATCGGCAGGCGCTCGTCAACGAAGATGAGCGCGGCCAGCCCGCTGCTGCACAGCCGCTTGAGGGTGCCCGGCTCATCTCCGCCGAGCCCGAAGATGAAGCCTATCTTGCCCTTGAGGTCCTTGCCCGAGAGGTCCATCTCGCTGCCGGTGCCCAGGTAGACCATGGGCGCCTCGATGCCCTCCTCCGGCGTCGGCGGGGTGTAGGCGATCGGGTGGCACGCGGACTCGCGCCACTTGCCGTTGATGCTCACCTGCAGTTGCGCCTGCTCGAAGCTCCAGACGCGACACGGGAAGGTCTCAATCTGCACGTTGAGCCCGTACTTCTCCATCTGGCTGGCCATGTACTGGGCAGCCTGGTGCTCCGCCTCCGTCCCGGCGGGGCGGGTCCCAATCTGCTTGGCGATGTGCTGCAGACGCTTCTGTACGGTGTCTGGGGAGATTCTCAGATCGCGTTGTCGGTTGGGCAATTGCTCCACTCCTTGGCGTATCGTTGACATGCCGGCAGGCTACAGAGCCGGCCTCGACAGGGAGAATGGCACGGGGCGACGCCGCCCGGCGGCGGCTGCGCTAGGAAATGACACAACCTTTTCCGGGCACGCACACGGGACAACCGGCGTCCGGCGACGCCTCCGTACACTGCCCGCCCAAAACACTCTCCGGGATCAGCCCGGCTTCGACCCACCCCACTGCTCATACATGACGATCTCGGAGAGTTCCTTCCGGTTCTTCGGTCGGCTGCCCATGGCGGGGACTCCGAGCGTCATCAACTGAACAATGCGGATGTCGTCGGGCGCACCGATCACCTTGCGCGCTTCATCCTCCGAAAAAGCGCCGACCCAGCAGGTGCCGAGGTCCTCGGCGGCTGCCTGCAGAGCAATATGCTCGAGCGCGATGGCGACGTCAATGGTGTAGGCACACTGCCCGCACGACATCACCCGCTGATCTGTCTGCGCGCAGGCAACGATGACGACCGGCGCCTCACGGACAAATGGCTGGCCCTGGGCGGCCTTGCACAGCGCCTCCCGTCTGGCCTCGTCCGTGACGAGCACGAAGCGCCATTCCTGTGTGTTGCTGGCCGAGGGCGCCAGGCGCGCGGCCTCCATGATGCGCAGCAGCTTCTCCTCCGGGACGGCCTCCTCGAGGTACTTCCGTACGCTGTATCGCTTCCTGATCGGCTCGATGACATCCATCTGCGTCACCCCTTTCGCCCCGGCCACATTCGGCGGCCAGGGCACGTCCGATGCTGTGACGGTGGGGCCACGAGGCAGCATAGCCTGTTGCGTGCTCCGCAGCCTATACATTGGCCGTCGACTCCCGCGGCACCTGCCCCGCGCTCGGCGAAGACAAACCCGGCGCAGGGAAGCACACATAGCCGGGGAACTATTCAGATGGCTGCAAGCGTCAGTCTTGCAGGCAATGACGACTCACGCACCCGAAGGTTGTCTCGAGCGCGCGTATCATGGTACCCCGGGTAGCTCGGGTTTCCAGCCCGAGATCATCCGGAGCTGCCTCTGACGCGCTATGGGGCCCAGCCGAGGAGAGCGCCGTGGCACGCAAATACACCAGACGGATTGACCCAACAGCCCCGGGATCGTCCCACACGGTCTCCGGCAGCTCCGGCGCAACGACGGGCGCGCCCGGCGGTGCGCAGATGGGCAGGATCAGCGCGGAGAACCCCTTCTATGCGCTCCATCCGGTGTCTCCCGGCAGGCTCGCGCTCTACTTCGACCAGTTCTCGCAGATGCTCCACGCTGGAGTGACCATGCACGAGGCGCTCTCGCACCTGGGCTCGAGGGGCATTGACGGTCGCCTGCGCCGGGCCACGGAGCAGATGGTCGAGCCGATCGCGCAGGGCGCACCGCTGTCAGAGCAGATGGCGCGCTTCCCGGAGCTGTTTCCGCCCCACGTGCGCGGCCTGATGCGGGCGGGGGAGGCCAGCGGGCGGCTCGACACCATCACCGCCGAGATCGCCGAGGAGTACCGCGGCCAGCAGCGGCGGGCATGGGTCATCATTCTGACGAAGCTCTGGTTCGCCCTGCCGCTGTTGCTCATTCCGTTCATCATTCCATTGCCGAAGATTCTCGAGTTCAACCCGGACCTGCAGGCGGGCCTGGACTGGTACTTCGGCTTTCTGCTGCGGGTCTCGCTGCCGCTGGTCGCGGGCGTGATCATGCTCTACCTGCTGCTGAAGGTCGTCATCAACCTGCGCGCGGTGCGCGGCGTCAGGGACCGTCTTGCCTACGCGACACCCGTAGCCGGCATGCTGGTGCGCCAGGCGGCGATGGAGCGGTACCTGATAGCGCTGGAGGCGCTCATCGGCGCCGGGGTGCAGATACAGGAGGCCATGTCGATTGCGGCGGAGGCGGGCGGCAACACAGAGGTCGAGCGCCAGATGGCCGAGATCGCCCGCAAGGTCCGCAACGGCATGCCTGTCGGCGCGGCGCTGGCCAAGGCCAGGGTCATCCCCACCGATGTCAAGCAGTCGCTCGAGACGGCCGAACGCGCGGGCAGCTATGACCGCACGCTTGACACGCTCCGGCAATGGACGCGCGAGAAGCGCAGTATGGCGACGAAGATCGCCGGCATCGGCGGCTACACGCTGCTTCTGCTGATCAGCAGCGCCATCGTCGGCATCGCCGTCGGTTACGGCTACAAGCTCTACATCGAGTCGATGATCAAGGGGACGGAGAAGTGGCTTGAATAGCATATACAGGCGGTTCATGGATAACCCGGCGGCGCTCGCCGGGGTCGTGCTCATTCTGCTGCTGTGCACCGGCAGCCCGGCTGCCGCCGACGGCCCGACCAACCCGGGCTTCGAGACCGGGCTTGACGGCTGGCGCGCGCAGGTGACGGGCGCTGCGTCGGTTGCGCCCTCCAACACGCAACCCGCCTCCGGGAAGGGCTGCGTGCTGCTGCGCGCGACCGCCGCTGAACGCGCCACGCTCACCTCGGAGACGGATGTGGCTGTGCCGGATGGGGATGGCATCTGCCTGAGGGCGCGTGTACGCCACCTGTCGGGGACGGCAGGCCTGTGGCTCGGGCTGAGGCCCTCCGGCGCCGACACACCGGATATCAGCACCTGTGCAGGGCAGCTCTTCCAGCCGTTCGGGGACACCCGCTGGCACACCGCTGTGGTTGCCGTCATCGCCCCGCCGGATGTCTGCCTGCAAGCGGCCTTCGCCGTCTCCGGTGAGGGCGAGTGGGCGGTCGATGATGTTGAGGTCCTGCCGCCGGCCGGTCTTCGGCAGACGCTGTTGCCGCGGGCCCCAGGTACGGAGCCGCCCGTGGCCGAGACGGCAGTGTTCCCGGAGCCCCTCGAGCCGGGTTGGGACCCCGGCGGCAACCTCGATGCCCGCGAGCGCCGAGTGCTCAATCAGACGGAGCTGTTGCTCGACGTCGGCGGGATTGCCGTGAGCATCCCCTCGGAGGTCGACATCACGCGTGGGAGCCGCAGCGGCATCGTTACCTACTGCGCCAACCGCGGGACAGTCGACAAGGAACTGAGCATCACCGTGCAGGGCCCCCCGGACGTCCGCCTGCCGGTGTGGCGGATCCCGGTCGCGGCGAAGCGGTCGATGCAGTTCCGCGTGCCGGTGCAGCGGCTGCTGCTGGATGACTGCCGCCTGAAGCTGACCTTCGCGGTCAAAGACGAGGCGGTCTCCGCCCCGGTGCTGGTCCATACCAGGCCGGCCTACCCGACGACGGGGCTGAGTTGGGCATCCGCGGATGCCCTGCCCACGGCCGACGAACTGATCGCGGCCGCCCGCGGTGGGCTGGGTCTGCACGCACTGCCGCCGTCGACAGAGGCGGCCGCCGTGCAAGCGCTGCTTGCCGCCGACGGCGGGGCATGCGAGTACCTGCTCCATCCGGCCGATGGCGCAGTGCCCGCGCTCGACGCCTCGATGATGACGCCCGAGGGCGCCGGCTCTCGTCTCGGTTGGGCCCCGCATGTCGCCGCGGAGGCAACCGCCGAGCAGAAGCGGGCGGCGCTCTGGCAACTCGCGGGACTTCTCTTCACCCATCACTACGCCCCCAATCTCCACAGCCCCCGCCTTGGCCTCGTGAGTGGTGAGAACGGCGCGGGGCTGCGGTTCGCCGATGAGCAATGGGCCGCCGCCGTCGACCTGCAGGGCTGTGCGGGAGTGGGAGCGGATGCCTCGCTCAAGAGCCTCGTGGTGGCGCCCCCGGCCCTGCCCGGCGCAACCGTTCTCGGGGCCACGCTCGACGGAACGCCCTTCGCGGGGCCGGCGAGCTACTGGACCGGCGTGAATGCCGGCTGCGACCTGAGCGGCGTGCGTACGGCTGCAACGGAGGCCGGCCTCGACCTGCCGCTGTCGGTCTCGGGGCTGTCGGCGATGCCGTCGGGGGATCGACGCATCGACGCGCTGAAGCTCGCGCGGGCGATGACGGCTGCCTTCTATGCGCGTGCCGGCGCGGTGCTGCTGGATGCCTCCATGGCTACGGCCGCGGACGACCCGGTCATGCGCATGGCGCAGGTGCTCAGCGCCGAACTGAGCGGGTCCGAGCCGGTGGTGGCGCTCGGCGCCACTGAGACGATGTCCCCGCGCTCAGATGCACTCGTGACTTACATGCCCTTCCTGCGCGGGGAGGAGGGCATCCTGGTCATCTATAACAACAGCCTGCAGCCGCTGGATGTGGCCGTCGGCCTGCGCTCGCAGCCGGCCACAGTCAAGTGCACACGGCTCTGCCGCGACGGCGAGTTTGTGCGGACGGAGTTCATGCACACCTTCCGGCTGTCCGAACGGGCGAAGACGCTCGCGCAGCCGGGCATCTATATGTGGCTGGACCCGCTGGATGTGACGATCGTGACCATGCGGCTCGCGGACCCGTACATCGGCTGGACCAGGGGCGTGTTCGACGCGGCGACCTTCAAGGTCGAAGCGCCCGCCCGCGACCGCGGCCCGCAGTGGTGGGAGCGGCTGTTCTACTGACGGCCATTCGGGGACTGCCACCCCAAGGTCCCGCCGTAGTCCCGCGCCTGCGGGACGCAGGCGGACGAACGCGCCATCCGCATCGCTGGAGGGGATTCAGTCTGCACCGAAGCAGGTCGCTGTCCCCAATGCCGATCACACACAGTGAATCGGGGACAGCGACCCATCCGGGTGCAATCGGCCGGGCCTCAGTCGAGGCGGAAGGGCCGGATGGGTGGCAGTCCCCGGCAACACCGACCCATCCGGATGCAGTAGGACGGGCTTCAGTCGAAGCGGAAGGGCCGGATGGGTGGCAGTCCCCGGGCGCACCACCTGCATGCTACGCGGTCTGCTCCTCTACCGCCATCCGGTTAGTTCGTCATTTCATTGAGGGAACTGCCGAAGGCCACGATCCCCTGAGCGCGTTGGTTTTCCTCAAATCCTCATTTCCTCACAGTTTCACAATTCGGCATTCCTGCAGCAGATCGGGGAGCCGATATACAGCCATGGCGATAGCGAAACGGTGCGCGGACCTCTTCAGTGCGAGAGCGGGGCTGCGGGACCTGTCTCTGGCTCGGATACCGGCTTCGCAGGGAGCCTTGATAAAAGCGGCAATCGTACGAGGCCCTGAGCCCGTTGGCTTCTATCATATTATCAAGTTATCACGCATGCACGTTTTGTCACGCATCCGAGCAACCCGGCGCAGGATTCGGGACGCGAGTTCCGGGGATACCATACCAACTACGCAGAAAAGCCGTATTCGGCGGACCTTAGTGGCACCATCGCCATAGAAGCCACGCATCAGTAACGTCAGAATCTGTGAGACGTGAGATTCTGAGATTCTTGAGATTCTGAGATTCTGGCGGAGGAGTGGAGAAGTGGCCAGGTGCGAGAGGGTCAACGGCCGGGGTCGGGGCTTTGATCNNCCCTCGTCCCTGCCGTCCTCCAGATGATTTGATGACTCGTTTACATTCAATTGACCATTTCCTGAGGTGTGGTACCCTATAGTAGCGGTACCATGAACACACTCATCGACATCACCGGCGGCCAGACAATGACGCAGGCCGAGGAGATCAGCATCGGGCAGCGGGCCTACCTGCTTACCAAGCGCGCCATCGACATCATCGGTGCATCCGGCGCGTTGCTCATGCTTGCCCCCCTCCTGGTCGGCGTCGCAATCGCGATCAAGCTCACATCCCCGGGGCCCGTGTTCTTCCGCCAGAAGCGCGTCGGCCACATGGGCGAGCTGTTCGAGATGCTCAAGTTCCGCTCGATGCGTCAGGATGCCGACAGGCTCAAGCAGCAGTTGATGGAGCAGAACGAGGCAACCGGGCCCGCCTTCAANNAGATGAAAAACGACCCGCGGATCACCCCCATCGGGCGCTTCATCCGCAAGTACAGCATCGACGAGTTGCCGCAGTTGTGGCATGTGCTCATGGGGACAATGAGCCTCGTCGGCCCGCGGCCGGTTGTGCCGGAGGAGGCCGCCGACTACCAGGAGTGGCATCGGAAGCGCTTCGAGGTCAAGCCGGGCCTCACGTGTATCTGGCAGGTCCAGGGGCGCAGTGATGTAACCTTCGATGAGTGGATGCGCATGGATGTCGAGTATGTCGAGACGCGCTCGCTCATGCTCGATCTGACGCTCCTCGTGAAGACCGTCCCGGCTGTGCTGACAGGGCGTGGCGCCTACTGAGCGTACGCGCTCATCTCCGGGCCGCTTCCCTGGATTTGCCCGGGTGCGCCCCTTGCCCGCGGCTGATGCTTGAATAGCTGCTCGGGCCGCGCTATAATTGTGCTGACTCCATCCAGCGAGGCGCTGCGGACGTGAAGCGGCGCCCGTTTTCGTGCGCGGGAATGACAGGGGACAGACCGATGTTCGAGCCGCGTGAATACAGGGCGTGTGTGCAGCCCACAGGCCTCGTCTCGTTCGATGTCCAGGTTGAGCAGACCGACCTGATGGTGATGGCCGACAGGCGGCTTGTGGAGTTGACCAGCGAACTCGTCCACAACGCGCGCAGGCAGCTTCTTGACCACATCACGGCATACCCGGAGTTCCGCCGGAGCATGCGTCCACTTGACGACCCGGAGGCGCACCTTGCCGAGGAGGCGCCGGTGGTGCGCTGGATGCACCAGGCGGCCTTGAGGACGGATACCGGCCCCATGGCGGCCGTTGCCGGAGCGGTGTCCGAGTATGTCGGGCGGGGGCTTCTCGAGCACTCCACCCAGGTGATCATCGAGAATGGCGGCGACATCTTCCTGTGCACAAAGGTGCCGCGAGTAGTGAGCATTTTCGCCGGCTCATCGTCTCTGAGCATGAGACTCGGGCTGCGCATCGGCCCAGGGACCTTCGGTGTGTGCACATCGTCGGGCACTGTCGGGCACTCGTACAGCATGGGCAGGGCCGACGCCGCGACCGTTGTGAGCCCTGACGCGGCGCTGGCAGACGCTGCCGCGACCGCCCTGGGCAACCGCGTCAAGACCGCCGCCGACATACAGGCGGCGCTCGATTGGGTACGAACTGTCGACGGCATCATCCATGCCGCCGTGATCGTTGATGAGACCTTCGGCACATGGGGCGAACTCGAAGTCGTGCCCCTGGCCGCGAACCCGGACGCGCCGCCCGGTCGGGCCGGCGATGCGGACCCCGTAAAGGAGGGATGAGAAGATGATGTTGGCAACCGGCCATCCGTATCTGTGGGTGATGCCTATGGCGATGCCACGGCGCCGGAACCGCCGGCGCGAAACAGCCTGCCGCTGCACCGCCAGACCGCACACACATCCGGCCGCACAGCTGCTTCTCTGTCCCGCCCGCGGGACGCGGCCGGCAGGAGGTCGATAGCATTGCCCAAGACGTATGCCGAGATCAACGAGAAGATCAGAGCCGGTGAGGCCGTTGTGGTCACCGCCGAAGAGATGATAGACGTTGTCGCCGAGGACGGTGTCGAGAAGGCGGCCGAGCACGTGGATGTGGTCACCACCGGCACCTTCGGCCCGATGTGTTCATCCGGCGCGATGCTCAACACCGGTCACACGACTCCGCGGATGCGCTACCAGAACGTCTGGCTGAACGAGGTGCCCGCCTACAGCGGCATCGCGGCAGTCGATGTGTTCATCGGCGCCACCGCGATCCCGGAGAATGATCCGGCCAATCGCGACCATCCGGGGCTGTTCAACTACGGCGGGGCGCACGTGATCGAGGAACTCATCGACGGCAGGGATGTGCGGATGGTTGCCGATTCCTACGGCACCGACTGCTACCCGCGCCGCAAGCTCGACACACTCATCAACATCGAGGACCTCAACCAGGCTTACCTGCTCAACCCGCGCAACGCGTATCAGAACTACGGCGTTGCGATCAACCTGAACCCGGACCGGGACATCTACACCTATATGGGTGTGCTGCAGGCCGACCTCGGCTCTGCCACGTACTGCTCGGCCGGGCAACTCAGCCCGCTGCTCAACGACCCGTACTACCGCACAATCGGCATCGGCACGCGCGTGTTCCTCGGCGGAGGCGTCGGCTACGTCTACTTCGAGGGCACCCAGCACAACCCGACGGAGGCGCGCTCCGGCAACGGTGTCCCGATGGGCGGAGCCGGCACGCTCGGTCTCGTCGGCGACATGAAGCAGATGAGCACTCGCTATGTGGCGGGAGTGAGTATGTACGGCTACGGCGTGTCGCTCTCGCTTGGCGTCGGCGTGCCCATCCCGATCCTGGATGTCGACATGGCCCGCTACACCGCCGTCAGGGACGACGAGATCGTCGCGCCGATCCTCGACTACAGCCGCAACTACCCCTACAACGAGGGGGGCGCGCTCGGGCACGTCAGCTACGCCCAACTCAAGAGCGGCTCGATCGAGGTCGAGGGCAAGTCGGTACCCACGGCGCCGCTGTCGAGCTACGTGCGCGCCGTCGAGATCGCCACAACACTGAAGGAGTGGATACTCGCAGGCGAGTTCCTCCTCGGTGAGCCGACGCAACTCATCCCGTCGGCCGACTCCGGTCAGGGCTTCAAGCGCATCAAGGAGCGCCCGGTCAACAATGGAGGAGGTGCACGCTAGATGGCTACACGCAGAATCGTCATGCACTTCCCGCAGACGATGATCGATGAGCCGATCATCTCGCGACTGGTGCGCGTATATGACCTCGAGTTCAACATCCTGCGGGCCTCGATTACGCCCAAGCAGGAAGGCCTCATGATCCTGGTGCTCGAGGGCGATGAGAGCAAGCTTGCGGCCGCTCTGGACGAGGTGCAACAGAAGGGCGTCCGCATCGAGCCGCTCGAGAAGGAAGTCACCCGCAACGACGACCGGTGCACGGAGTGTGGGGCCTGCATCACTATCTGCCCGACACACGCGCTGGCGATGGAGCCGGATACCCGTCACGTGGTTTTCGATCCGGACAAGTGCATCGCGTGCGAGCTCTGTGTGCCGGTCTGTCCGCCGCGCGCGATGGAGACGCCGTTCTGAGCGCAATGTCCGTCTGACGCCAACGGGGAACCCGTCGACTGATGGGTTCCCCGTTCTGGTTCCGGGCTATCGCCGCAGGCGACAGGCTCTACGCGAGCAGGCCTCGGGCGAACTCCCGCACCACACGCTCGTGCTCGGCGCCCAGCGCATTGGGGCTCGTGCAGAGGTCGAGGATCAGCTCGCCGGCGAACTGGTAATCGCAGAAGTCGGCCAGCCGCTCGAAGATCGTCGACAGCGTGTCGGTGTTGCCCTCGCCCTTCGGTCCGCCGCATGTCGCCAGCAGCGCCGCCCGCTTGCCGGACACGTGCGAGGCCTTCCTCGCCGGATCCGTGAAGCCCGTCACCAGGCACAGGTGCCGGTCCAGCAGTAGCTGGGCCTGCGCCGTGAAGCTCCAGCAGTACAGCGGCGTCGCATAGATGACGGCGTCGGCTGCCGCCATCTTCCCCAGAAGC
Source organism: Armatimonadota bacterium (assembly GCA_003542955.1). Taxonomy (GTDB): domain Bacteria; phylum Armatimonadota; class Zipacnadia; order Zipacnadales; family UBA11051; genus UBA11051. The sequence goes on from DPJP01000504.1 coordinate 26,838, forward strand.
GTGAGCCCCTCGTCCTTCATCGCGCACTCCAGCACACTCGGGTCTCTCTGGCACATGAAGCAGCCCCTGCACGGCGCTATCTGCATGTTCGCGAGATCGAAGCGCTCCACGTCATGCCCCGCGGCCCGAGTTTCGTCCATCAACCACTCCAGCGCCGTGGCCGTATTGCCGGTCATATGGGGGCTGCTCTGCAGACACACGACCTTCATGGGTGTTCTCACCTCACTGCGTTGATGGGTCCGAGGGTCCCCGGCTGTATGCCGGGCATCGTCTGCAACTCAGTTGTTCCGGGCAGCGCCGCGCAGGGGAATGCGCGGCAACTGCCAGCGGAACCAGATGCTCATCAGCCTGATCACGATCGTCACCGCGATGGCCCCGCCCACCGCCACCGTCTGGATCACCTCCAGGCGCGTGAGCAGGGCGTAGACCAGTCCACCGGCAATCGACGCGGACGCGTAGACCTCCTCGCGCAGCACCACCGGCACCTCCCGCGAGAGCACATCGCGGATTACCCCACCCCCGATGCCCGTCAACAGCCCCATCGTCACAACGCCGACGATGGTCAGGTGCGCGTCGTGGGCCTTCATTGCGCCGATGGCCGTGAAGACGCCCAGCCCGATCGCGTCGAAGACCAGCAGCACGCGCTCGGTCCGCTCTACTAGCCGGAAGAGCAAGAACACTACCAGCGCCGCCGACACGGAGATCAGCACGTATGTGCTGTTCTTCAGCCAGAAGATCGGCAGG
>DPJP01000504.1:27590-31591 GCA_003542955.1 Armatimonadota bacterium
CCGATGGCCGTCACCGTCGCAAGCACCGCGACCCCGAAGGCATCCATGCCGCTGCGGACGCCCTTGAGCGCGCCGGATACCGCGAACGCCAGCGTCCCAATGTAGTCAAACAGGAGCAGGAGCACTCGGCATCACCCCGACCAGCCCTCGATGAAGAGCGTCCGGCACGGCGCCGCGCAGGCCTGCTCGACCTTCAGAGGCAGCGCGACGATATGTCCCCGGTCCGCTCCAATCTGCTCGAGGTTGCACATCGGCGCGAGCAGCAGGACCCCCTGCTCGAAGAAGCGCCCGAAGAACTCCTGCGGATCGGCCCACGAGTCGAAACGAGGCATGTCGGCTGAGAAGATGAACGGCTCATGGTCCAGCAGCCAGTACATCGCGTCATGGCTGAAGTACGGGCAGTTGTCCACGAAGTCGGCCTCCCGCCACCTCCGCCCCCAGCCGGTCGAGACGATCAGCGCATCGCCCGGCTGGATGTCCGGCGCGGCCTCCATGAGCTGCTCAACCTCGATGCGCCCCAGCGGCTCGACGTCGATCTTGATCACCGCCGCCGGGCGCATGAAGAGGTCCTCGATCGGCACATCGACCACCGGCGGACCGTTGCGGTCGACGTGCAGAGACGTCTCCAGGTAGCTGCCGCTCTGGCAGCCGAAGCTGAAGCTCCACGAGTAGGTCGGGTACTCGATCCACTCCGGGATTGGCAGCTCCTCGATGACGACGGGCGGATATGGCTCCGGATACGACCACATTCCGTCATAGATCGGCCCCGTGATGTCGACAATCCGCATCTGCAGACACCTCTCCTTCTGTGCTGGATACCGCCCCGACCCCGGCCGTTGCCCTCTACTCCTGCGGCTTCTCGCGAATGACCACACACTCAGTCTGTGTCGCGAACCCGAGCTTCTCAGATACGCGCACCGAGGGCGTGTTGCTGCAGAACACCGTCCAGACCGGCTGCCGGCTTTCCGCCAGTATCTCCGCGACCATCGCCGACGCGCACGCGCTGCTCAAGCCCCGTCGCTGCTGCTCGGATGCCGTGGCCACGCCGATGTCGTCAAGCCGCTCGGCCCTGGCGAAGGTCACCGCTCCCGAGACCATGCGCCCGTCGAGCAGCGCGCCGACCAGGATGCCGCCCTCCAGCAGCACCTCCCAGCTCCGCAGCCAGCCGTTGCTCAGCCAGCGGAGTTCCTCACCAGACGCCTCGATCGCGGGCAGGTCTGCCTGTGACAGGCGCCTGATATCAACTCCCGCGGGCGGGGGAATGTGGACGTGTCTGTGCACCGTCCGCTGGATGTCGGGCTCGAGGATGCTTGCGCCGGGCGCCTTGCCCTCGACGGCACGATGGATACTCTGGACCGTGTTCGTCGGGCACCAGTACATCCCCAGCCACTCGAGCCCCCCCAGCAACTCGACCTGCCACTCGGCATCATCACCATATACGAACGCCANNTGAAGATCACCGCGTTCTCGAACCTCTCATCCGCCCAGGCCCGCGCGCCATCGTGCTTGAGAAAGTGAAACGGGATCACCGTGCGCGTGTTCTCACCCAGCGCCTCGGTCAACCGTGCGAAGTCTGTTCGGGCAAGCTCCATGCGCGCCCTCCGATTGTATCGCCGTCGTATATGGCTGGTCTCTCAGTCGGCCGCTTACTCGACGGCGGCGACCACGTGCAGATGCCGCACCATCGTCGTCTTAGGGACCTCGACGTGGTGGACTACACCAAAGCCGAAGACTTCCTCGAGTTCGCCCGAGAGGTCCCTTGCCGCGACAATCGCGCCGCGCCGGGTGATGGTGCGCAGTGTCCCCAGCAGGTCGCCGTAGAGCCCCTTGCCGACGCCCACGTTGCGGCCGTAGGGGAGATCGAGCACGGCGGCGTCATAGCGGCCTCCGATGCCGCGCGCGTCGGCGACGAACACCCGCTGCGGAAGCCCCAGGCTGACCAGGTTCTCCGCCGCCTGCGCCGCCATGCGCGGGTTGATGTCACACCCGTAGGCCTCGACACCGCATGCGAGCGCCTCGATCAGCGCCACCCCCACGCCGCAGCACGGGTCGATGAGCGTATTACCCGGTGACGCAACCAGGTTCACCATCGCGCGTGAAAAGCGCGTCGGCAGCGAGCCTGAGAAGAAGTGCGGACGCCGCTCGTGCGCGGGCCAGTCCGAGCGATAGGTGCTGATGATCGGCCCGAGCGCCCACAGGTCGCCCGAGACTATCAGCGCCAGCCGCACGCGCGGGCTGCTGAGATTCGGGCGTCCCGCAATAGCGTCGGCGGCCCGGATGATGGGCTCCAGTGAGGTGAACAGCGAGCCCTCACCGGGGCAGAAGGTCTGGATGTGGAAGCCCTCCCAGGCCAGTCCTTTCGCCCGCGCATCCGCGCATACCTCGTCGAGACTTGTTCCCGCCGCGGCAACGTGGACACACGACGAGATGAATGCCGCCCGCGAGATGTCCACCGCCACCGGAGCCAACCCGATGCGACCCGTCGTCGTGCAGCCGGTGAAGGCGCAGAACTCAGCCTGTGCCAGGCCGAGGTGGAAGTGCGGGGCTGCCAGCACGTAGGCGTACATGGCTCAGGCTCCCACCGCGTCGGCACACGTCGGCACGACGATGTCCCACGGGCGCGCGGCGTCATCGGCCATCGGCGCGCACATCGCGTCCAACTCATGCCCCGCATCCGCGAACAGTCGCCGCAGGGCGGAGAAGTCCGCGCCGCGCAGGCTCGCCTCGACGATCGCCTCCCCGAGCCGGCTATCCCCGCGTGAGAGCGCCGTCTGCACCGCCGACCACCGCGCCGAGGCGGCTTGCGCGGTCACGCCGGGCACGCTCCGCAACGCGACGTCGAGCGTCTTCAAGTGTTCGCGCATGGTGCGGATGTCGGGTGTGCGGGCGCGCTCGAGGCACGTGTGGGGTTTGGGCACAAACGGTTGCACACCCACCGACCAGGTGCAGGAGGAAAACTCGGCGACCAGCGACTCGACCAGGCGCGGGATCGCCTCGAGGTCCGCCTCAGTCTCGTCCGGCAGCCCTGTCATGAAGTAGAGCTTGATGGTATGAAGCCCCGCCGCGACCGCCTGCGCGATGCCCTCGCGCAACTGCTCGTCGGTCAACTGCTTACGCACCGCCATGCGCAGGCGCTCCGTGCCCGTCTCCGGGGCGAACGTGACGGTGCGCTGGCCGGAGGCGGCCAGCAGCTCGTAGAGCGCCCTGTTATCCCCATCCGCCCGCATGGAGGAGGCCGACACCGATGGCAGCGGCCGCAGGCGCTGCAACCCTGCGCACAGCTCATCCAGGCCGGGGTAGTCGGTCACGGATGCGGAAAGCAGTCCAATGCGGTCAGTGTGGGCCATGGCCGTATCGACTGCCGCGAGTATCTGCGCCGGCGTGCGGTAGCGGAGGGGGCGGTACAGCGCTCCAGCCATGCAGAAGCTGCAAGCCCGCCCGCAGCCGCGACCCAGCTCGACGACGAAGCTGTCGGAGAACTCCGTGTGCGGCGTCAGCACCACCGTGGCCGTGGTGAACTCGGAGAGGTCCCGCAGGCAGACACGGCGCACGGGCTCGACCGTGATCCCGGGCACCAGGAAGCCCGGGCGTTGCGCCAGGTACTCGCGCCACTGTGCCCTCGGGATGTTGTGCAGGCCGCGCAGGTCCGGGAGGGCGGGCTCGATCTCTCCGATGTAGACGGCGTCGAAGAGGTCGAGTACGGGTGCCGGATTGGCCGTGAAGCAGGGTCCGCCGCCGAGCAGAAACGGGGCGGCTGCGTCACGATCCCGCCGCAACGGCGCGACCCCACCCGCGGCAAGGCAGCGGGGCAGATGCAGCCAATCCAGCTCATACGATGTGGTCACCGCAACCAGGTCGATCGCCGCAAGTGGCCCATCGCTCCCGATGAGCAGGCAGCCGCCCTGGGCGTTCGAGCCTGCCGCCTGCGGAGCGAAGGCGCGGGAGCACGCGAAGCCCGCGTTGCTCTCCAGGAGCCCGTAGAGCGTCTGGAATGCCAGGGA
>DPJP01000357.1:0-5271 GCA_003542955.1 Armatimonadota bacterium
GCGGCAAAGTAGGCGTGCTCCGGCCCCACGCCGGGATAGTCGAGGCCGGCGGCGATGGAATACGCGTCGCGCACCTGGCCGTGTTCGTCCTGCAGGAGATAGGTTTTGTTGCCGTGCAGGACGCCGATCTTGCCGCCGCTGATGCTGGCGGAATGCTCGGACGTGGCAAGGCCGCGGCCTGCCGCTTCGACGCCGAACATTTTTACGGCCGGATCGTTGCGGAAGGGATAAAACGTGCCCATGGCGTTGGAGCCGCCGCCCANNCGTGCGTCGGCAGGCGGCCCTCGGCCTCGAGACACTGCTGCCGCGCCTCGCGGCCGATCACCGCCTGGAAGTCTCTGACCATGACCGGGTATGGATGGGGCCCACCGACACTCCCGATCACATAGTGCGTGTCATCGCAATTGGCCATCCAGTAGCGCATCGCGTCATTCATGGCGTCCTTGAGCGTGCCTCTGCCGGAGGTCACCGGAATAACCTCGCTCCCGAGCAGGCGCATCCTGAATACGTTGAGGGCCTGTCTGCGGATGTCTTCCTCGCCCATGANNATGGCGTTGGAGCCGCCGCCCACGCAGGCCACCAGCGCATCCGGCCCCCGTCCTTCCCGGTGCGCGAGCTGCCGCTTGATTTCCCGGCCGATGACCGACTGGAAATTGCGCACCATCATGGGATAGGGGTGCGGCCCGGCAGTCGTACCGATGATGTAGAACGTGTCGCGGACGCTGCCCACCCAGTAGCGCATGGCTTCGTTCATGGCGTCTTTGAGCGTGGCCGTTCCGCTTTTCACCGGCACCACTTCCGCGCCCAGAATTTTCATGCGGAAGACGTTGGGCGCCTGGCGCCGGATGTCTTCCTCGCCCATGAACACGGCGCACTCCATGCCGAAGAGCGCGGCGACGGTAGCGGTGGCGACACCGTGCTGCCCGGCACCGGTCTCGGCGATGATCTTCGACTTGCCCATGCGGCGCGCGAGCAGTGCCTGGCCGATGGTGTTGTTGATCTTGTGCGAGCCGGTATGGTTGAGGTCCTCGCGCTTGAGGTAGACCCTGCAGCCGACCTCCTCCGAGAGCCTGTCCGCCCTGTAGAGCAGACTGGGGCGTCCCGCGTAATTGCGGTAGTGATCCTGCAACTCGCGGTCAAATGATGGGTCGGCTTTGGCCGCGCTATAGGCATCATCAAGTTCTTCCAGCGCCGCCATCAGGCTCTCGGGCACGTACTGGCCCCCAAAGTGACCGAAGCGGCCCGGTCGTGTAGTGGTCGACGGCAATCTCATGCACCTCCATGGGGATGTCGTGCTCTCCCCGTCGTTGCGGTTCGCTGCGACTGGCTGTATGCGGCTCGGACGGGCAGTGTCACGGCAATCCCCACCCTCCGGACGTGGCGTCGATGCGTTGCGGGGTCACTTCCTCCTCGCGCCCCCGGGTGCGCCCGCGGCGGCTGACGCCGACGAGTTCCGCCACGGCCCCGCCGGGCTCGGCTGAGCCGACGACGCTGGTGCCCACCAGAACGGCATCGGCTCCCATCGTCGCGACGTACTCGACATCGTCGCGCGAACGGATGCCGCTCTCGCTCACAAGCAGCCGGTCCGAGGGCACTCTTGGGGCAAGATCGCCGAAGGTCTCGAGGCTGACTTCCATGGTGTTCAGGTTCCTGTTGTTGATGCCGATCAGGCGCGCCCCCGTTCCCAGGGCAAGGTCCAGCTCCGCGTGCGAGTGCACCTCGACCAGCGCGCACATGCGCAGTTGATGTGTCAGCTCGAGCATGCTCTTGAGCATCGCCGGATACACCGCCCCGACGACGAGCAGCACGGCCGCGGCACCCGCTGCGCGGGCTTCGTACACCTGGTAGGGCGAGATAATGAAGTCCTTGCGCAAGAGTGGCAGGTCCACCGCGCGGGCGGCCTCCCGCAGGTCATCGATATCGCCCCCGAAGTACTCGGGCTCGGTCAGTACACTGATTGCGCGCGCACCTGCGTGGCGGTACGCCGTCGCAGTCCGCCCGACGTCAAGGTCGGGGTTGATGGCTCCCTGCGAGGGACTGCGACGCTTGATCTCCGCGATGACGGCGACATCTCCGCCTTCGAGCGCGGCAATCATGTCTGGGGGCGGCGGCGTATCGAGCGCCCGATTGCGCGTGTCGGCCACCGAGTGAGCGGTGATCACTCTGCTCAGTCGGCGCTCGGTGCTCCGAACCATCTCAGTGAGTATCGACATCGCCATCACCCTCCGACCCGCGCCCACTCAGAGCCCGTAGACGTTTCAGAATCCCCATCGCCGCCCCGTCGTCGATACTCCGCGCCGCCAGTGTGATGCCCTCGTCGATCGAGGTGGCATGCCCGCTGACGTAGATCGCCGCTCCCGCATTGTAGATCACGATGTCGCGATGCGGGCCGGGTGTAGCTTCGAGCACCGCGAGGGCAATGGCGGCGTTCTCCGCCGGCTCGCCACCCGCGATGTCAGCGGCGCTGACACGCTCAAACCCGAACTGCTCGGGCGTCAGTTCGTATGTGTTCAGGCGCCCGTCGCGAAGCTCGGAGACCTGCGTAACCCCGAGCGTCGACAGCTCGTCGAGCCCGTCGAGGCCATGCACGACGAGTGCATGCACCGAGCCCAGCCGACCGAGCGTCTCCGCCAGCGTTTCAGTCAGGTCGGGCCCGAAAACACCCAGCAGCTGTCGCGAAGCGCCGGCGGGGTTGGTCAGCGGACCGAGGACATTGAACACCGTCCTGATCCCGAGACTCCGACGCGGGCCGATTGCGTACCTCATGGCCGGGTGCAGGTTCGGGGCAAACAGGAAGCCGATACCGCAATCGTCGATGCAGTCGGCGACCTGCTCCGGCGTGCAGTCGATGTTGACACCCAGCTCCGCGAGCACGTCGGCGCTGCCGCACCTGGATGACACTGAGCGATTCCCGTGCTTGGCGACCCTGGCCCCGGCGCCCGCCGCCACGATCCCGGCCAGCGTCGAGATGTTGAATGTCTGCAGACGATCCCCACCGGTCCCGCAGGTGTCGACGAGGTCCTCGCTGCGGGCGCGGATCGGGATGCAGTTCTCACGCATGACACGCGCGAAGCCCTCGATCTGCTCGGGTGTCTCCACGCGCATGCGCATGGCCACCAGGAAGCCGCCGATCTCGGCGTCCGAAGCCTGCCCGGCCATGATGTCGCGCATCGCTTCGGCAGCCTGCTCCGTCGAGAGCTGCTCGCCTGCAATCAATTGCTCGATGGCCTGCTTGAGCATCTTCACGCGCCTCCCTGGACGGCCGCGGCGCACGCCGTCGGCTCGCCGGTGGTACTGAGGTAGTTGGCCAGCAACTGCTTGCCGTGCTCGGTCAGAATTGACTCCGGGTGGAACTGCACACCCTCGACGGCGTACTCGCGATGGCGCACCCCCATGATCTCATCCATGTCCGTGCGCGCGGTCAGCTCGAGACACTCCGGCATTGATGCAGGCTCTATCACGAGCGAGTGGTAGCGGACGGCGGTGAAGGGACTCGGTACCCCCGCGAACACGCCGCGGCCGTCGTGGTGGATTTCGGACGTCTTGCCGTGCATGAGCCTGGGCGCGCGGACGATCTCGCCACCGAAGACCTGCCCGATACACTGGTGCCCCAGGCACACGCCGAGCACCGGGATGCGCCCGGCGGCCGCCCGTATCAGGTCGCAGCAGATGCCGGCCTCGTTCGGGGTGCACGGCCCCGGAGAGATGACGATCCCATTGGGTCGGGCCGCCATGGCATCATCCACACCCAGCGCATCATTGCGGTGCACGAGGACCTCCGCCCCCAGCTCGGCCAGGTACTGAAACAGGTTGTATGTAAACGAGTCGTAGTTGTCGATGAGCATGATCATCAGCATATCGCCTCCGTGTTCTCGCGTTGCCCGCTCTGGAGCCTAGTGGAAACCCTTCTCAGCCAGTCTTGCGGAGTCGAGCAGAGCGCCGATTTTCAGCAGCGTCTCCTGGTACTCGTTCTCGGGAACCGAGTCGGCGACGATGCCGCCCCCGGCCTGGAAGTGGTAGGTGCCGGCTTTGCCGACTATGGTCCGCAGCGTGATGCAGGTATCCATCGCGCCGGAGAAGCTGAAGTAGCCGATGACCCCTGCGTACGGCCCGCGCCGGACCGGCTCGACTTCTTCGATGATCTCCATTGCGCGGATCTTGGGCGCCCCACTGACGGTGCCGGCCGGAAAGACCGCGCGCAGCACGTCGTAGGGGTCGGCGTCATCGGCCAACTCGCCAATGACGTTACTGACGATGTGCATCACGTGGCTGTATTGCTCGACCTCCATCAGCCTGTCGACCTGGACGGTACCGGGCGTGCACACGCGGCCGATATCGTTGCGATGGAGGTCGACGAGCATGATGTGCTCCGCGCACTCCTTCTCGTCGGCCAGCAGGTCGGCGGCAAGCTCCGCGTCCTCCTCCGGCGTCTTGCCACGACGCCGCGTGCCGGCAATCGGGCGCGTCACGACCTGTCCATCCTCGACCCGCACCAGCAGCTCGGGAGAGGCGCCGATGATCTGTGTGTCGCCGAAGGTCAGGTAGTACATGTAGGGAGACGGGTTGATGGCACGCAGGGCGCGGTAGAGGTCAAACGGCGGCATGTCCAACTCGGCCGAGAGCCGGTGCGATACGACCACCTGAATGGCATCGCCGGCGGCGATGTACTCCTTGGCCTTGAGGACGGCCTCCCGGTGCTGGGCGCGGGTCATAGTGGACTTCATCGCCGAGGGATCATCCGGGATTCGGGGCACGTGACGCTCGCGTCGCTGCTCCGGCAGCGGCTGGTTGAGCGCGCTGACGAGCCGGTCAATGCGCCCGATCGCCTCCCAGTAGGCCTGCTGCGGGTCCCCGTCGATGAATGCGTTGGCGACCACGCGCATGCGATTGAGCACGTGGTCGAAGATGACCAGCGTGTCGGTGAACTGCAACTGGCACTCGGGGAGGTTGAGGTCGTCGGGGTTCTCTTGAGGGAGCTTCTCGAAGAAGCGGACCATGTCATAGGCGAGGTACCCGACGGCGCCGCCATAGAAGCGGTCCGGGGTTCCGGGCGGGACGAACGTGTAGCGCCCCATCANNCATCAGCGACTTGACTACATCGAGGGGGTCTTCGCCGTCGGCCAACTCACGCCTCTGCTCGGCGCCGCCGGTCGTGATCGTGACGGTGTGGCCCTCGGACCGGAGCGACTGATAGGGGGCGCAGCCGAGGTAGGAGAAGCGGGCGACGGTCTCACTGCCGGCCACGCTCTCGAGCAGAAACGACTGCCCGTT